>NZ_JAOWHW010000109.1:0-495380 GCF_030332425.1 Citrobacter sp. Cpo142
AAATCGGCCCAGATCCGCGAAATTTTAATCAGCGAGTCAGCTTGGGAAGAAATGACCTGCTTATTCGCACCTTCCCTAGCACACCAATCCCGATAAGTTGAATACCTCCCAAAAAAAGTATCGATACTATGATAGATGGGTACCCTCTTACTGGGTTGTCAAAAAACAAAGTATCTACAATCATCCAAAATCCATAACTTAATGAAAGAAATGCTATAAAGAAACCAATATATGTCCACATCCGTAATGGGAAAGTAGAGAAACTGGTAATCCCCTCTAAAGCTAAATTCCACAACTTCCAGCCATTGAATTTAGTGCTGCCAGCCACTCGTTCAGCGCGGGCATATTCGACCACATCAGTTTGGCCGCCCACCCAGCTCAAAACACCTTTCATGAAGAGATTGCGCTCAGGCAGTAGCTTAATGTTCTCTACCACACTTCTGGACATGAGGCGGAAGTCACCGACATTCTCCTCGATTTGAGGGTTGCTGATTTTGTTATGCAGCTTATAGAACCACTCGGCCGTTTTACGCTTTAGCCGGCCATCGGTTGAGCGATCAGAACGCTTGGCAAGTACCATGTCCGCGCCTGCCTGCCACTTCTCTATCAAATGAGGGATAACCTCAATTGGATCCTGCAGGTCGACATCAATTGGGATAATAGCTTCGCCGGTTGCATGATCAAGTCCGGCGAACAAAGCTGGCTCCTTGCCAAAGTTGCGAGTGAATGACAGTATAACCACGAGCGGATCGGATATAGCCAAAGCGTTAATAATTGATTCTGTCGCGTCTTTGCTGCCGTCATTGATAAAAACTATCTCGACTTCATGCTGCTTAAGCCTTTCATATTCCCGAACCGTTTTATAGAAAATCGGTATTGTGGCCTCTTCATTAAAGACCGGAACGACCAACGAGATTTTCATTTCGCAACCCTAAAGACAATGAATTTTGAATAGATAAAACCGCACACCAGACTGATGGCGGAGAACACTATTAACGTGATGATAGGAGCCATGCCTGACTTGTCTGCCGCCCAACCAATTGCCGTGCTCAGGGAGCCCATGAACCCGGCATAAAGCATGTATCGTATAGTCGTAGCGGATGCGTTGAATGTGAATTTAGCATTGGCATAGAAACTGAAAGAAACGGCGATGACGAAACCTGCGAAGTTCGCCAGAGCTTGATTTGTGTGCAATACGTAAATGCATACAGCAAACACAACCCAGTGAATTAATGTGTTAATAATGCCGATAGATGTATACTTAGCAAATAGCTTTAACATTATAAAAATCAGTGAATTCTTAAAGCAGAGAAGTTTAGCATCAGTAAATGGATCGATCGATACCTGATATCGGGGGGGGGGGGATAAAAATGAGACACATAAAGCTTTGCATCGGTTTGCAAGGATTTGTGTTCATCTTTTCTTAGCCGATCGCGCCCATTTCTGCAAGACAATTTGAATCAATGTGAAACAGAGTGGTGCAATCACCACTTTTTTAGTGTTACCATCGTTTTACCGGGTGAGGGGCTGAGGATGTCAGTTTTTCATTTGTGTACCAATTTAGCGATTGTTGGTTAGATGGTTGCACAACTTACTGTAAACAAATAAATTTTCTCTTTGTATGTGATCTTACGTGTGGGTCACCACTGCAAATAAGGATATAACATGCCTGTTATTACTCTTCCTGATGGCAGCCAACGCCATTACGACCACGCTGTAAGCCCCATGGATGTTGCGCTGGACATCGGTCCAGGTCTGGCGAAAGCCACTATTGCTGGCCGTGTTGACGGTGAGCTGGTAGATGCTTCCGATCTGATTGAGCATGATGCGAAGCTCTCCATCATCACCGCGAAGGATGAAGAAGGTCTGGAGATCATTCGTCACTCCTGTGCGCACCTGTTAGGGCACGCGATCAAACAACTCTGGCCGCACACCAAAATGGCGATCGGACCGGTTGTTGATAACGGTTTTTACTACGATATCGATCTTGACCGTACGTTAACCCAGGAAGACGTCGACGCGCTCGAGAAGCGGATGCACGAGCTCGCTGAGAAAAACTACGATGTCATTAAGAAGAAAGTCAGCTGGTACGAAGCGCGTGAAACCTTCGTGAAGCGTGGCGAGACCTATAAAGTCTCCATTCTTGATGAAAACATTGCCCATGATGACAAGCCCGGCTTGTACCATCATGAAGAATATGTCGATATGTGCCGTGGCCCGCACGTGCCGAACATGCGTTTCTGCCATCACTTCAAACTGATGAAGACCGCAGGGGCATACTGGCGTGGCGACAGCAATAACAAGATGCTGCAGCGTATTTATGGTACTGCATGGGCAGATAAAAAAGCCCTGAATGCCTACCTGCAACGTCTGGAAGAAGCAGCCAAACGCGATCACCGTAAAATCGGTAAACAGCTTGACCTGTATCATATGCAGGAAGAAGCACCGGGTATGGTGTTCTGGCACAACGATGGCTGGACTATCTTCCGTGAACTGGAAGTATTCGTTCGCTCAAAACTGAAAGAATACCAGTATCAGGAAGTGAAAGGTCCGTTCATGATGGACCGTGTGCTGTGGGAAAAAACAGGTCACTGGGACAACTACAAAGATGCAATGTTCACCACCTCTTCTGAGAACCGTGAATACTGCATTAAGCCAATGAACTGCCCAGGCCACGTGCAGATCTTTAATCAGGGTCTGAAATCCTATCGCGATCTGCCGCTGCGTATGGCTGAGTTTGGTAGCTGCCACCGTAATGAACCGTCAGGTGCGCTGCATGGCCTGATGCGTGTTCGTGGCTTCACTCAAGATGATGCACATATCTTCTGTACTGAAGAGCAGATTCGTGATGAAGTTAACGCGTGCATTCGTATGGTCTACGATATGTACAGCACCTTTGGCTTCGAGAAAATCGTCGTCAAACTGTCCACTCGCCCCGAAAAACGTATCGGTAGCGATGAAATGTGGGACCGTGCTGAAGCTGACCTGGCCGTTGCGCTGGAAGAAAACAACATCCCGTTTGAGTTCCAACTGGGTGAGGGCGCGTTCTACGGTCCGAAAATTGAATTTACCCTGTATGACTGCCTCGATCGTGCATGGCAGTGCGGTACTGTACAGCTGGACTTCTCCCTGCCGTCCCGTTTAAGCGCCTCTTACGTTGGCGAAAACAACGAGCGTCAGGTTCCGGTTATGATTCACCGTGCAATTCTTGGGTCGATGGAACGTTTCATCGGTATCCTGACCGAAGAGTTCGCTGGCTTCTTCCCGACCTGGCTCGCGCCGGTTCAGGTTGTGGTCATGAACATCACCGATTCTCAGTCTGAATACGTTAACGAATTAACGCAGAAACTACAAAATGCGGGTATTCGTGTAAAAGCAGACTTGAGAAATGAGAAGATTGGCTTTAAAATCCGCGAGCACACTTTACGTCGTGTCCCTTACATGTTGGTCTGTGGCGACAAAGAGGTAGAAGCAGGCAAAGTTGCCGTGCGCACCCGTCGTGGCAAAGACTTGGGCAGCCTGGACGTAAATGAAGTGATTGAGAAGCTGCAACAAGAGATTCGCAGCCGCAGTCTTCAACAACTGGAGGAATAAGGTATTAAAGGCGGAAAACGAGTTCAAACGGCACGTCCGAATCGTATCAATGGCGAGATTCGCGCCCTGGAAGTTCGCTTAACAGGTCTGGAAGGCGAAGCTTTGGGTATTGTGAGTCTGAGAGAAGCGATCGAAAAAGCTGAAGAAGCTGGAGTAGATTTAGTTGAAATCAGCCCTAACGCCGAACCGCCAGTTTGTCGTATTATGGACTACGGCAAGTTCCTTTATGAAAAGAGTAAGTCTTCTAAGGAACAGAAGAAAAAGCAAAAAGTTATCCAGGTTAAGGAAATTAAATTCCGTCCTGGCACCGACGATGGCGATTACCAGGTAAAACTCCGCAGCCTGGTACGCTTTCTGGAAGATGGCGATAAGGCTAAGATCACGCTGCGTTTTCGCGGTCGTGAGATGGCCCACCAACAGATCGGTATGGAAGTGCTCAACCGCGTCCGTGACGATCTGAGTGAACTGGCAGTAGTCGAATCCTTCCCTACGAAGATCGAAGGCCGCCAGATGATCATGGTGCTCGCTCCTAAGAAGAAACAGTAAGGCCTTCAAGTAGCAATGTCTGTGGAGCCTACGGGTTCCACAGCCGTTGTTCGCCTACGTTTCGTTTATTAACAATGCGAAGTGGAAGTTATTAAAATGCCAAAAATTAAGACCGTACGCGGTGCTGCTAAGCGTTTCAAAAAAACCGGTGGTGGTGGATTTAAGCGTAAGCACGCAAACCTGCGTCATATTCTGACCAAAAAATCTACTAAGCGTAAACGTCACCTGCGTCCAAAAGGCCTCGTGTCTAAAGGCGATCTGGGTCTGGTTATCGCGTGCCTGCCGTACGCATAAGCCGTTAACGTTTAATTCATTTTTTTACTAAGAATATAGATACAGGAGAGCACATATGGCTCGCGTAAAACGTGGTGTAGTTGCCCGTGCACGTCACAAGAAAATTTTGAAACAAGCTAAAGGCTACTACGGTGCGCGTTCTCGCGTATACCGCGTTGCCTTCCAGGCTGTTATCAAAGCTGGTCAGTACGCTTATCGTGACCGTCGTCAGAAAAAGCGTCAGTTCCGTCAACTGTGGATTGCGCGTATCAACGCAGCAGCACGTCAGAACGGTATTTCTTACAGCAAATTCATCAACGGCCTGAAAAAAGCCTCTGTTGAAATCGACCGTAAGATCCTGGCTGACATCGCAGTATTCGACAAAGTAGCGTTCACCGCTCTGGTCGAAAAAGCGAAAGCAGCTCTGGCATAAGCCGGTGAAAAGAGGGAGCCTGGCTCCCTCTCTTTTATTTGTAGAGTAATCAATTAGTTGACAATTTATCCGTAAGCCTTTTCAATAAAGGTTGTCCGGTTTTTACCACACAAGGTAACGCAAGCATGAATGCTGCTATTTTCCGCTTCTTCTTTTACTTTAGCACCTGAACTCAGGAGGCTTGCGCGTGAAAGAAGAAACGGAAAACAGCGCCTAAAAGCCTCCCTGGTGGAGGCTTTTTTTATACGCGTCATCTTTCAAGTTGTCTCTGTATTGGCTGCATTCGCTCTTTGGCCGCGTTGATACAACTTGAATGATTTTGCGTATATACGAGCGACTAGTGAATATCGCAACATAACGAGGAAAACCATGTCACATCTCGCAGAGCTGGTTGCCAGTGCAACGGCCGCCATTAACCAGGCTTCAGATGTTGCCGCGTTAGACAATGTCCGCGTCGAATATTTGGGCAAGAAAGGGCACTTGACCCTTCAGATGACAACCCTGCGCGAACTGCCGCCAGAAGAGCGCCCGGCAGCAGGTGCGGTGATTAACGAAGCTAAAGAGCAGGTACAGCAAGCGCTGAACGCACGTAAGGCCGAATTAGAAAGCGCTGCGCTGAATGCTCGTCTGGCTGAAGAAACGATCGATATCTCCCTTCCTGGGCGTCGTATCGAAAACGGCGGTCTGCATCCTGTAACGCGTACAATCGACAGGATTGAAAGTTTCTTCGGTGAGCTGGGCTTTACCGTGGCGACCGGTCCGGAAATCGAAGATGACTATCATAACTTCGATGCGCTCAACATTCCTGGCCATCACCCGGCGCGTGCTGACCACGACACTTTCTGGTTTGACGCGACGCGTCTGCTGCGCACGCAGACTTCCGGCGTGCAGATCCGCACCATGAAAGAAAAACAGCCGCCGATCCGTATTATCGCCCCGGGCCGCGTATATCGTAACGATTACGATCAGACTCACACCCCAATGTTCCACCAGATGGAAGGGCTGATTGTTGATACCAACATCAACTTCACCAACCTGAAAGGCACGCTGCACGATTTCCTGCGCAACTTCTTTGAAGAAGACCTGCAGGTTCGTTTCCGTCCTTCCTACTTCCCGTTCACTGAACCATCTGCGGAAGTTGACGTGATGGGCAAAAACGGCAAATGGCTGGAAGTGCTGGGCTGCGGGATGGTTCACCCGAACGTGTTGCGTAATGTTGGCATCGATCCGGAAATCTATTCCGGCTTTGCATTCGGTATGGGTATGGAGCGTCTGACCATGCTGCGTTACGGCGTTACCGATCTGCGTTCTTTCTTCGAAAACGATCTGCGTTTCCTCAAACAGTTTAAATAAAGGCAGGATAAAACAATGAAATTCAGTGAACTGTGGTTACGCGAATGGGTAAATCCGGCGATTGATAGCGATGCGCTGTCAAACCAAATCACGATGGCGGGTCTGGAAGTTGACGGTGTGGAACCTGTTTCCGGCGCGTTTAACGGCGTTGTGGTAGGTGAAGTGGTTGAATGCGGCCAACACCCTAACGCTGACAAACTGCGTGTCACCAAAGTGAATGTAGGCGGCGACCGCCTGCTGGATATCGTCTGCGGTGCGCCAAACTGCCGTCAGGGGTTGAAAGTGGCTGTGGCAACCGTTGGTGCCGTTCTGCCGGGCGATTTCAAAATTAAAGCCGCGAAACTGCGCGGTGAACCATCTGAAGGCATGCTGTGCTCGTTCTCCGAGCTGGGTATTTCCGACGATCATAACGGGATTATCGAACTGCCAGCCGATGCGCCAATTGGCACCGATATCCGTGAATACCTGAAGCTTGACGACAACACCATCGAAATCAGCGTCACGCCGAACCGCGCCGACTGCTTAGGCATCATCGGTGTAGCGCGTGACGTTGCTGTACTGAACAAAGCCCCGCTGGTTGAGCCGGAAATCGCGCCAGTAGCCGCGACCATTAGCGACGTCCTGCCGATTCAGGTCGAAGCCGTGGAAGCCTGCCCACGCTATCTGGGCCGCGTGGTAAAAGGCATCAATGTTAAAGCGCCGACCCCGCTGTGGATGAAAGAAAAACTGCGCCGTTGCGGTATTCGTTCTATCGATGCCGTGGTCGACGTGACTAACTATGTGCTGCTCGAACTGGGCCAGCCGATGCACGCATTCGACAAGGACCGCATTGAAGGCGGAATTGTTGTCCGTATGGCAAAAGAAGGTGAGACCCTGGTATTGCTGGACGGAAGCGAAGCGAAGCTGAATGCAGATACGCTGGTGATTGCGGACCACAACAAAGCGCTGGCGATGGGCGGCATCTTTGGTGGCGAACATTCCGGCGTGAACGATGAAACACAAAACGTCCTGCTGGAATGTGCATTCTTCAGCCCGCTGTCTATTACCGGTCGCGCGCGTCGTCACGGCCTGCACACCGATGCATCTCACCGCTATGAGCGTGGTGTCGATCCTGCGCTGCAACATAAGGCCATGGAACGTGCAACGCGCCTGCTGATTGATATCTGCGGCGGTGAAGCGGGCCCAGTCATTGACGTGACGAACGAAGCCACGCTGCCAAAACGCGCAACCATTACGCTTCGCCGTAGCAAACTGGATCGTCTGATCGGACACCATATTGCCGATGAGCAGGTGAGCGACATTCTGCGTCGTCTGGGTTGTGACGTGACGGAAGGGCAGGATGAGTGGAAAGCGGTCGCGCCGAGCTGGCGTTTCGATATGGAAATCGAAGAAGACCTGGTCGAAGAAGTCGCCCGCGTATACGGTTATGACAATATCCCGAATACGCCGATTCAGGCGGGTCTTATCATGGGTACGCATCGTGAAGCGGATTTGTCGCTGAAACGTGTAAAAACCATGCTGAATGACAAAGGCTACCAGGAAGTAATTACCTATAGCTTCGTCGACCCGAAAGTCCAGTCGCTGCTGCACCCGGGTGAAGAAGCGCTGCTGCTGCCAAGCCCAATCTCTATTGATATGTCGGCAATGCGTTTGTCCCTGTGGACCGGCTTGCTGTCTACGGTAGTGTATAACCAGAATCGTCAGCAGAACCGCGTACGTATTTTCGAAACGGGTTTACGTTTCGTGCCAGATACGCAGGCCAACCTCGGGATCCGTCAGGATCTGATGCTGGCTGGCGTGATCTGCGGTAACCGTCATGATGAACACTGGAATCTGGCAAAAGAGACCGTTGATTTCTATGATCTGAAAGGCGATCTGGAAGCAGTTCTCGACCTGACCGGAAAACTGGCGGACATTCAGTTCAAAGCTGAAGCGAATCCAGCACTGCATCCGGGTCAGTCTGCGGCGATTTATCTGAAAGGTGAACGTATTGGTTTCATTGGGGTTGTTCATCCTGAACTGGAACGTAAACTGGATCTGAACGGTCGCACTCTGGTGTTTGAACTGGAGTGGAATAAGCTCGCAGACCGCGTGGTGCCTCAGGCGCGTGAAGTTTCTCGCTTCCCAGCGAACCGTCGCGATATCGCAGTCGTTGTGGCAGAAAACGTTCCCGCTGCGGATATTTTATCCGAGTGTAAGAAAGTTGGCGTAAATCAGGTAGTTGGCGTAAACTTATTTGACGTGTACCGCGGTAAGGGTGTTGCGGAGGGCTATAAGAGCCTCGCTATCAGCCTGATCCTTCAGGATACCAGCCGTACACTTGAAGAAGAGGAGATTGCCGCTACCGTCGCCAAATGTGTAGAGGCATTAAAAGAGCGATTCCAGGCATCATTGAGGGATTGAACCTATGGCGCTTACAAAAGCTGAAATGTCAGAATATCTGTTTGATAAGCTTGGGCTTAGCAAGCGGGATGCCAAAGAACTGGTCGAGCTGTTTTTCGAAGAGATCCGTCGTGCTCTGGAAAATGGTGAGCAGGTAAAACTCTCTGGTTTTGGTAACTTCGATCTGCGTGATAAGAATCAACGTCCGGGCCGTAACCCGAAAACGGGCGAAGATATTCCCATTACAGCACGGCGCGTGGTGACCTTCAGACCCGGACAGAAGTTAAAAAGCCGGGTTGAAAACGCAACGCCCAAAGAAGAGTGATTTAACGATACGCAGAGTATGACGCGTATAACTAAAAAGGCCGCTATGCGGCCTTTTTCCTTTTCACTACCGAATCAGCACCGTAGAATCACCTCCATCTCTTTTCAGCAGAATGGAAAACATGCTGACTTTCGCCCATCAACAGCAGCGTCGAAACGTACGCTGGATACTGTCACTGTCAGTACTTATGCTACTGGCAACGATTCTAAGCTTGTGCGCAGGAGAACAATGGATCGCTCCCGGCGACTGGTTCAGCGCCCGCGGCGATCTGTTCGTCTGGCAAATTCGACTTCCCCGTACCCTTGCCGTTTTGCTGGTAGGCGCTGCATTGGCCTTATCTGGCGCAGTGATGCAAGCTCTGTTTGAAAACCCGCTCGCAGAGCCGGGATTACTGGGCGTATCTAACGGCGCGGGAGTCGGGCTTATCGCGGCGGTGCTGCTGGGGCAGGGGCAACTCCCCGGCTGGGCGTTGGGCCTTTGCGCCATTGCCGGGGCGCTGATTATCACGCTTATTTTGCTACGTTTCGCCCGTCGACATCTGTCTACCAGCCGTCTGCTGCTGGCGGGGGTGGCGCTGGGGATAATCTGTAGCGCGCTGATGACATGGGCTATCTACTTCTCTACCTCGTTTGACTTACGACAGCTGATGTACTGGATGATGGGGGGCTTCGGTGGCGTAGACTGGCATCAGGCTTGGCTCATGGTGGCGTTGATTCCGGTACTGGTGTGGATCTGCTGTCAGTCGCAGCCGATGAATATGCTGGCGTTAGGAGAAACTTCTGCGCGTCAGCTGGGACTGCCATTATGGTTCTGGCGCAACCTGCTGGTGGTTGCCACAGGCTGGATGGTTGGCGTGAGCGTGGCTCTGGCAGGGGCGATTGGTTTTATTGGGCTTGTGATCCCGCATATTTTGCGACTGTGCGGCCTCACCGATCACCGTGTTTTACTGCCAGGTTGTGCGTTGGCTGGCGCAATCGCATTATTGTTTGCTGATGTTGTCGCGCGTTTGGTGCTGGCCTCGGCTGAGTTACCTATCGGCGTGGTAACGGCCACTATGGGTGCGCCGGTATTTATCTGGCTATTGTTAAAAGCCGCGCGCTAGAACGCGTTGGTTCGGTCTATGATTAAAAACTGAAAATCCACCTGTTGTTCTGGAGATGCTATGCAAAACACTATCCTCGATACAGAAGTGACGACCATCGACGGCGAGGTTACCTCACTGCAGCCGTATTCCGGGAATGTGCTGTTAATCGTCAACGTTGCTTCAAAATGTGGGCTGACGCCGCAGTACGAGCAACTGGAGAATCTGCAGAAAGCCTGGCACCAACAGGGCTTCAGCGTTCTTGGTTTCCCTTGCAATCAGTTTCTGGGCCAGGAGCCGGGCAGCGAAGAGGAAATAAAAACGTATTGCAGTACCACCTGGGGCGTTACCTTTCCAATGTTCAGCAAAATTGATGTTAACGGCGAGGGACGCCATCCGCTGTACCAGAAACTGATTGATGCCGCGCCAAAGGCCGTTGCGCCTGCGGATAGCGGGTTCTATGAGCGAATGGCGAGCAAAGGTCGTGCGCCGCTCTACCCGGACGATATTCTGTGGAATTTTGAGAAGTTTTTAGTGGGTCGCGATGGAAAAGTGCTGCAACGATTCTCACCGGATATGACGCCTGAGGATCCCATCCTGGTGCAAACCATCAAGCAGGCGCTGGCAAACTAATGTCTCGATTGATGCAGCTACAGGATGTCGCGGAATCGACCCGTCTCGGCCCGCTTTCTGGTGAGATAAAAGCAGGAGAGATCTTGCATTTAGTGGGACCAAACGGTGCCGGAAAAAGTACGCTGTTGGCGCGTATGGCGGGTCTGACAAACGGAGAGGGCAGTATCACTTTTGGTGATATGCCGTTGGAGGAATGGCCGGCCGCCAGGCTGGCGCAATATCGCGCCTATCTTGCGCAACAGCAAAATCCGCCGTTTGCCATGCCGGTCTGGCATTTTCTGACGCTGCATCAACCCGACAAAGAACGCACCGATCTGTTACAGGAGATCGCCGATGCGCTCGGTCTGGGAGATAAACTGGGGCGCGGCGTGAACCAACTCTCCGGCGGTGAGTGGCAGCGTGTGCGCCTGGCTGCGGTTATCCTGCAGATTTGCCCACAAGCGAATCCATTAGGTCAGCTTTTACTGCTGGATGAGCCGATGAACAGTCTGGACGTCGCGCAACAAAACGCACTGGACCGACTGTTGAGTCAGCTGTGTTTGCAGGGCATAGCGATTGTGATGAGTAGCCATGACCTTAATCACACCTTACGCCATGCGCATAAAGCCTGGCTACTCAAACGCGGGAAACTGCTTGCCAGTGGTGCACGAGATACGGTACTGACGCCGGCCAATCTGTCTGCGGCCTATGGCGTCAACTTCCGACGTTTGGATATTGAAGGGCACAGAATGCTCATATCAACCACTTAAGTGAAATGGGTTCTTGAAAATCATATAATTTCCACGCTAAATTGGCATAAAAATAAAATTCAGAGGATTCGTACTGAATGCGCTTTTGGCTCCTTTTCATCACAGCATTGTTTTTGGCGGGCTGCAGCAGCCATCGTGCGCCTGCGCCAAATGCCCGCTTGTCGGATTCTATTGCCGTTATCGCCGGTCTTAATGATCAGCTCCAAACCTGGCATGGCACACCCTATCGTTATGGCGGTATGAGTCGTAGTGGGGTGGATTGTTCTGGATTTGTTTTGATGACGATGCGCGATAAATTCGACCTGCAACTTCCGCGCGATACGCGTACGCAATCAAAGATTGGTACCGAAATTGATAAAGATGATTTGCTGCCAGGCGATCTGGTTTTCTTTAAAACCGGGTCTGGGGAAAGCGGTCTGCATGTTGGTATTTACGATACCAATAATCAGTTTATTCATGCTTCAACCAGCCGTGGCGTGATGCGCTCGTCTCTGGATAACGTTTACTGGCGTAAAAACTTTTGGCAGGCACGACGTATTTAATCCCCCGTAACTCCGAGGCTGCCATCGAGTGTGCAGCCTCAACATCACCATTTGAAAGTTAACTTTTATTTCTGCTTTTGGTTAGACAATACCCCTGAACATTAAGAGCGTATCTTGCTAAAAATATGATTTATTCCGAGATATTAAAAAGTGCAAAGCTGGATATTCGCTTATAATCAGGATAAGCTAAAAAAAAGGATTCGATTTACCGGCTAAAAAGGGAAAAATGAAAGGGCCTCTACTTGCATCAGCAGTAACGTATTTCTCCATCCTTTGCTACAGGATGCCGGATAACACCCATGCAGCGGGGCTGGCACGATGATTGTTTCACTGGATAATCTTTACCATTCTGAGTTCTCTTTTCTTCCTGCGAGAAGCGAAAAAGGCGATCTTGAATTCGTCGATATCATCACCAGTTTCGCCAGTGCGCATGGAGATGTGCGTATACCCACCGAGCTGGTCCTACCTCGGATGTCAGACGACGAACAATGTCGTTTATTTGTAGAAAAACTAGAATTAATCGAAACGTGCCAACATTTTTTTATTCAGCGAAAAGTATCCGCCTGGATTAATTTAACGCCAGCAGTTGCTAATACTTTATTATCAGATACTGAACTTGCTTCACAAGTTGAACGATTTTCATTTCTGGAGCTGACTATTAATGAAAGCTATCCGGAGTTAAACAAAGGTAAAGATAATCCAATATTGGCCGCACTTGCTGCGCGATTTCCATTAGTCCTGACAAACTATGGTTCTGGTGGTATATCAACCCGGGCAATTTTTGACGGCCTGTTCAAACGCGTCGTGCTGGATAAAAACTTTGTTCAACAAAGGATTGCACATATTTCGTTTGAACCGTTTATGCGGGCTATTCTGGCGCAACTATCGCCCAGCTGTGAGTCAATAATCATTAGCGGAATTGATACACAAGAGATGCTGGAGCGCGTCTTGCCTGTGGGATTCAGTGCCATGCAGGGAGGATTGTGGCCTGCGGTGCCTCCTGCGCAGATAATTTCGCTCGCTAAGATATAACCCTTTTATTTGCTGGTGTTTAACAGACTATTAACAGTCTACACTAGAGACAGGAGGCCCTATGACCCTGTCTTTTACCACTCGCTGGCGTGATGAACTACCAGCAACCTATACCGCGCTTTCACCCACCCCTCTGAAAAACGCGCGCCTTATCTGGCATAACGATGCGCTGGCGGAGCAATTAGCAATTCCTGCGGCGCTATTTGATATTCCGACTGGTGCAGGCGTTTGGGGAGGCGAATCGTTGCTTCCCGGGATGTCGCCTTTAGCCCAGGTTTATAGTGGGCATCAGTTCGGCGTCTGGGCTGGTCAGCTTGGCGACGGACGTGGGATCCTGCTGGGCGAACAACACCTCGCGGATGGTTCAACGTTTGACTGGCACCTGAAAGGCGCCGGACTCACGCCGTATTCCCGCATGGGTGATGGGCGTGCCGTGCTGCGCTCGACCATTCGTGAAAGCCTGGCCAGTGAAGCGATGCATTACTTGGGAATACCGACCACGCGGGCATTGTCGATTGTCACCAGCGACACGCCGGTTTATCGCGAAACGGTCGAAGCGGGGGCGATGCTCATTCGCGTGGCGCAAAGCCATATGCGGTTTGGCCATTTTGAGCATTTTTACTATCGCCGAGAGCCGGAAAAAGTGCGCCAGTTGGCTGACTTTGCGATTCGCCATTACTGGCCGCAATGGCAGGAAGAAGCCGATAAGTATCAGCTGTGGTTTAACGATGTTGTCACGCGTACTGCGACGTTAATCGCTGACTGGCAGGCGGTAGGATTTGCACATGGTGTTATGAACACGGACAACATGTCGATTCTGGGTCTGACGATGGATTACGGTCCATTCGGTTTTCTTGATGATTACGTGCCCGATTATATCTGCAACCACTCTGACAACCAGGGGCGATACAGTTTCGATAATCAACCGGCCGCCGCGTTGTGGAACCTGCAACGTCTGGCGCAAACCCTGTCGCCATTTATCCCGGTCGAGGCGCTCAATGATGCGCTGGACAGTTACCAGCTGGCGCTGTTAACTCGCTACGGTCAGCGGATGCGGCAAAAGCTCGGCTTCTTTAGCGAGCAGAAAGACGATAACGAACTGCTTGGCGAACTGTTTAGCCTGATGGCGCGAGAAAGAAGCGACTATACGCGAACGTTTCGCATGCTCAGCGAAACGGAGCAGCACAGTGCGCAATCTCCGTTGCGCGATGAGTTTATCGACCGCGCAGCATTTGACGACTGGTTCACGCGGTATCGCTCGCGCCTTCAGCAAGACAATATTGCCGATGCAGTCAGACAAACACAGATGAAGGCGGCAAATCCGGCGATGGTATTACGTAACTGGCTGGCGCAACGGGCGATTAGTCAGGCAGAGCAGGGGGATTACGCGGAACTGCACCGGTTGCACCAGGCGTTGCGTACCCCGTTTGCCGATCGTGATGATGACTATGCCAGCCGTCCACCTGACTGGGGCAAACGGCTGGAAGTGAGTTGTTCAAGCTAAGGGGCCAGAAATACCTGCGGGGAGGCGTTGGCCGGATGCTGGCCAACGTGTACCTGAGCACCGTACCAGCGCTTCAGATCATCGGCCTGTAACACAGTTTCCGGTGTTCCCTGAGACACCAGCCTGCCGTTGTGCAGCAGCACTATTCTGTCTGCCCACAGTGCAGCGAGGTTCAGATCGTGAAGCACAATGCACACATGCAGCCCACCCGAAGCGGTTAGCGTTTTTAGCATGCGCAACAAATGCTGCTGGTGGTAAAGATCCAGCGCGGAGGTCGGTTCATCAAGGAATAACCAACCGCGAGGTGCACCGTCGCACCAGAGTTGCGCCAGCGCACGGGCTAACTGCACTCGCTGTTGCTCGCCGCCGGAAAGCGCGGCGTATTGCCGGCCTGCCAGAGGCGTACATCCGGTCATCTCCATTACCTGTGCAATAAGCCCAGGTTCCGGTCGTTGGCTCCAGGGCGCGCGCCCCATCGTGATGACGGCCTCTACCGGCCAGTCAAACCCCAACTGTGTTTGCTGACGCATCACCGCCCGGTGTCGTGACAGCTTCTGGGTAGGCCACTCCTCCAGCGGTTTGCCCGACAGCACGCAGCGCCCGGTAGCCGGTTTCAGAAAACCGGTCAGCAAGCGTAGCAGAGTGGATTTCCCCGCACCGTTTGGGCCGATCAGCGCCACCAGTTCACCTTTTTTAAGGGCGAGCGATACATTGTCAATTACCGCTCTGCCAGCTACGTGATAATGAAGCTCTTCAGCGATGAAATGCTCAGCCATGCGGTCCTCGCTGACGAAAAATAAGCCATAAAAACCACGGTGCGCCGAGAAGACTGGTCAACAGTCCGACCGGCATCTCCGCAGGCGCAACCGCCGTACGGGCCAGTGTGTCTGCAATCAGCAATAAAAACGCGCCCGCCAGCACGGAACCCGGAATAACGGCCCGATGGTCTGAGCCGAGCCACATACGTATTAAATGTGGGATGACCAACCCGATAAAGCCAATCACGCCGCTTACCGCCACGGCTGAGGCAACCAGTAATGCGCTACAAAGCAGCAAAATACGCTGGATTGTACGCACATCAACGCCGAGATAATGCGCCTCTTCCTCACCCAGCTGCAGAAGATTCAGCGCCGGAGCAAGTCGCCAGATGATCAGCACCGTCGGGATTGTCAGTGAAGTGACAGCCAACAGTGTGGACCACTGCGCGGCCCCCAGACTTCCCATTCCCCATAGCGACAGCTGGCGCAGTTGCGCATCATTACTGACCCACGACAAAACGCCAACCGCCGCCCCACAGAGCGCGTTAATGGCAATGCCGACCAGCAGCAGGCGTGAGAGTGAACCGTCGCGCTGTTGGCTAAGGATAAAAATCACTACGGTTGCCGCCAGAGCGCCGAAAAAAGCGGCCAGCATTGGAGCATACAACATCAGCAGCGCGGGCAAGGAGACAGGCAGCACCACCCACAGGGCCACAGCGCAGGCGGCACCACTGCTTATTCCCAGTAATCCAGGGTCTGCAAGTGGATTGCGAAACAACCCCTGCATCACGCAGCCAGCGAGCGCCAGAGAGCCGCCAATCACCAGCGCCAGCAGGACGCGGGGCAGACGAATCGTGAGCCAGATTTGACGCAGTGCCTCATCGCCATCACGCCAGAGCAGACTTACCGGCAGGCGCAACGCGCCAAAACCGGTAGCCAGAACCGTTATTACAACCAGCATCAATGCCAACATCCACAACGAACAGGTGATCCGCCGGGACATCAGGGCAATTGCTCCGCTTTAGCACGAAGCTGCAAAATAGCCTGTGGCGTGCGAACGCTGAAGCCCAACAGCGCCATATCGTCAACCTGCAATACCTGTTTATTCCTGCCGGCAGGTGTTTGCGCAAGTCCCGGTAGCGCCCACAGGTTTGCCTCGCCACCCATTGCCTTAACGCCTTCTTGTGAAATCACTACCAGATCGGGCTGGCTGGCAATGACGCCTTCTTGTGATAGCGGCTGATAGCGATTAACGCCCTGCATCGCGTTGCGTAATCCTGCGGCACGAATCGCCGCATCGGCTCCGGTTTGCTGGCCCGCCGCCATCGCGGTCATCCCGCCATGATTGAGAATAAACAGCACACGTTTATTAAGTTCAGATGACGGGAGCGTCGCCAGTTCCTGACGTAACGTTGCGCGCAGCGTTTCGCCGTCGGCCTCCCGATGAGTAGCCTCGGCGATAACCCGAACTTTTTCATCAATCGCGTTAAGATCGTTGCTTGCCGGGATCGTGACAACCCTGACATTGCTCTGCTCGATCTGTTTTAACACCAGAGAAGGCTGCGCCTGCGCGCTGGCAAGGACCAGCGTAGGGCGTGTGGCAAGGATCCCTTCGGCGTTGAGCTGGCGCAAATAACCAACATCAGGTAACGCGGTTGCCGCAGCAGGCCACTGGCTGGTGCTGTCTCTCGCCACAAGGGAGGGTTGTACTCCCAGTGCGTATACGATCTCGGTGACATCGCCACCGAGGGCAACAACCCGTTCCTCGGACGCAGCCAGCGCCGCGAGGGGCAGCAGCGCGATCAGGGTCAGCAGTTTTTTCATGCAGCCAGTCCTTTCGGCGTCAGAGCGTCAATCTGTGCGCGCCATTGCGTCTGCTCCGGCTCGCCTTCCGTACGTTGACCATACAGTTGTGCGATTTGCGTACCGTCGGCAGCAAACAGTTCCAGACTGGTGACGTGACCATCGGCGGTCGGTTTGCGCGTCACCCACGTTTCGGCCACGCTTTCTTCCAGCAGATGCAGGGTAAAGGTTGGGTTGAAGATGTTCAGCCAGCCTTTCATCGGTACCAGTTTTTCAATCACGCCGGTAAAAATCTGTACGCAGCCGCGGTTACCCACAAAAACCATAATTTCGTTGCCATCCTGACGCGCGGTGTCGAGTAACTGCGCCAGTGCACTATTAGAAACCTTACAGGCCAGATCGTCGCCCACCAGATTAAATGCCTGTTGGCGGGTGAGTTCATGGCGTTTCAGCAGACCGAAGAACTGGTGGACATCGGTCATCGCTCGCCACTCTTGATCAACGGTCTGTGCATCGACCGTGACGGCGGCAGGCGCAGAATTGTTGGCGGGTTGCAGCACCAGCGGCGGATTTTCTGCAAAGATGAAACGGGTCAGCAACGCCGCCCATTCCTCAACGAGGGTATTTTGCGTGGTATAGACCTTCAGCAGTGCGTCTCCCTGATGGTCGAAGAACTGAATGCTCTGACGCTCACCATGGGCGGTTGTTTCGCTGATATGAAAGGTGCTGGCCCACTGATTCAGGAACAGACGCAGATCGAGGGCGCGCGGATTGAGAACCAGCCCAGCATGGCCGTTGAGGTGCTGATTGGTAAAAGCACCCACCTGCTCATGTACTGCGTATTCATTGCGGCAAATACATTTGGTTTCGCCCACTGTTTCCAGTGCGCTGAGAATTTCACGCACTTCGCCACGTAAGCGCCAGGCGTCGTGACCGACACGTGCAAAGGTCAGTTCGGCTTCGCTAATATTCATCAACCCCGCAATATCACGTGCGTATTTGCCAGGATTTTCTTTCTTCAGTTCCAGCCAGCGTGTGTAATGATTCATTGTCTCTTCCTTCCAGATTGCGGCCCCGGCGAACCGGGGAAAAGTGATTACCACTGATAACTCACGAAAATTTTGCCATTACGACCATCCTGCGGAATGCCTTGCGGCGACCAGTACTCTTTGTCGAAGGCGTTGCCCAGTACCAGCGTGGTGGTCATGCCTTTCAGCGCTTGTTGGCCCTGATAGCTCACGTAGAAATCGTTTACCGCATAGCCAGGCTGTTTAGTGTAGCTGTTGCTGATATGCGTGGAACGGTCAGCAAATGTCCCTATCCAGCCGACAGAGAAACCGCTGTGCGCAACCGGCACATTCAGTTTGCTGGTGACGGTATCCGGGTTAATGCTGGAAATGTATTCACCTGTGTCAGTATCTTTTCCGCGCGTGCGGTTATAGGCCATGTCGAGGCTGAACAGGTCGGTGGAATATTTCGCCATCACGTCCCAGCCCCAGATTTTGGCGTTGGGTACGTTATAGGACGTGGTTGTCGCAGCGGCGAAATCGACGCTGGTGGAGATGTAATCTTTCGCTTTGGTGTCGAAATAGCTGGCTTTAAATTCGAGCGCGTCGCTCGCCATCAGAAGATCGTCAAAGCGCAGGCCAAATCCGTATTCCTGTGTTTCGTTGGTTTCCGGGCGCAGGTTAGGGTTAGGTACCCAGTAGTTGGTGTAAAAACGACCAATCGAGAAGTGTTTCGCATCGTTATACATCTCGCCCATAGTCGGGGCACGGAAAGCCTGAGCGTATGAACCGAACAGCATCAGCCAGTCAGTTGGCGCAACCGTTAATCCGGCGCGGGACGACCATTTATCGGCATCGACATCTTCATAACCGTCGCTGCTGCCGCGATAAGAGTCATAACGGGTACCGCCCAGCAGCGTAACCGGCAGGTCGCGCAGGGTGATTTCATCCTGGAGCCAGCCGGAGCTGAAATCGATCTTAGCCTCCGGGAAACCAGTTGTTGCTCCTCCCGGTTGTTGTTCCTGACGATAGTATTCACCGCCGTAGGTCAACAGGTGAGATGCAAAAGAGTCGGTAAACAGACGGCTGCGGTTGTCGATCTTCCCGCCTTTGGTGGTTTGCTTGCGAAATTCGCCAGTGTTATCTGCATTCTGAGCATTAATGCGCGCTTCGGACCAGTAGATACGGGCGTCAGCGTTCAGCCAGTCATTGTCCGCCGGAGCGAGCGAGTAGGTCAGTTGCGCATCACGCTGGATCGTTGAACGGTTGGTCATCGGGTTGCTGGCATCCGCCGTGCTGGTCTGCGGGTTTTTAGGTTCCCGGGCGTCATTGTTGTAGTAACGCAGCGAACCGGCCAGCGTCTGGGCGCTGTTAATTTTCCAGCTACCTTTCGCCAGCATATTGTTAATTGCTTCGTCATTCGGCGCAGTAGTACCGTCACTCTGGCGTAAATCACCGCGATCGCGACTGGACCAGGCAAGCAGTCCGTCCAGCGTATCGGTACGGCCATATGTGCTGGCGCCCATGCCGAGACTGTGATCGCCGGTCGCCGCGGTACCGAACACGCGATAACCGCTGTTTTGCCCGACTTCCAGTAGATCTTTGGCATCTGCAGTGTCATAGGCGATCACGCCGCCTAGCGCGCCGCTACCGTACAGTAGTGCGGAAGGACCACGCACAACTTCGATGCGTTTGATAAGCGCCGGGTCGAGGAAGGTACTGTTCAGGTGTCCGGTGTCGGTTCCCTGGCGAACGCCGTCAACCAGCACCAGAACGCCGCGTCGATCGTACCCGCGCAGATTCACGTCCTGGCCGTTGGTACGGCCAGTACCGTCAAGGGTCAGGCCTGGAACCTTACGTAACAGGTCGGCAGCTGAGCTGGCGGTTTGGTTTTCTGGGGCGGTGGTGTCAATGACACTGACCATCATCGGTGCTTCAAAGGCGCTACGGGCATTGCCGGTGGCGGTAACGGTCATATCCTCGGCCGCCGCATAGGCGACGGCGGGCAGGTTACTGACAATCGCCAGCGCCAACAGCGATGGGCGCAGGGAAGCGGTGTGCAGGTAAGGCATAGCAACTCTCCATTAGGAAATCGAAAAGCGCTGGCTGCCTGGGTATGACCTGGGTGGCTGGCGAAATGTGTTGTTTATTTAGTCAGAATGAGTTTTCCGGCTTGGGTCTGGCGCAGCAGGTAGTGCTGACCATCATGTTCTATGATCACGCGTCCTTCGTTACCCAGCAGGGTTTTACTGTCAATTCGTCGGTCGTTTGGCGCGACGGAAGGCGGTGTTTTGTCTTTTGCAGGCGTTGCCGTTGTGTTATCCATACGTGACATAGTGTTTAAAAATAACAATCAATGTAACAATGATAATCATTATCATCAAACTGCAAATTTGCGGCAAGCGTTTTTGTGAAATAATTGTGACGAGAACGTTTTTTGCACAACAATCAAGGGAAAAACAAGGGATTAGCGCCGGGCAAAGTGATATTGCCCGGCGAACAGCATTAAAAACGGCTATCAACCGCAGAGGCGAGTTTTTCAACCAACAGTTCAGTATCTTCCCAGTTCAGGCATGGGTCGGTAATGGACTGACCGTAAACCAGCGGCTGGCCGCTAACGATTTTTTGCGTACCTTCACGCAGGAAACTCTCCGCCATGATCCCGGCTATTGCCGTTGAACCGTTACGAATTTGCTGGCACACGTCATCACAAACCTCCAACTGACGGCGATGCTGCTTCTGGCAATTACCGTGGCTAAAATCGACCACCAGATGCTCAGGCAGAGAAAATTCGTGCAGGGTATCGCAGGCGGCAGCAATATCTTCAGCATAATAATTCGGCTTTTTACCGCCACGCATGATGATATGCCCGTAAGGGTTACCGCTGGTCTGATAAATGGTCATCTGACCGGTTTTATCCGGCGAGAGGAACATGTGACTGGCGCGGGAGGCGCGAATCGCATCGACGGCGATGCGCGTGTTGCCATCCGTTCCGTTCTTAAAGCCGACCGGACAGGAGAGCGCGGAGGCCATTTCACGATGGATCTGACTTTCGGTGGTGCGCGCGCCAATAGCTCCCCAACTGATTAAATCGGCAATAAACTGGCCGGTCACCATGTCGAGGAATTCAGTCGCCGTGGGGACGCCCAGTTCGTTGATCTGCAACAGCAGTTTTCGCGCCAGTTCAATACCGTGGTTTACACGATAACTGCCGTTCAAATCCGGGTCGGAAATCAGGCCTTTCCAGCCTACGACGGTGCGTGGTTTTTCAAAATAGGTACGCATCACGATTTCCAGACGCGCCTGGTGCTTAGTGCGCAGCGCCTGTAATCGTGTCGCGTATTCCATCGCGGCATCAAGATCGTGAATCGAGCAGGGACCTACGATCACCAGTAAACGGGGGTCTTCACCATTTAAAATTTTTTCTATCCGACGTCGGGAGTCCGTAACATGACGGGCGACGGAGGACGAAACAGGATGCCGTTGCGCAAGCTCTGCTGGAGTGACCAGGTTGTCAATACGCGCAGTACGGAGTTCATCGGTTCTGTTCATTACTTGTCTCAGAAATTTGTTGCTTCAACGGCAGGACTACCGGGAAGTGATGTACATCACAATATCACACTCATCCTGCCTGGTGGCGAGCATAATAACAAAAAATCGAACCAATGCACTAGCATTCTAGTACATGCGGCGATTCAGTCCCATGATATCGAGGATCTTGGTAGCAATCTCTTCTACCGAATAATTGGTACTGTTCAGCCAGGGGATCTGGTTTTTCCGATAAAGCGCTTCCACCTCAGCAACTTCCATACGGCACTGACGCAGCGAGGCATAACGGCTGTTCTCACGGCGTTCTTCGCGGATGGCCGCCAGGCGCTCAGGGTCGATAGTCAGACCGAACAGCTTATGCTGCAACGGCTTCAGGGAAGTGGGCAGCACCAGATTATCCATATCATCGGCAATAAAGGGGTAGTTGGCCGCGCGGATACCAAACTGCATGGCCAGATAAAGACTCGTCGGGGTTTTACCGCAACGGGAAACGCCGAGTAGGATCACCTGGGCCTGATCGAGGTTGCGCAACGAAATACCGTCGTCGTGGGCGAGGGTGTAATCAATGGCAGCAATGCGCGCGTCGTACTTGTTGAGGTTACCGGGATTCAGACCGTGCGTGCGATGGGCGATTGGCGTAGGGTCGAGCTTCATTTCGTGTTGTAGTGGGGCAACCAGCGCCTGCACAATATCCTGACAAAATCCCTCGCTTTGCAGAATGATCGAGCGAATTTCCGGCAGGACGATGGAGTAAAACACCAAAGGGCGCACGCCAGTTTGTTGGTAGATAGCGTCAATCTGGTCTTTAACCGCGCGCGCACGACTCTCATTTTCCACAAACGGCAGCGTAATACTGCTGATCGTGACAGGAAATTGCGACATCACCGCGTGACCCAATACCTCGGCGGTGATGGCCGTACCATCAGAAATATAAAATACGTGACGATCAACAGCATTATCCATTTTGCTCATCCTGGGGCAGATATAATTCTCTGAAAGCATAAATTAAAATTCGCCAGAAGCGAATATTGCTGCATCTATTTTATAAAATGAAACGGTATTTTTATATTTACTGAAAAGTACATTTCATTTTTCGGAACAAATGTTTATACCGGTCGTTTTTGTGGTGATCCCGTGTGGTTCGCGGGTTTGCGCAAATGCGGAAACAATCTGAAAAAATAAAAAATAAAGTTGCTTGAACGATTCACCGTTTTTTTCGACGGAGTAAATATGCCAAGATAATTACGCAAAATTGAGTTTCCTAACCTCGTTCATATATAAGGATTGTTCGATGTCCAACAATGGCTCGTCACCGCTGGTGCTTTGGTATAACCAACTCGGCATGAATGATGTAGACAGAGTTGGAGGCAAAAATGCCTCCCTGGGTGAAATGATTACTAACCTTTCAGGTATGGGTGTTTCCGTACCGAATGGTTTTGCAACGACCGCCGATGCGTTTAACCAGTTTCTGGACCAGAGCGGTGTAAACCAGCGCATTTATGAGCTGCTGGATAAAACGGATATCGACGATGTCACTGAGCTTGCTAAAGCCGGGGCACAGATCCGCCAGTGGATTATCGACACTCCTTTCCAGCCAGAGCTGGAAAATGCCGTCCGCGATGCCTACGCGCAGCTGTCAGCGGACGATGCCAATGCCTCTTTTGCCGTGCGTTCTTCCGCTACCGCAGAAGATATGCCAGATGCGTCATTTGCCGGTCAGCAGGAAACCTTCCTCAACGTCCAGGGATTTGATGCCGTACTGGTTGCCATCAAACACGTATTTGCCTCGCTGTTTAACGACCGCGCGATCTCTTATCGTGTTCACCAGGGCTATGACCACCGTGGCGTAGCGCTCTCTGCTGGCGTTCAGCGGATGGTGCGTTCTGACCTCGCGTCCTCAGGCGTAATGTTCTCCATCGATACCGAATCCGGTTTCGACCAGGTCGTCTTTATTACGTCTGCCTGGGGTCTGGGCGAAATGGTCGTGCAGGGCGCCGTTAACCCGGATGAATTCTACGTGCACAAACCGACCCTGGCGGCTAACCGTCCGGCGATCGTCCGTCGCACAATGGGTTCGAAAAAAATCCGCATGATTTACGCGCCGACCCAGGAACACGGTAAGCAGGTGACCATTGAAGATGTCCCGCAGGAACAACGTGACATTTTCTCCCTGACTAACGAAGAAGTGCAGGAACTGGCGAAGCAGGCGGTACAAATCGAGAAGCACTACGGTCGTCCGATGGACATCGAATGGGCGAAAGACGGTCATACCGGCAAGCTGTTCATCGTTCAGGCGCGTCCGGAAACCGTGCGTTCCCGCGGTCAGGTGATGGAGCGTTATACGCTGCATGCGCAGGGTAAAATTATTGCTGAAGGTCGCGCCATCGGTCACCGCATTGGCGCGGGCCCGGTCAAAGTCATTCATGACATCAGCGAAATGAACCGTATCGAACCAGGCGACGTACTGGTTACCGACATGACCGACCCGGACTGGGAACCGATCATGAAGAAAGCGGCGGCGATTGTCACTAACCGTGGCGGTCGTACCTGTCACGCGGCAATCATTGCCCGTGAACTGGGGATCCCCGCCGTAGTAGGCTGTGGCGATGCGACCGAGCGCATGAAAGATGGTGAAAAGGTAACCGTCTCCTGTGCCGAAGGCGACACCGGTTATGTTTACGCTGACATGCTCGACTTTAGCGTGAAGAGTTCCAGCGTGGAGACCATGCCGGATCTGCCGTTGAAGGTGATGATGAACGTCGGTAACCCGGATCGGGCTTTCGACTTCGCCTGTCTGCCAAACGAAGGCGTCGGCCTGGCGCGTCTGGAATTTATCATCAACCGTATGATTGGCGTGCACCCGCGTGCGTTGCTGGAGTTTGATGACCAAACGCCTGAGCTGCAAAATGAAATCCGCGCCATGATGAAAGGTTTCGATTCTCCGCGTGAATTCTACGTAGGTCGTCTGACGGAAGGGATCGCGACGCTGGGTGCGGCGTTTTATCCAAAACGCGTCATCGTGCGTATGTCGGACTTTAAGTCCAACGAATATGCCAACCTGGTCGGCGGTGAGCGTTATGAACCGCATGAAGAGAACCCGATGCTGGGCTTCCGTGGGGCGGGCCGTTATGTTGCCGATAGCTTCCGCGACTGCTTTGCGCTGGAATGCGACGCAGTAAAACGTGTCCGTAACGACATGGGCCTGACTAACGTTGAAGTGATGGTACCGTTTGTACGTACCGTTGCTCAGGCGAAAGCGGTGGTGGAAGAGCTGGCACGCCAGGGGCTGAAACGCGGCGAGAACGGACTGAAGATCATCATGATGTGTGAGATCCCGTCTAACGCCTTGCTGGCCGAGCAGTTCCTCGAGTACTTCGACGGCTTCTCCATCGGCTCAAACGACATGACGCAGTTAGCGCTGGGTCTGGATCGTGACTCTGGTGTGGTTTCTGAACTGTTTGATGAGCGTAACGACGCGGTGAAAGCACTGCTGTCGATGGCGATTCGTGCAGCCAAGAAACAGGGTAAATACGTGGGTATTTGCGGCCAGGGACCTTCTGACCACGAAGACTTCGCGGCCTGGCTGATGGAAGAGGGGATCGACAGCCTGTCGCTGAACCCGGACACCGTCGTACAAACCTGGCTGAGTCTGGCTGAACTGAACAAGTAATATCATGCCTTATCCGGCCTATTCAACGTAGGCCGGATAAGATGCGTTAGCATCGCCATCCGGCGCTTTATCCTGTAATACTCTCCACGCTCAAACGCTGAATGATATCCTTACGCAGCTGGTATTTTTGTACTTTACCGGACGCCGTGCGCGGTAATTTCTCCACGATCACAATGTGCTCAGGGTATTTGTACTTTGCCACCCGCTTGCGGCTAAAAAAGGCCACCACTGATTCCAGCGACAACGAATGATGCGGCGGTTTTAGCACCACATAAGCACATGACCTTTCACCTAATCGTTCGTCCGGCATCGCGACAACACAAGCATCGTGAATGCGAGGATGCTGCAATAAGATATCCTCAACTTCGCGGCTGCTGATGTTTTCTCCACCGCGGACAATGATATCTTTTTTCCGTCCGGTGATTTTGATGTACCCCGCATCGTCCATTCGGCATAAGTCGCCGCTGTAATACCAGCCGTCTTGATCCAGCGCGCGGGCGGTGAGTTCGGGTTCATCGAGGTAGCCCATAAACACATTGGGACCACGCGAAGCTTCTTCACCTTCTACCCCCGCGGGCAACGTATTGCGCGCTTCATCGACGACTTTAATTTCAACACCTGCAGCGGCATATCCGTCCGTATTCATCATGCGAGAAAGCGAATCATCGAGATTGACCAGCGCATGTGGTGAACTCTCAGTCGAGCCATAAATGCTTAATAATTTTATGCCGAGCTGCTGGCAGTCATGGGCAATCTTCTGGGGAATGGTTGTGCCCCCACATAAGAAAAAGCGTAGTGATGAGATATCGCTTGGCCGCTTTTCCATGCTACACAACATGTCGTAGACGAAGGGTGTTGCGCCGAGCACACAGGTACAGCGCTGTTGCTCCAGCAGATCAAGACAGGCGGTTGGGGTGAAAATATCTAACAATACGCTGCGTGCGCCGATTAAAAACGGTGCGGTAACGCCATGCAGGAAACCGGTAGCATGTCCCAGTGGTGCGGGCATCAAAAACACATCCTGCCAGGTGAGATTGAGGCGGGCACAGTAGGCACGCTCGCTGGCAAGGATGTTGTTGTGGGTCAGCATTACGCCTTTTGGCATTCCCTCGGTACCGGAGGTAAACAACACCGCCGCCAATTCATCGGCGTGAACATTAATCGTCTGGGTTAAAGGCGGAGCTAAAAGCAGTTGACTGAGCGCCAGCGAGGTAGTTGCCGGAGCCAGTTTATCCACGGCAACGATCTGTTGCAGATGCGGCAACTGGTTTTGTAAGGGGAGGATCAGATCGACCGGTCGGGTCTGTTTAAACAGTGTCGGTGCGAAAAAAATCTTCGCTTTACACTTATTCAGCACCCATACCAGCTCTGCTTCACGCCACGCTGGCAGCAGCGGTACGGAAACGGCCCCGGTTTTCAGGCAGGCCAGGTAGATAATCGTAAACTCGCACCAGCCTGGTAACTGGAAGGCAATGCGATCGCCGGGTTGAATACCGCAGGCTAAAAACCAGGTTGCCAGGCTGCTGGCCGCGTTGTCGAGTGCAGCATAGGTGTATGAAGCGCCATGGTTATCAACCACGGCGATTTTATCTGGCATGGCTCTGGCAGTTTGGTTCCAGTAATCGCCAAGCGAAGCATCTCCCCATAAACCCTGTTGCCGCCAGACTTCGCGACGTTCGGCGTTAAACGTTAGTGTGATACTCATGAAGTTATTCCCAGGATGATTTCGGCATACATCTGACCGGATGGCCGGCGTGGCCGATCCGGTGTACTACAGGCAAAATCCATTAGCCGTAGCGAAAATCAACGCCAAATGTTCCGACCGGATATTCCCATTGGTCGAGGATCGTGTCGCCGCACAGTACTCGACACGTTCCGCACTCCAGGCAACCAGCAGAATCAAAATGAATGTTTCCACTCTCATCCTGCTTATACAGCCCGGCGGGGCAGGCTTTCAGCAGCTTGCAAAATTCATTAAGGTCTGGATGTTCGGCCAGGATAATGTGCGGGTGGCCTTCATCGACATTGAATTTATTGACGCCCAGTTTGACGTCAACGTTAACGGTATTGTCCTGATTCATAGTGCAGTTGCCCCCTTGATACCGTCTTTCAGTAAGTTCATCAGCCCGATTTGTTTTGCGTGGGACATAATCATCTTGCGAACCGGTTGATTTGGACGTCCGTCAACGGTGAACATATCGCTCATGATATCGGCCACCATACGTGGGTACTGGGTGAACAGACGTGGGTTTTCCATTAGCGCCGGGATCTTGCG
This sequence comes from Citrobacter sp. Cpo142, assembly GCF_030332425.1. Taxonomy (NCBI): domain Bacteria; kingdom Pseudomonadati; phylum Pseudomonadota; class Gammaproteobacteria; order Enterobacterales; family Enterobacteriaceae; genus Citrobacter; species Citrobacter sp. Cpo142. The sequence continues at coordinate 27,510 of NZ_JAOWHW010000109.1, forward strand.
AAAATGCTGTAAATCACGCATCACACAGCCTTGTTCGAGCGCGCGTTTGTAGTCCATCAGGCTGCTGGCAGAGAAATCCTGGCGTTCTTTTGCTGCAATGGCTGTTTGGGCAGCGGCTTCTGCGGAAGCGATGGCCAAATCCATACCTCGCACCGTGAAACCCAGGTTCAAACAGAAACCGGCGGCATCGCCCACGATCATCACACCGTCATCGACCAGCTTTGGAACCATTGCCAGACCGCCTTCCGGAACCATATGCGCGGAATATTCCAGTAGTTCACCACCGGCAATCAATGGCCGAATAGTTGGATGTTGCTTAAAGTCTTCCAGCATTTGTGGAATACTTTTTGTGGCATGAGCAATATCCCCCAGACCGCACACCAGACCCAGAGAGATGGAGTCCTGGTTGGTATACAAAAATCCGCCTCCCATCAACCCATCAGACGGTGAGCCTGCAAACAGCCAGGCCGCGCCTTCATTACCTGAAAGGTTGAAGCGATCTGCAATGACCGCTGGAGGTAAGCCGATCAGCTCTTTTACGCCAACGGCATAGTGATGTGCAGAAGAGGGCGGAACCATCCCCAGGGACCGCCCCAGCATAGAGTTGACGCCATCGGCCAGGATGACAATATTGGCTTCGAGGATATCGTCACCGGCCTGAACTCCGGTAACCTTATTTCCTTCGCGGATCAGGGCATCGACGCGCACGCCGGGGATGAACTGCACGCCAGCTTGTTCCGCTTTTTCCATTAGCCATGGGTCAAGTCTGTTGCGCAAAACGGTATACGAATCCTGCGTTGGTGCGTCAGCTTTTTCACGATGGAAATCGAGAGTGACGGCGCTTTCTTCGGTCAGAAAGGAGATTTTTTCGCGGGTGACTTTACGCTCGAGCGGCGCTTCCTGCGCGAACCCCGGCATGATGCGCTCAAGACTATGTGCATAGAGTCTTCCGCCGGTCATATTTTTACTACCTGCACTGTTTCCGCGCTCGATGACCAGCACGTCCAGTCCGGCCTGAGCCATCACGTAGCCTGCAACCGTACCCGCCACGCCAGCACCGACCACAATGGCATCAAATTTTTCATCTGACATGCTTTATGCTCCCTTCCCGCTGCGAGGGCAGCGGGATATGTGCGTTAAAAGTGGGGTTAGCGGCTGAGATGCTCGATAAGAGCCGGAACGACTTTGTAGATGTCGCCGACCAGTCCGTAATCGGCGTAATTGAAAATAGGGGCTTTCTTATCTTTGTTGATGGCGACAATGACTTTCGCGCCGTTACCGCCGACCATATGCTGAATTTGTCCTGAAATGCCGAGGGTGAGGTAAAGGTCCGATTTCAGTAACACGCCAGAAACGCCGATGTAGCGTTCGCGTTCCATCCAGTTTTCGCCTTCGGCAATCGGTCGTGAACAACCCACTTCTGCACCCAGTACAGATGCCAACTGGTGCACCATCTCCAGATCGTTTTGCGCAACCAGGCCGCGGCCCACACCCACCACACGTTTGGCTTTGCTGAGATCCACACTGCTCACGGATTTGGCGCGACGTTCCTGGCACATAATTTCATGGTGTGGTGCGATGTAAGGTGCAGAGACAACAGGGCAGGTATGTGAAGCATTAGCCTCTACCGGTTCAAGTACGCCAGGAGCAAGGGTGATAATTGCCTGAGTTGTTTTGATTTTTTCTTTGCCGAATGCCAGGCCACCGTACATACGGTGTTCTGCGAACAGTGAGCCATCATCAAGCGTTACCGACGTGGCGTCATTTACCATCGCTGCATTGAGTTGAATACTTAACCGTGCACCAAGGGATTTAGCGCGTTTAGTAGCTGGCATCAGCAATAGCCCGGTATGTTCTTGTATCAGGGCGGCGATGGTCTCGGCAAAATTTTCAACACGCTGTAAACCAGACGTTGTTTCAAGCACGACAATCTCATCGGCACCCAGAGGTTTAACCTGATTGGCCTGTTCGTTGCCTTGTACAATAAGGTATACCTGTTCACCCCACAGGCGTGCGCCGGACATCAATTCTGCATAGCGTTCTACGTTATCGCTGAACACCCATACGTTAGCTAATTTACTCATGATAATTTCTCTCCGTTGGGCTTAGTTCAGGGCTTTTTTCAGATGTTCAGCCAGCTCGGCGATGGCTTCTGCTGAGTCATTTTCCAGAATGATGTGCTTACGTTCTGTTTGTGGCGGAACGGTGAGGCTCACCAGTTCTGCTAACGGTGAGGCAGGTGTCCAGCCAATATCGCTGGCTTGCCACGGTGTGACCGGTTTTTTACCTGCGCCCAGAATGGCTTTCATCGAGGGAATACGCGGCGTGTTGATATCCGAGGTTACGCACAGCACGGCGGGGAGCGACAGTTCAATCACTTCAACTTCGTCTTCCAGCGTACGTTCAACCACAATGCGATCGCCGTTACGTTGGATGTTGCTGACGGCGTTAATCACCGGAAGTTGTAAGAGTTCGCCAACCAGTAAGCCAACCTGCTGGGCGTAGATGTCTCCAGACCCTTCGCCGAACAGCATCAGGTCGAATTCAATGTTTTTGGCCGCGCAGGCCAGCGCCTGAGCCGTGTCTCGCGGTAATGAATGCTCCAGTTGGGGATCCTGCACCATAAACAAACTGTCCGGCCCGCGGGACAGTACGTCTTTACGCACTTTGGAGTTTTGCAGTAGCGAGCCGCCAACCGTTAAGGCGACAATTTCATCACCTTCCGCGCTAAGTTGCGTCGCGGCCTCTATTGCATTCAAATCAAACTGACTGATTTTGGCATCGGCCCGGTCAAAGTTAAGCGAACGTTGTGGGGTAACAACAATGTCCTGTTCTTCAGGCACCAACTTAAAGCAGGTTATTAGTTTCATGGCATCTCCAGTGATTCTCGTGTGGATGATGACGGGGAGTGCCATCATCAACAGTAGGGAAAATTGACTGAAAATAGTGTGCGGCAGAGGGAGACTGTTTTCGACGGGGCAATCTGTTTTCATTCCCAACAATCTTGCAAAAAAAAGGACTTTAGGAATGCTGAGTTTATGAACGTAAAGAAGACGTCGGGTGTTAAAGTGATAAACATGGAAATAAAATCGAGGCGCTTTTTTGAGAAATGGATCATATTTTTATGCGATTCTGCACGCACTTTGTTTCTGGTGTGTAAATTATTATTGCTGACTTAATAACATTTATACTTTCCTATTATTTTAAAATAAAAACAATTTGCACGAGCAGCGTGCTGGAGTTGGAGGTGTCATCTTGCAGACGACGCAAATAATTTTGTTTCGCCTGGACAGAATAACGTTGTATAACGTCATCATCGTTTTTACTTTTCGATATTAATTATCCGCAAAATAACTGCCTTTCGGTGGAGGTTGTCATGTATCAACGCTGTTTTGATAATGCCATGGAGACCCTTTTTGAACAGGGGAAAACCCCGAGATTTTCGCGATTCGTCATCAGTGATGATCCTAACTGGGAGTCGGGCCATCATGTTCATGACAATGAAACAGAGCTTATCTATGTAAAAAAGGGTGTCGCAAGACTAATTATCGACTCTTCGCTGTATGTCGCGCATGCGGGTGACATCGTGGTGATAGAACAAGGGCGGTTACATGCGGTTGCTTCCGATAGCAGCGCACCTGCAACCACTTACACCTGTGCGCTCTACGGCTTTCGTTTCAACGACTGGCAGGAGAACCAACTCTTGCAGATGCACTCGTGTCCGGTTATTAGCGTCAGCCAGGGCAAAGAGGTTATTAAAAGTATCTTTAATGAACTGAGTGTTATGATCCCGCAGAGCAAGAATAACCTGACGTCTTCCGCTTATGACGCCTTCGCTTATGCATTAACAGTTTTATATTACGAAAACTTTAAAAATGCTTATCGTTCTGAGCAGGGATATATTAAAAAAGATATCTTAATTAAAGATGTGTTGGTTTATTTAAATAACAATTTCCGAGAGAAAATTACGCTGGAACAGTTGTCTAAGAAATTTCGTGCCAGCGTGAGTTATATCTGTCACGAGTTTACTAAGGAATATCGTATTTCGCCGATTAATTATGTGATTCAGCGGCGAATGACAGAGGCAAAATTTGCCCTGACGAATACGGAGTCCTCGTTGGCAGAAATTTCCTGGCGGGTAGGGTATGAAAATGTCGATCACTTTGCCAAACTCTTTCAGCGGCATGTGGGTTGTACCCCCAGCGATTATCGTAAGCAGTTTAAAAATAACCTTGTAGAACAGGAATGTCTGATGCCAGAAATATGATTCACCTGGCACGTGCCGGATAACGCATTTGCGCTATCCGGCAAGCATTACTGCTTACTTATTCTGATAATCTTTCAGGATTTGGCGACCCGCGACGTAAATCATGATTTCATCTGTACCACCGCCAATGCGTTCACAGCGGACATCACGCCAGAAGCGGGAAACGCGTGCTTCGTCGGTGTAACCCAGCCCACCCATAATCTGAATGGCGTCATCAATCACTTCCATTGCAGTACGTGCACAATACAGTTTTGCCAGCGCTGCACTGGTGCGCAGAGACTGTTCCTGATCGGCCTGCCAGGCGACTTTTAACACCATATTGCGCATGTTATCGATTTTAATCGCCATCAGCGCCAGTTTTTCCTGGATCATCTGATTGTGACCAATTGGCTTACCGAATGCGATGCGCTGGTTGGCGTAACGGGCGGCATCTTCGAAGGCGCATTCAGCAAAACCGGTACTGCGCGCAGCGTTGATCAAACGTTCCATCTCGAAGTTGTACATGACGTTGAGGAAACCCATGCCTTCCTCTCCGACCATATCACTTTCATCCACTTCAACGTCATCAAGATAGACTTCGCATGTGCTGAGCATATGCCAACCGATTTTGTGCAGCGGATTAACCTTAATGCCGGGTTTCTTCGAATCGACCCACCACAGCGTAAAGGCTTTTTTCGGATCTTTTGGTTCTGGATCGCGGGCCAGTACCAGCATATATGGATACTCTTTCGCGCCGGTGATAAAGGTTTTCTGCCCGTTGAGATAGACCTTACCGTTTTTGCGAGTGTAACTGGTGGTCGCGCTGTTGTTGTCGGAACCCGCTCCCGGTTCGGTTAATGCCAGCGCATACGCTGGATCGCCAGTTTCCATGGTGCTTTCTGCGGTCTTACGCAGCTGTTCGGCGGATCCAAAACGACGCATACTGTGAATGCACTGACCGTTAGTGATCAAAAAAGCGGGTGCGCCGCATTTTGAAACTTCCATCAGCGCCAGCATCTGTGTGACGTAATCCGCCGGGATGCCACCAAACTCTTCCGGAACGCCCAGCATCGAAATACCGTTGTCCGCCAGGGCACGCATAAACTCTTTCGGGTAGGTCGCCGTCTGATCACAGGTACGGAAATATTCTTCCGGGAAATTGCTGGTAATCAGTTCTCGAATACTGGCAAGTAGCAGTTCTTGTTCTTCAGTTAAAGAAAAGTCCATCATGGTACTCCTTTTAATTGGCGGCGTCGGGTAATACAAAACCCATCGAGGCATCGATAAATAATCTTTCGTCCATCAACTTCAGATTTGGCGAAATAATTGGCGTGAAATCCATCTTGTCCAGGATGTCTTCCTGTAAAGAGACTCCCGGTGCAATTTCGATTAAATGAAGACCATCTGCTTTTAACGTAAATACAGCGCGTTCAGTGATGTAACGCACATCAAGTCCACGTTCGAGAGCAATTTTTCCGCTGAAAGTTACTTCAGGTAATTCGTTGACGAATTTTTTCACCCGACCTTCCTGCACAATATTTAACTTGCCATCGGCAACTTCCGTTTTCAGACTTCCGGCAGTTAACGTGCCGCAGAAAATAATTTTTTTGGAGGTGGCGCTAATATCGATAAAACCGCCAGTACCCATGATTTTGCCATTGAATTTATGTACGCCGACGTTGCCGTGGCGATCCACTTCGGCAAAACTTAAATAGCACACATCCAGCCCGCCACCGTGATAGAAGTCAAACTGGGAGGTCATATCCAGAATGGCGCGGGTGTTGACGTTGGCACCGAAAGCAATACCTTGAGAGGTGATGCCGCCAATCGGACCCGTTTCGACTGTCAGAATAAAATCGTCAGCACAGCCTTCTTCGCGCGCGACGAGACCAATGCCATCCGCAATGCCTACACCAACGTTGCCGACCGCACCTTTGCGCATTTCAAACAGGGCGCGTCGGGCCACCAGTTTACGCTGATTGAGCGGCAGGGAAGTTTGCTGACTGTCATCAAGAACAAAATCGCCAGAGATAAAGCGGTTAACCGGCGCGCCACCGTACAGTTGCGTTTGGTCGGGGTCGATGACCACAATATCGACCAGATAGCCTGGAATACGTACCGACTTCGGATGCAACGTGGCTTTCTTCACCATTTTTTGCACCTGCATCATAACAATGCCGCCGTTATTGTGTACGGCCTGGGCAATCACCAGCGCATCGAGATACATAACTTCATCTTCAAAGGTGGCGTAACCTTCACTGTCACAGGTGGTGGCGCGAATAAAGGCGATGTTTGGCGCAATGGCTTTGTAATACAGGTACTCTTTGTTATCAATTTCCACCAATTTGATCAGATCTTCGGTGGTCACTTCATTCAGCTTACCGCCCTGTTGGCGAGGATCAACAAATGTACCGATGCCGATATCACTGAGGATACCTGGCTGGTGAGCCGCCGATGCACGCAGGGTTTGGGTTAATACACCCTGAGGATAGTTATAGGCAGCAATTTTATTTTGTTCCGCCAGGTCGGAGATTCGTGGTGATTGTCCCCAGTGTCCGCATAATGCCCATTTGACTAAGCCTTCCTGTGCCAGCGGGCTAATTCCCCGGTCGGCACGGTCACCCAGACCTGTAGGACTAATCAACGCTAAATTTCGTGGTGACTGAGAGTTTTTATATTTTTCAGCCAGTGCATTAATTAATGTTGTTGCTTCGAGAATACCCCCGCCTGCACCTAATACACAAAGAGTTGCTTCATCAGGAATATAATTGACTGCATCTGCAGCGGATAATACGGGTACCCGACCATCTATACGATTTGGCCTTGAAAATTTCATGTGAACTCCAGATTATATGCGTGCGTCTACCTGTCGCTATATTCGACAATAATATTGTGAGTTATATAATAACGCTTAATTACCGGCCAGATATCCGTGGTTAGACGAATATCTGGGGTAGGGCAATACTGATATTTATATGGATATATCTGTAATTAAGCCTGATGCAATATTGTCAATACAGTACGCAGGTCGGTGACCGAAATTTGTCCTGGTGCGGAGGCTTTTTTTACTGCCCCAAAGGTTGCCGCTGAACCGAAAACCTCACCAGACAGACGTGAAATCACCCCTGTTTTAGCCATCGACATGGTGATTATCGGGCGATCGGCATAGCGTTCTTGCATTTCCAGCGTGGCACTAAGCAGCGTCAGAACATCCGCTTTATTTTGCGGCATCAAGGCAATTTTCGGGATATCTGCGCCCAGTTCCTGCATTTTACGCAAGCGCTGAACAATCTCTTCCGCGGCTGGTGTCTTATGAAAATCGTGATTGGACATAATCACAAAGACATTTTTCGCGTGCGCATGCTCGACGGTCGCTTTGACCAGTTCGTCTCCGGTAAACAGTTCCAGATCGATCATATCCACCAGACCGCTGTCTACTGCCGCGCGGTTAAGTGCAATATAGTGCTCAACAGACAGAGCCTGTTCACCGCCTTCTTTGGCGCTACGGAAGGTGAAAAGCAGTGGTTTGTCAGCCATCACATCGCGGATGGTGCGCGCAGCTTCCAACACCGCCTCAATGGAAGAGACATCGGTGAAATGGTCTACGCGCCATTCCAGAATGTCGAAATCCGCTTCGCGATAGGCCAGCGCTTCGCTTTTTACCGTTGCGATGTCTTTACCCATCAGCGAGACAATGATCTTCGGCGCACCCTCGCCAATAACGAGGTTTCTTACGGTTACGGTTTTCATTGATTACCCTTTAACTATTGTACAAATGCTTGCCCGTCAGGCGGCAAAACCCATAACCTGTTTCACATACTCCAGTGGGAAATCTTTCCCGGTCCAGAGCTTGAACTGTTCAGCCCCTTGCCACAACAACATGCCGTAACCATCAATTGTTTTGCAACCAGCACTTTGTGCCTGCTGCAATAATTTGGTCATATGCGGGTTGTAGACGCATTCGGTTACCAGCAGTTCCGGACGCAGCAGGGAAACGTCGGTCACGAGAGATTCATTTTCCAGCGGCTTCATGCCGACTTTAGTGCCGTTGGTCAAAATATCTGCGCTGGCAAGTGCGTCAGCAAAAGCCTGGCGATCGGCGAGATCGATAACGGTGACCACGCAGTCGGTGTTTTCATTGACGCGTTTGGCAAACTCCTGCGCTTTGGTAAAAAATTCATCCTGGCGGTTAAAGAGTTTAATTTCTTTGATGCCTTCAATCGCTGCCTGTGCACCAATGGCCGTCGACGCACCGCCTGCGCCCAACAGTACCATGGTTTTACCTTTGATATCGAAACCACTTTCCTTAATTGCACGAATATGGCCCGTGCCATCGGTATTGTAACCACGCAGGTAACCATCATCATTGACGATAGTGTTAATTGCGCCGACCAGCTTGGCTGCAGGTGTTAATTCATCAACATATTCACATGCCAGCTGCTTGTTGGGCATTGAGACCCCGGTACCCCGCATCTTTAAGGCCTTCAGCCCGGCAATGGCATTAGCAAACGTTGAGTTATCGACTTCAAACGCCATGTAAGTGAATGGCAATCCCGCTTTTTCTAATGCCTTATTTTGCATTTCAGGCGACAGACTGTGTCTGATAGGGTAGGCCATCAAACCAATCAGTTCATATTTTGCAGTTACGTCCATTTGATACTCCTTCTAAACAATTTATTGAAAATAACGCTCGCCCAACCGCACATCATTTTTGGGGATATCAAATACGCGGTAGTAACGAATAAAGACGATGATGGCGGTGACAAAAGCCAACAGAGCAAATGCAAGGTCCAGCAAAATAATGTATTGCAGACCAATGTTAGAGAGGTATCCGGTGATTAATGGGATAATAAAGTTAGCTACGCCACCCATCATCATATAAATACTGGTGACTTTGGCTTTGCTCCTGGGAAAGAACTCCGACATCACCGAAACACCGAGCTGTAAAATACCGCCAGCGGCAGAGAATCCAATGAGAAATGAACCTGCGTTACATACCAACGGAGATGGGTATAAATAGATGACGGCTGCGGTGATGGTTGCCAGTCCGGCGTTAAATACATTCGCCCAAATAGGCCGTACCCATTTTTTCAACAGTGCGGCAAAGATAAATACGCAGACCAACGAACCCATACTGTAGTAAGAGATTGTTTTCAGGGCGTCGGATTCTGCCATACCGGCAAAGGCCATCGCATATTTCGGCATCCAGACTACGATGACGTAAAAAGTCGAAAAGGCAGCAACACCAAACATGACGGATGCCACACCTTCCAGCCAGACCAACGGTTTACTGTTCATCTGTGGCAGATCTTTCGCGATGCCAGCATCCACCATCTGGCTGGGGAAACGACTTTTTAGCAGCATCAGGGTAATGACTACAAACAACGCACCCGGGATAATGACCGCATAACCGTACCAGATATGGTTGAGCAGCATGGTGCTGACGACGATGGGATAGATCATCTGCCCAAACGAGACCATAGCTTTTACCAGGATAACGGCTGAGCCAGAGGCTTTAGGGAAGCATTCCATTAACGCCGGGTACCCACCGGTATCCAGTGCCGAGTTTGCCACGCCAACGCAAACGGCCAGAATAAAGGCAATCATCAGATTAGGGCTGGCGGGAATACCGAAGAAGAACAGTATATAAAGAATCGCCCCTAACAGAATGATAGCCCGACGACCAAATTTATCTGAGAGCACGCCAAAGAATAAGATGCTCACCAGTCGCCCCAGACCAATGCCTGAAATCAAATAGGCAATTCCTGCATTGTCGGTGGAAAACTTTTCTGCAAGAGCGGTCATATTTTGCGCCAGTGTTATGACGCTAATACCGTGTAGGAAATAACTTAAATAAATACAGGTTATCGCCAAAAGAAATGGCGTATTAAAGGTCTTGCTTTGAGACATTTTCACAACTCCTTGCGGATTTTAAAATTGTTCTGTGCTCGTCGATATTGTTTAAATTGCGGCGACCTTGTAATTAATATACCGGGCGGCAGCCACAGAACCTACATAGCATGGCGTTTAAGTTACCAGGTATATTGCATAACACACTGTGAAATTGAACTCTGCCAGCCGGTGTTTTGCTGATGTTTTAAAATATATGCCAATTATTTTGCAGAAGGGGGGAACAATATTGCATCCACGCTATTCTACGGCTTGTATCATTTTTAGCTGATGCTTTGACGCGATGTGGCTGCGATAACCAATAAACAACGCCAACAGGAACCCGACAGCAGCTATGCCAGTATCAAACCACATGATGTGAGCAATACTGGTTTCTGAGAGTTTTGCTGTTATCAATGGAATGGTGAAGGTCGCAATGCTGCCCGCGCTATAGTAAATCCCGGTCGCTTTACCCTTCGCATGCGGAAAGCGTGCGGCCATAAGCGTTAAACCGATTTGCACAACGCCCCCGGCGGAAGAAAAACCGATGACAAACGCAAATATAATGACCACGTAGGGTGTCGGATGCAGACAAACCATCAGCAGTGCGACAAATGAGATAAACGTATACAGCATCAGCATCGATGTCGCGCGTTCTGCTTTTCGCGCCAGCGGGGCGGTGATCAGCACACACAGTAGAGAGCCGCAGGTATAAATGCTTAACAGTTTGATAGATAACGTATAGGACATTCCGGCGACAAACTGTCCGTATTGCGCCAGCCACTGGCTTACCAGGTAAAATGTTGCCATTGCGATGTAGCCGTACAGGGTGTAACTGGCAAGGTCGAGCAGGGAGCAACGATGTTCAGGTTGTGCGGTTTCCCGTTCTGCAGGTTGAGCCCGGATGACGGTATGAGGCCCGGGGTGTGGCGGAAACCGACAGCGAAACAAAAACACGCCGTTGAGTATCATAACGGCTGCAGCCAGCAGGAAGGACCAGCCAAACCAAAGTTCGGCCCACACCAGCAGACTGATAATCATTGGCAGCAGGAATTGACCGCTGGAGACGAAGGCTTTTATCAAAATATTGGCCGTGCTGGGTGAGCGGGGGAACGCCTCCATCAGGCTGGGATAGGTTCCGGCATCGAGAAAACTGTTTGCCATTCCTGCTAAAAAACCAAAAGCATAGGCAAGAACAATACTGTGAGTATTTATGATGCCAATAAAGAAAATCAGGTAGCAGGTCATACCAAGGATAATAAATGGTCTGCGACCGTAGCGATCGGAAAGCATCCCTGCCACTAATAAAACGCTTAAGCGGCCGATACCGAGTGAGGAAATAACAATCGAGACGCCCGCAGCATTGGTTTGCCACTGTTGTTCCAGCGAAGACATATTGAGGCTCATCAGAATGACCCCCATGCCGTGAACCAGGTAATTTAGGTACAGCCCTATCGCAGTGGAGAAATAGGTGTTTTTCATAATGTGTTACTCAGCGAAGAGGCTAAATAGGTATGGCGTTGCAATCTCTTAACACATACGCTCGAGATCGTGAGCATAGAGTTCAACAGCAGCCGACTGATAGATTTTCCAGTCGAGAAAACCATCTTGGTGATAAACCGCCTGAAAAGCGTTCAGATCGGGGAAAAAACGCATGGTGTTATTACCGATACGGTTATTTATTTTGTCGATAATTGCATTAATTCTTAACTTCCTCCTGGCTTTCATTTCTGAACAAATGCGGATGATGTCTTCTGGAATTTCTCTTTCACCCTTTTCCCATTGCTGCCAGGCAGCAACATTGTTATCGCGCGCGATATACCTGGCGCTTTCTTCCACCGTCATAGCAAAAATATGGCGGATCGCCTGTAGCTCTAATGCGTTCATTATTTGGTCACTTCATAAAAGACGTTAGAATAGTAATAACATTGCTGTGGATATTTCGGCTTGAAGAGAGTCACAGTATTTTGTGCAATATTATTTGTTCCTTGACGGGGAAGATAATGTGTTGGTGCGTTAAGGTTGGTGGAGTGGCGCGTGAAGGATAAAAAAAAGCCCATCGTGGGAGATGGGCAAAGACTACACACAGCAATTCGTTGTTTCACTCAGGGGATTTCCATGCTTATAAATCAATGTGTTGATCTAAAGCCATGGGCTAATAGTAGGCATAGTGATTTTTTACGTCGATCAGATTCATCTCAATAGTTTAAAAACTGTAAAGGATTTGCGACACAAATGATTATTTTAAGAAAGACAAGGTTAGGTCTAATCCCGCAAGAGGGAGGATTGGTTAGTATTGTTAAACAATCAGGCGGCGCTGCCGCCTGATGTTGGATTACTTATTGCGTTCGATTTCAGCAATTTCTTCGAGGATTTCATCCGGATTGGTACCTGGCGCAGGGGCTTCGTTTACCCAGGCGGAGAACAGACGCCAGGAAACGGCCAGTACCACTGGGCCGATAAACAGACCAATCATGCCGAAGGCAATCAGTCCACCGATGACCCCGGAGAGAATCAGGATCAGTGGCAAATCGGCACCCATACGAATCAGCATCGGTCGAATCACGTTATCCAGTGTTCCGACCACGCCGCTCCACACCAACAGCACGGTACCCCAGGTGGAATCCCCCGTCCAGTATAGCCAGATAATGGCCGGAATCAGCACCGGCAACGGCCCCAGCTGCACCAGACAAGACAGGATCATCAATACCGCCAGCAGCGTGGCGTAAGGCACGCCGGTTACCGCCAGACCAATTCCCCCGAGCACTGCCTGCACCAGAGCGGTGACCACAACGCCTAATGCGACTGCGCGAATGGCTTGCGCGGCCAGCAGAATGGCAGCATCGCCACGTTTAGAGGCAAGACGGCAAGCGAAGTGACGAATACCTAATGCGACCTGTTCACCGCGCCAGTACAACAGGGCACTGAACAGCAGCATCAGACCACAGTGCATCATAAAGCGGCCGATATGCGCGGCCTGACCGACGAACCAGGTGGTGGTGGTACCGATATAAGGACGAACCTTGGCCATAATGGCCGAGCCGCCCATATCCAGTAAGCTGTGCCATGCGCCATACATTTTGGCACCCACCAGTGGAATGCTGTTCAACCATGCCAGATCCGGTAGCGTCATATCACCTGCGGTTACGGCATGGATTAGCGGCCCGCTGCCATCGACGATACTGTTAACCAGCAGCGCGATGGGGATGATGAACAACAGCACTAACAACAGCGTCATCACCAGTACGGCAAGTGAACGGCGTCCCCAGAGCAATTTTTGTAAGCGTAGCAGGATAGGCCAGGTCGCAATGACAATCGTGCCTGCCCAGGCAAAACCAAGGATAAAGGGCTGAACAATCCAGAGACAGGCCACAATCAGGATGGCTAAAAACAGCACCGATAGCAGCACTTGTGCAATATCCCTGGGCTGACGGAAATTTACCATAAATACTTTTCACCTTTGTCTTTGCGCCAGAACGTTGACGCGACGTGAATACTTAAATGACACCCTGTAATGATGAGCAATTTCAGCGGTTTTGAACAGGCGGATTCTGCCTGTAAATCTGCTGAGCGTATTAGAAAAAAATGTGATACAACAAACAAAGCAACACGCAAACGATTAAATTCACAACACAGACCGCAGGAAAGGGTCACTATAATGATTCCACAAATTTCTCAGGCGCCAGGTGTCGTTCAACTGGTGCTCAATTTTTTGCAGGCACTGGAGCAGCAAGGATTCACGGGTGATACGGCAACGAGCTATGCCGATCGTCTGACAATGTCGACGGATAACAGTATTTATCAGCTGCTTCCTGATGCTGTCGTTTTCCCTCGTTCAACCGCAGATGTGGCGCTAATCGCCCGTCTGGCGGCAGAACCGCTTTTCTCGTCGTTGATTTTTACCCCACGCGGCGGCGGCACCGGGACCAACGGTCAGGCGCTGAATCAGGGCATTATTGTTGATATGTCCCGCTATATGAGCCGCATTATTGAAATCAACCCGCAAGAAGGTTGGGTGCGGGTAGAAGCCGGGGTGATAAAAGACCAGCTCAACCAGTTTCTGAAGCCATACGGCTATTTCTTTGCCCCCGAATTATCCACCAGTAACCGGGCAACGCTCGGCGGGATGATCAACACCGATGCGTCCGGGCAAGGATCGTTGGTTTACGGTAAAACTTCCGATCATGTGTTGGGCATCCGTGCGGTGCTGATGGGCGGTGATATTCTGGATACCCAGCCCATGCCGGTCGAGCTTGCCGAAATGCTGGGTAAAAGCAATACCACGATTGGCCGTATCTATAAGACCGTTTATGAGCGTTGTCGTGATAACCGACAGCTGATCATGGATAAATTCCCGAAACTTAATCGCTTCCTGACGGGTTACGATCTGCGGCACGTCTTTAACGATGAGATGACCGAATTTGATTTAACCCGCATTCTTACCGGCTCTGAAGGTACGCTGGCGTTTATCACCGAAGCCCGCCTTGATATCACGCCACTGCCCAAAGTCAGACAGTTAGTTAACGTTAAGTACGATTCGTTTGATTCGGCGTTGCGTAACGCGCCGGTGATGGTGGAAGCGCGCGCACTGTCGGTAGAAACCGTCGACTCCAAAGTACTCAATCTGGCGCGTGAAGACATCGTCTGGCACTCGGTAAGCGAACTGATTACCGATGTAGCGGATAAAGAGATGCTGGGCCTGAATATTGTCGAGTTTGCCGGTGACGACGAAACCTTGATTAATTCGCAAGTCAGCGCACTCTGCGAACGCCTGGATGGGTTAATCGCTCGTCAGGAAGCGGGCGTTATTGGCTGGCAGCTGTGTACCGAGCTGGCGGGTGTCGAACGTATTTACGCCATGCGTAAAAAGGCCGTCGGTCTGCTGGGCAATGCAAAAGGTTCAGCGAAGCCAATTCCATTTGCCGAGGATACCTGCGTTCCACCGGAGCATCTGGCTGACTATATTGCCGAGTTTCGCGCGCTGCTCGACAGCCATGGTCTGAGTTACGGCATGTTCGGCCACGTGGATGCTGGCGTGCTGCACGTCAGACCGGCGTTGGATATGTGCGACCCGCAGCAGGAAGTGCTGATGAAACGCATTTCTGATGATGTCGTCGCGCTGACGGCAAAATATGGCGGTCTGTTGTGGGGTGAGCACGGGAAAGGTTTCCGTGCGGAATACAGTCCGGCATTTTTCGGTGATGAACTGTATCGTGAACTGCGCAAAGTGAAATCGGTGTTTGATCCGCAAAACCGGCTCAATCCCGGCAAAATCTGTCCACCGGAAGACGTTGATGCGCCGATGATGAAAGTGGACGCGGTGAAACGCGGAACGTATGACCGTCAAATCCCGCTGGCCGTACGCCAGGAGTGGCGTGGGGCAATGGAGTGTAATGGCAACGGGTTATGCTTTAACTTCGATGCGAAAAGCCCCATGTGTCCGTCGATGAAAATCAGCCTTAACCGTATCCATTCTCCGAAAGGGCGAGCTACGCTGGTACGTGAATGGCTGCGTCTGTTGGCCGATCGCGGGATCGATCCTGTGCAACTGGAAAAAGAGCTACCGGAGAAACGCGCCAGTTTACGCACGCTGATTACCCGTACCCGCAACAGCTGGCATGCACGCAAGGGCGAATACGATTTCTCGCACGAAGTAAAAGAGGCGATGTCAGGGTGCCTGGCGTGTAAAGCCTGTTCCACACAGTGTCCGATTAAAATTGATGTGCCGGAGTTTCGCTCACGCTTCCTGCAGCTGTACCACACGCGTTATCTGCGCCCGTTGCGCGATCATATGGTGGCGACCGTTGAGAGCTATGCACCGCTAATGGCGCGGGCGCCTAAAACGTTTAACTTCTTCATCAATCAGCCGCTGGTGCGAAATCTGGCTAAAAAGCACATTGGAATGGTTGATTTACCGCTGTTGTCTGCGCCGTCGCTGCAACGCCAACTGGTGGGACATCGTTCCGCCAATATGACGCTGGAACAGCTCGAATTACTCAGCCTCGAGCAAAAAGCCCGTACGGTGCTGGTGGTGCAGGACCCTTTCACCAGCTATTACGATGCGCAGGTGGTCGCTGATTTTATACGTCTGGTAGAAAAACTGGGTATGCAGCCGGTACTGCTGCCGTTTTCGCCAAATGGCAAGGCGCAGCACATTAAAGGCTTTTTAAACCGTTTTGCCAAAACGGCGAAAAAGACATCCGAGTTTCTTAACCGTGTAGCGAAGCTGAATATTCCGATGGTGGGAGTTGATCCGGCGCTGGTGCTTTGTTATCGCGATGAATACAAGCTGGTGCTGGGAGAACTGCGGGGTGATTTCCATGTGCTGCTGGCCAACGAATGGTTATCGAAAGCTGTGGAAACACAGCAGTCAGTCGCTGTTGGCGGTGAACCGTGGTACTTCTTTGGCCACTGTACCGAAGTGACGGCTTTGCCGGGCGCGCCTGCACAGTGGGCGACTATTTTTGCTCGCTTTGGCGCAAAGCTGGAGAACGTCAGCGTGGGGTGCTGTGGTATGGCTGGCACCTACGGGCACGAAGTGAAAAATCACCAAAACTCATTGGGGATCTATGAGTTATCATGGCACCAGGCAATGCAACGATTGCCGCGTAACCGTTGTCTGGCTACAGGGTACTCCTGTCGCAGCCAGGTTAAACGCGTTGAAGGTACGGGCGTTCGCCACCCATTACAGGCACTGCTGGAGATTATAGGATGATCTGGAAACGTGAAGTCACACTCGAGGCGCTCAATGCCATGGGTGAAGGAAATATGGTTGGGTTGCTCGATATTCGTTTTGTGCACATTGGCGACGATACGCTGGAAGCGACGATGCCGGTGGACCATCGTACCAAACAACCCTTTGGGTTGTTGCACGGCGGCGCATCCGTGGTGCTGGCGGAAAGCATTGGTTCGGTAGCGGGATACCTGTGTACACAGGGTGAGCAGAAAGTGGTGGGTCTGGAGATCAACGCCAACCATATCCGTTCTGCGCGGGAAGGGCACGTCAGGGGCGTATGTCGCGCGTTACATACTGGTTCTCGTCACCAGGTGTGGCAAATAGAAATCTTCGATGAGCAGGGACGATTGTGCTGCACGTCGCGTCTGACGACCGCAATTTTGTGATGCATATTGCTTTTGGTCATTATCTGCACAGGGAATGGTGTTATACTGTGCAGGTTTTGAACACAAGCGAGGATGATATGTCTACCCAATTAGACCCGGCCCAACTGGCAATAGAGTTTTTACGTCGTGATAAAACCGATCTTTCACCGGCTCAGTACCTGAAAAGGCTGAAACAGCTTGAGCTGGAGTTTGCAGATCTGTTAGCACTCTCTTCAACTGAACTGAAAGAAGAGATCTATTTTGCCTGGCGCATGGGCGTTCATTGATTCCGGTATGCTTATCGTAACGAAACCCCGACATGCGTTCGGGGTTATTTTTTGCCTTAAATCTTCATTACCACTTCATCTCGCCACTGTTAACCTTCGCACTTAGTTCCAGCGAGCTTACGTCTGCAAGGCCTGGCCATGCTGCCGTCATGGTTTTAATCACATAGTCCGATCCTTTCTTCGCCCCTAGCGCCTGCTCAAACGACTGCAAATAGTCCTGAGTGAAGCGGATCGCTTTATCGCCGGTTGGGCGTTCACCAATGTAATGACCCGGGACCACCTGAGTGGGCTGTAAGCTCTGCATTTCGCTCAGCACGCTACGCCATGCACTACGTTGTTGTTCAGACTGTGTATCCGCCGTCCAGACGTGAATACCTGAAGCCACGCCTGTGCCGCCAATAATGGCTCGATTCGCCGGGATCCAGATATACGCTGCATAATCGTTGGCGTGACGCAGTTCCAGCGTTTCGCCATCAACCGTGAACTGCGTTTGCGTAGTCGCCTGCGGAACGGTGAGCGATGTTGGCGCGCCGTCCTTCATTTGCGAGCCCCAGAACTGCAGCTTGGCCTCTTTGGTGGCGCGGATATGGTCTACCACCTGCGGCGTTGCCAGGACTTTTACCTGTGGGAAGGCTTTGACGATGGGTTGCAGACCAAAATAGAAATCCGGATCGCCGGAAGTGATCACGATAGCCTTCAGCGTTTTACCGCTGGCGCGAATCATCTGAACCAACTGTTCGCCATCTTTGGTGCTGAACTGGGCGTCAAACAAAATCGCCTCTTTTGGGCCAGACACCAGCGTCGAAGAAACCGGGAAAATAGCCTTATCCTGTGGATTATAGACGTCCAGCTGTAGCGGCGCGGCGAAAGCTGAAGACGCAAACAGAGGTAACAGCAGAGCCAGAGTTTTAATTTTCATACCAGGTAACCTTGTGCAGGAAATTGTCTTTTGATAGTTCCCGTATTTTAAGGCAATTCGGATCTGTTAGAATTCCCTCATTAGGACATGCTGAGTTTCATAAAACGATCGGATGGGATGCAATGGACAGAGTGATGGCGGCAACGGTATTCAACCATATCTGTGATTTGGGCAGTCTGAGCGCTGCCGCGCGTGCGCTGGGGCTTTCCCGTCCGATGGTCAGTCGTTACCTCGACGAGATGGAAAAATGGGCAGGTGCAAGGCTTATCCATCGCTCATCGCGTCGCTTGACGATCACGCCAGCGGGTGAAGAGGCATTACTGAAGACGCGTTCTCTGGCGCAACTTTCGCTGGACATAGGTGCCGCCAGTGGAGCGCAAATTCCCTCCGGCACGCTACGTGTGGCCTGCGCCCATTTTACTGCCATGCATATTCTTGCTCCGGTTCTGCCGTCGTTTATGGAGCAATATCCGCAATTACGTATTGAGGTGGAGATCAATAATCAACCGGTAAGCCTTGTGGGGGAACGCATCGATGTGGCGATCCGCATAACGGAAAATCCCGAGCCAGGAACCATCGCCCGTCGGTTGGGCGACTGTAAATCGGTTCTTTGTGCGTCTGTCGAGTATCTGCATCAGCATGGCACGCCTGAGACAATCGACGATCTCACACGGCACAATTGCCTGTACTACAGCGGTTTTGCCGGACAATCCTGGCACTTTCTGGATGCCCAAGGCCAGGCAGTTTCCGTTGCAATCAGAGGCAATTTGAGCGCCGGGATATCTTCGCTGCTCTGCGAGTCGGCGCTGGCAGGAATGGGGATCGCGTTGGTGCCAGAGCTGGAGGTGCGAGAAGGGCTTGCGCAGGGAAAGCTAATTCGATTACTGCCAGAACTTCAACCTAAATGCCTGCCGATATATGGTTTATACCTTTCGCGTGAACATCAACCCGCAGGGCTACGCCTGCTGCTGGACACGCTCAGTGAGGCACAGTGTTAAATATGTGATTGAACGCGTTTATAAAAGAGTCAAACCGCAATTAGTGTTAAAAAAAACTAATCAGTGTATGAGATTCTTCTTATCGCCCCTTCAAGAGCTAAGCCAATATGAGTGCCGGAGATAAGCGCCGGATGGGGCCGGAACCCTTAAGCCTGCCAACAAGCAGACTTAAGGGTTTTTTGTTGCTTGTTTATTATTTGAATTGTTTTTCCCTACCTTCATCCCCACCTATCCCTTAAATAGACATTTTCTATACATCTTTTGTCATTTGACCTGACTGAACGATTGGATTTTCATAATCCATTATTAATCAATGCATTGAACAAAATAATCCATCCCTGTAAACCCTCGCTGCAGGGTCTATGCTTAGTAAAAGTAGCCAAAAAGGGCGATTAACCCGAATGCCCCTGCTGTTGAGGGGTTGAAGTGATAATCATTATCACTAACATGATGTTATAGCTTTAAAGCTAGTGACTCGAGGTAACCCTATGGAATTGCATTCAGGAACATTTAACCCGGACGATTTTGCCTGGCGTGGACTGACGTTAACGCCAGCGGCTGCGGCGCATATCCGTGAGCTGGTGGCAAAGCAACCTGACATGTTGGGCGTACGGTTAGGCGTGAAGCAAACGGGGTGCGCGGGATTCGGCTACGTGCTGGATACCGTCCGCCAACCCGAAAAAGACGATCTGCTGTTTGAAACGGAGGGCGCCAGACTTTACGTACCGTTACAGGCGATGCCGTTCATTGACGGCACAGAAGTCGATTTCGTTCGCGAAGGATTAAACCAGTTATTTAAATTTCATAACCCGAAAGCCCAGAACGAATGCGGCTGTGGCGAAAGTTTTGGGGTATAGGCGGTACTATGTCTCGTAATACTGAAGCAACTGACGATGTCAACACCTGGGCTGGCGGGCACCTTAATTACAAAGAGGGCTTCTTCACCCAACTGCAAACCGATGAGCTGGCAAAAGGGATCAATGAAGATGTCGTGCGCGCGATTTCGGCAAAACGAAATGAACCCGACTGGATGCTGGAATTTCGCCTGAATGCCTTTAAAGCGTGGCTGACCATGGAAGAACCACACTGGCTTAAAGCGCATTACGACAAACTGAATTATCAGGAGTACAGCTATTACTCCGCACCTTCCTGCGGTAACTGCGATGAAACCTGTGCGTCTGAACCGGGAGCGGTACAGCAAACGGGCGCGAATGCATTTTTAAGCAAAGAGGTTGAGGACGCATTCGAACAGCTTGGCGTGCCGGTACGTGAAGGCAAAGAAGTGGCGGTTGATGCTATTTTCGACTCGGTATCGGTAGCGACTACTTATCGTGACAAACTGGCGGAACAGGGCATTATTTTCTGTTCGTTCGGTGAGGCGATCCATGACCATCCTGAGCTGGTAAAACAATATCTGGGAACGGTCGTTCCGGGTAATGATAATTTCTTTGCCGCGCTGAATGCGGCAGTGGCGTCCGATGGGACGTTTATCTATGTGCCGAAAGGCGTGCGTTGTCCCATGGAGCTCTCGACTTACTTCCGAATTAATGCGGAAAAGACCGGGCAGTTTGAACGCACCATTCTGATTGCGGATGAGGGCAGCTACGTCAGTTATATCGAAGGTTGTTCAGCTCCGGTACGTGACAGCTACCAGCTGCATGCAGCGGTGGTGGAAGTCATCATCCACAAAGATGCTGAAGTGAAATACTCGACGGTGCAAAACTGGTTCCCTGGCGATGGTAACACCGGCGGCATTTTGAACTTCGCCACCAAGCGTGCGCTGTGCGAAGGCGAAAACAGTAAAATGTCGTGGACGCAGTCGGAAACCGGCTCGGCCATTACCTGGAAATACCCAAGCTGCATTCTGCGTGGCGATAACTCCATCGGCGAATTCTATTCCGTCGCGCTGACCAGCGGACACCAGCAGGCCGATACCGGCACCAAGATGATCCACATCGGCAAGAACACTAAATCGACCATTATCTCGAAAGGGATTTCCGCCGGGCACAGCCAGAACAGCTATCGCGGTTTGGTGAAGATCATGCCGACCGCCACCAATGCCCGCAACTATACCCAATGCGATTCGATGCTGATCGGCGCGGACTGCGGGGCGCATACCTTCCCGTATGTCGAGTGTCGTAACAATAGCGCCCAGCTTGAGCACGAAGCCACAACGTCGCGTATTGGTGAAGACCAGCTGTTTTACTGCCTGCAGCGCGGGATTAGCGAAGAGGATGCCATTTCGATGATCGTGAATGGTTTCTGTAAAGACGTGTTCTCTGAACTGCCGCTGGAATTTGCCGTGGAAGCGCAAAAACTGCTCGCCATCAGCCTTGAACACAGCGTCGGTTAAAATTTAAGGAAAGCACATGTTAAGCATTAAAGATTTACAGGTCAGTGTCGAAGATAAGGCGATTCTGCGTGGGCTCAGCCTTGAGATTCGCCCCGGAGAAGTCCACGCCATTATGGGACCGAACGGTTCCGGGAAAAGTACGCTGTCTGCCACGCTCGCTGGCCGTGAAGACTATGAAGTCACCGGCGGGACGGTGGAATTTAACGGTAAGGATTTACTGGAACTGTCGCCAGAGGATCGGGCCGGTGAAGGGATCTTCATGGCATTCCAGTATCCGGTGGAAATCCCTGGCGTTAGTAACCAGTTTTTCCTGCAAACGGCACTGAATGCGGTGCGAAGTTACCGTGGCGAAGAGTCGCTGGACAGGTTCGACTTCCAGGACCTGATGGAAGAGAAAATTGCGCTGCTGAAGATGCCGGAAGATTTGCTCACGCGCTCGGTTAACGTCGGTTTCTCCGGTGGTGAGAAAAAACGGAATGACATTCTGCAAATGGCCGTGCTGGAGCCTCAGCTATGCATTCTTGATGAGTCAGATTCCGGGCTGGATATTGATGCGCTGAAAATCGTTGCGGATGGCGTGAACTCGCTGCGTGACGGGAAACGCTCATTCATTATCGTCACTCACTATCAGCGCATCCTGGACTATATCAAACCCGATTTTGTTCACGTTCTCTACCAGGGGCGAATTGTGAAGTCCGGCGATTTTACGCTGGTCAAACAACTGGAGGAGCAAGGTTATGGCTGGCTTAGCGAACAGCAGTAACGTGCTGCAACAGTGGCACCATCTGTTTGAGACGCAAGGGGAGACACGCTCACACCATGCGCAGCAGCACTTGCAACAGATGCTGCGCCTGGGGCTGCCAACGCGTAAACATGAGGACTGGAAATACACGCCGCTGGAGGGATTAACCAACAGCCAGTTTGTCAGTCATGTCGCTGAGATAACGTCAGCCCAATGTGCAGCGTTGTCGCCGACAATTGATGCTGTACGACTGGTGTTTGTTGACGGGCAATTCTTTCCAACGCTCAGCGACAGCACAGACGGTAGCGGTTTTGACATTACCATTGACGATGCGCACCAGGCGCTGCCAGCGGCTATCCAACCGGAAGTGTTTTTGCACCTTACCGAAAGCCTGTCCCGTAGCGTAACGCACATTCAGGTGAAGCGTAACCAGCGCCCCGCGAAACCGCTGCTGCTGCTGCATATAACCCAGGGGCTGGCGGGCGACGAGGTGAATACGGCGCACTATCGCCACCATCTGGAGCTGGCGGAAGGCGCAGAAGCCACCGTCATTGAACACTATGCCAGCCTCAGCGAGCGTCGCCATTTCACTGGCGCACGCTTAACGATGAACGTCGCGGCAAACGCCCATTTGCGCCATATCAAACTGGCGTTCGAAAATCCGCTCAGCCACCACTTCGCGCATAATGACATTCAATTGGGCGCGGATGCGACTGCCGTTAGCCATAGTTTCTTGCTTGGTGATGCGGTATTGCGCAATAACACCAGTACGCAGCTTAACGGCGAAAACACCACGCTTCGGCTGAACAGTCTGGCGATGCCGGTGAAAAATGAAGTCTGTGATACACGGACCTGGCTTGAGCACAATAAAGGGTATTGCAACAGTCGCCAGCTGCATAAAACGATTGTCAGCGATAAGGGGCGGGCGGTATTCAATGGTCTGATCAACGTCGCCCAGCACGCTATCAAAACCGACGGTCAGATGACCAACAATAATCTGTTGCTCGGAAAGCTGGCGGAGGTGGATACCAAGCCACAGCTCGAAATCTACGCCGACGACGTGAAATGCAGCCACGGGGCGACGGTAGGACGGATCGACGACGAGCAGATGTTCTATCTGCGTTCACGCGGAATCGGTCAGCAGGATGCTCAACACATGATTCTCTATGCGTTTGCCGCTGAGCTGACGGAAGCCCTGGGCGATGAAACGCTGAAACAACAGGTACTGGCGCGGATCGCCCAACGCTTGCCGGGAGGCGCAGCATGACATTTCCCATTGAAAAAGTACGGGCTGATTTTCCGGTCCTGATGCGTGAAGTGAACGGTTTGCCGTTGGCGTATCTGGACAGTGCTGCCAGCGCGCAAAAACCCAATCAGGTGATTGATGCTGAAGCAGAGTTTTATCGTCACGGCTATGCGGCAGTCCACCGCGGTATTCATACGCTGAGCGCCCAGGCCACGGAAAAAATGGAAAATGTGCGCAAGCTTGCCTCGTTGTTTATTAACGCCCGCTCAGCGGAAGAGCTGGTGTTTGTTCGTGGTACGACGGAAGGCATCAATCTGGTGGCGAACAGCTGGGGCAGCAGCAATGTGCGAGCGGGCGATAACATTATCATCAGCGAAATGGAGCACCACGCCAATATTGTGCCCTGGCAGATGCTGTGTGCCCGCGTAGGGGCAGAGCTGCGCGTTATCCCGCTCAATGCCGATGGTACGTTGCAACTGGAGACGCTGCCGACGCTGTTTGACGAGCGCACGCAACTGCTGGCGATTACCCACGTGTCTAACGTGCTTGGTACCGAGAACCCGTTATCGGAAATGATTGAGCTGGCGCATCAATACGGCGCAAAAGTGCTGGTGGATGGCGCACAGGCGGTGATGCATCATCAGGTGGATGTCCAGGCACTGGATTGCGATTTTTATGTTTTCTCCGGGCATAAACTTTATGGACCAACCGGTATTGGCGTTCTGTATGCCAGAGAGTCGCTGTTGCAGGAGATGCCACCCTGGGAAGGCGGTGGTTCAATGATTGCGACGGTGAGTTTGAGTCAGGGAACAACGTGGGCCAAAGCCCCCTGGCGTTTTGAAGCCGGAACGCCAAACACCGGAGGTATTATCGGACTCGGCGCGGCTATTGAGTATGTTTCAGCACTGGGGCTTACTGAAATCAGCGAATATGAACAGTTCATGATGCGCTATGCATTGGAGCAGCTGGCAGATGTACCTGATTTGACGCTCTACGGGCCGGATAACCGCCTGGGTGTGATTGCATTTAACCTTGGTAAACATCACGCCTTTGACGTCGGCAGTTTTCTTGATAACTATGGAATAGCCGTGCGGACGGGACATCACTGCGCTATGCCGC
The DNA here is from genome assembly GCF_030332425.1 of Citrobacter sp. Cpo142. Classification (NCBI taxonomy): domain Bacteria; kingdom Pseudomonadati; phylum Pseudomonadota; class Gammaproteobacteria; order Enterobacterales; family Enterobacteriaceae; genus Citrobacter; species Citrobacter sp. Cpo142. The sequence continues at coordinate 52,410 of NZ_JAOWHW010000109.1, forward strand.
TGATGGCCTACTATAACGTTCCTGCTATGTGCCGGGCGTCGATTGCAATGTACAACACCCATGAAGAAGTGGATCGCCTGGTAACGGGCCTCAAGCGTATTCATCATTTACTGGGCTAACAGGGAGGCGTTATGGCTGCGCTACCGGATAAAGAAAAGTTGTTGCGTAATTTTCTGCGTTGCGCTAATTGGGAAGAGAAATACCTGTACATTATTGAGCTGGGTCAGCGTTTGCCGGAATTAAACGACGACCTACGCTGCCCGGAAAATAGCATCCAGGGATGTCAAAGTCAGGTATGGATTGTTATGAACCAGAATGGCGAAGGGATTATTGAATTACAGGGCGACAGTGATGCGGCAATTGTTAAAGGACTTATTGCCGTGGTATTCATTTTGTATGATCGCATGACGGCCCAGGATATTGTGAATTTTGATGTGCGTCCGTGGTTTGAAAAAATGGCGCTCGCACAGCACCTCACACCGTCTCGTTCACAAGGGCTGGAGGCGATGATTCGGGCTATTCGCGCCAAAGCCGCAACTCTTAGCTAAACTGATAAAACACGTTAACTTTCAGACCGACTTGAAAGCGTTCGTGTAAGGCAACGCAGTGACTCGTAAGCCGGATTGGGCGCTCGCCGCGGTCCGGCAAGAACGCCAGGGGGGTGAGTGAGTATGAAACGCGCGTCTGTTATTACGTTAATGCTAATCGGCGCTTACAGCGCTATTCAGGCCGCATGGGCGGTCGATTATCCTTTGCCCCAGGCGAATAGCCGCCTTGTTGGGCAAAACCAAACCTACACCGTGCAGGAAGGCGATAAAAATCTACAGGCGATAGCCCGTAAGTTTGATACCGCTGCCATGCTGATCCTTGAAGCCAACAATACTATTGCCCCCGTACCTAAACCCGGAACCCTGATTACTATTCCCTCACAATTACTGCTGCCGGATGCACCACGCGAAGGCATTATTGTGAATCTGGCGGAACTGCGTCTGTATTACTTCCCGCCGGGAGAGAATATTGTTCAGGTATTCCCAATTGGTATCGGTTTGCAGGGGCTGGAAACGCCGGTAATGGAAACCCGGGTTGGGCAGAAAATCCCGAATCCTACCTGGACCCCTACACCAGGCATCCGTAAACGCTCTCTGGAGCGCGGCATCACATTACCGCCTGTTGTACCTGCCGGGCCAAATAACCCGTTAGGACGCTTTGCACTGCGTCTGGCGCATGGAAACGGTGAATATCTGATCCATGGCACCAGCGCGCCGGACAGTGTGGGCCTACGTGTGAGTTCTGGTTGTATTCGCATGAACGCGCCGGACATTAAAGCACTGTTTGCCCAGGTCCGCACAGGCACGCCGGTCAGAGTGATTAATGAGCCGATAAAATATTCGATTGAGCCGAACGGCATGCGGTATGTCGAAGTGCATCGACCGCTGTCACCGGAAGAGGAACAAAACGTCCAGACCATGCCGTATGTGCTGCCAGCCGGTTTTACCCAGTTTAAAGACAATAACGCGGTAGATAACAGTCTGGTGGAAAGGGCGTTGTATCGTCGCGCAGGTTATCCGGTCACCGTCACTGCCGGGCAAGCATCGGTCGCGAGCAATGGGCCAGAAGTGAAGTCTGCGCAAAATGGCGTGCCGGGAGAGGATGCTGAGGTGCGCGCTACGCAATAACAGGGAAGGGGAATTCAGAGCAAAAAAAATGGCGCACAATGTGCGCCATTTCTATTACACAGATACTATTACTTGCGGTATTTAGTAGCTGCGTTGTCCAGACGCTGGTTAGCGCGTGCTGCGTCATCTTTAGCAGCCTGAACGTCGGAACGCATTGCGTTCACGTCGTTGCTCAGCTGGTCAACTTTAGCGTTCAGAGTCTGAACGTCAGAAGACAGCTGATCGATTTTAGCATTGCTGGAGCAACCTGCCAGCAGAGTAGAACCCAGGATTACCGCGCCCAGTACCAGTTTAGTACGATTCATTATTAATACCCTCTAGATTGAGTTAATCTCCATGTAGCGTTACAAGTATTACACAAAGTTTTTTATGTTGAGAATATTTTTTTGATGGGAATGCACTTATTTTTGATCGTTCGCTCAAAGAAGCATCGAATTGTGCAAAAACGGCTAAAAACCCGAGTGAAAACAGAAAGCTTCCATCGGATTCATCTTAGATAATCACGGATTAGATAGTGAAATCCGATTTGATTTTTTATTAATTGTGGCTATCGATTAAATAAAAAAAGCGCCACCAGGGCGCTTTTTTAAGCAAATTAATTCGCGTTGGAATTATTACAGCACGTGAACGGATGCGGTGTTGGTGGTGCCGCTCGGAACCAGTGCACCAGAAACCATAACCACAACGTCACCTTTCTGAGCCAGACCGCTTTCCAGAGCGACTTCTTTACCCAGACGATAGAAATCATCGGTAGAGCTGATTTCTTTAACCACCTGTGCAACAACGCCTTTGCTCAGCACCAGCTGACGCGCGGTAGTTTCGTTGGTGGTCAGCGCCAGGATGGTGGCATCCGGGAAGTATTTACGTACTGCGCGAGCAGATTTACCACCCTGGGTTGCGACGACGATCAGCGGCGCGTCCAGTTTTTCAGCAGTTTCAACCGCGCCACGGCAAACGGCTTCGGTGATGCGCAGTTTGCGGCTGTCGTTGTTGAAGTCCAGACGGCTGGTCATCACACGGTCAGTACGCTCACAGATGGTCGCCATGATGGTAACGGCTTCCAGAGGGTATTTACCTTTTGCAGACTCGCCAGACAGCATTACTGCGTCGGTACCGTCGAGGATGGCGTTCGCTACGTCACCGGCTTCAGCGCGGGTCGGACGCGGGTTTTTGATCATGGAGTCCAGCATCTGGGTCGCAGTGATAACGACTTTACGTGCACGGATACATTTTTCGATGATCATCTTCTGCGCGAAGATAACTTCTTCAACCGGGATCTCAACGCCCATATCGCCACGCGCAACCATGATGCCGTCAGACGCTTCGAGAATTTCGTCGAAGTTGTTCAGGCCTTCCTGGTTTTCGATTTTGGAGATGATCTGGATGTTTTCGCCGCCGTGCGCTTTCAGGTGCTCACGGATTTCAACGACGTCAGAACGTTTACGGATAAAGGACGCTGCAACGAAGTCAACGCCTTGCTCGCAACCGAAGATCAGGTCTTGTTTGTCTTTTTCAGCCAGTGCTGGCAGCGCGATGGAAACGCCCGGCAGGTTAACGCCTTTGTTTTCGCCCAGGTCGCCGTTGTTCAGCACTTTACAGATAACTTTGTTACCTTCGATGGCGGTAACTTCCATGCCGATCAGACCATCGTCAACCAGAACGGTGTTGCCGACGGACAGATCTTTAGTGAAGCCTTCATAAGTAACAGCAACGATTTCGTTGTTGCCTACGACAGATTTGTCGGTGGTGAAGGTGAAGGTCTGGCCCGCTTTCAGGGAAACGTCGTTACCGCCTTCCAGTTTGATGGTACGGATTTCCGGACCTTTGGTGTCGAGCAGGATTGCGGCTTTCTTGCCGGTTTTGCTCATGACGTTGCGCAAATTCTTGATGCGCTGACCGTGTTCTGCGTAATCACCGTGGGAGAAGTTCAGACGCATGACGTTCATGCCCGCGTCCAGCATTTTGGTTAACATCTCTTCGGATTCGGTTTTCGGACCGATGGTGCAAACAATTTTCGTCTTTTTCATGACAGTCTTAGTCTTTAAGTTGAGAAGGATATGGAAATCTGGCTCCCGCCGCGCACGGACGGGAAGCTAAACCTGAGTTACGAAAGTTGTGATGCCTCGCTCTAAGGATAGGTGACATCGAAAGAGCGTGCAGAGGAATGTGTGCTTGTGTTTCAGCCCAACGGGATGGTGAGTTTTGTAGTCGTTGAGTTTTACAGGTCAATGTGCTGAAACCATTCAAGAGACAATTGGCGCGCATTATACGCTGAAAATTATCAAAAAGGAAAATGGAAACAGCGTTTCAAAACACTTCTGTGCAGTTTTACAATAAATATTCATTAATTTGTTCATCGGTATGGATAAAGAGGTTATCGGGCGTTGCGTTCTGTTGCGCAACAAACTGCATTTAACATCCTGATGACTATGTTTTATACGGTTGACGTTGATCTTGTACTATATTTCTAAAAGTTATATCAAATTCGTTTTAATTCATTCTAAAAGCCAATTCCACTGATTACACTCGTTTGGACATCCATACTGCTAAACAGCTAAAAGCGATAGCAGAAGAACAATAAGCAGCAGCGGATACCCAAACGACATGATTGTCCTGAAAAATATTTCGAAAGTGTTTACGCCAGGCAGGCTTGCCATCACCGCTGTCGATAACGTCAATCTGACGGTTGAACAGGGGCAGATTTATGGAATTATTGGTTACAGCGGGGCAGGTAAAAGCACCTTAATTCGTTTGCTCAATGGTCTCGAAAAACCGACCTCCGGCAGCGTGACGATTAACGGCCACGATATCTCTGACGCCAGTGGGGAATCGTTACGCCAGGCGCGACTGAAAATCAGCATGGTGTTTCAACACTTCAATTTGCTGTGGTCGCGGACCGTTAGCGAAAATATTGCTTTCTCTATGCAAATCGCCGGTGCGTCCAAAGCGTCCATCAAAGCGCGGGTTGCTGAACTGATTACGCTGGTTGGGCTGAGCGGTCGTGAAAATGCGTATCCTTCCCAGCTCAGCGGTGGGCAAAAGCAGCGTGTAGGAATTGCCCGCGCGCTGGCGAACAATCCGGATGTCCTGCTGTGTGACGAAGCCACCTCGGCGCTGGATCCGCAAACTACCGATCAGATCCTCGATTTACTCCTCGATATTAACCGTCGATTCAAATTGACCATTGTGCTGATCACTCATGAAATGCACGTAGTACGCAAAATCTGCGACCGCGTCGCGGTAATGGAAAACGGCAAGGTCGTTGAGGAAGGTGATGTGCTCAGCGTCTTTACCCATCCTCAGCAGCCTATTACCCGACAGTTTGTTCGTCAGGTGAGCCAGTACACCGAAGAAGACGAGTTTAATCCGCAACTGGCAAGCGAGTTGGGTGGGGTGGTTATCAAATTAACCTTTACCGGGCAACGTACCCATCGGCCTGTGGTTGGGGAATTGACCCTGCGCTATGGCCTGCCGTTCAACATCTTGCACGGCAAGATGACGCAAACCGCACACGGCGTGTTTGGTCAACTTTGGGTGCACGTGGTGGCCTCTGAGGAACAATTGAACAATATTTTGGCCGACCTGCGCCAGAGCGACATTGAAGGCGAGGTGATTCAACATGGCTGAAGAACTGTTTCCCCATCTGAAGTGGGATCAACTGTTAGCGGCAACCCAGGAAACGCTGTATATGACAGCTCTTTCGGGGGCGGCGACCTTTATCCTGGGCATCGCGCTTGGCCTGGCGTTGTTCCTGACAGCGCGCGGCGGATTATTCCCTAATCGCGCGGTATATAGCGCTATTTCACTGGTGGTGAATATCTTTCGTTCGATCCCATTCATCATTTTGATCGTGCTGCTTATCCCGTTTACCAAAGCGATGGTAGGCACCATTCTCGGCGCCAATGCCGCGTTGCCTGCGCTGATCGTGGGGGCCGCGCCGTTTTATGCGCGTCTGGTCGAAATCGCTCTGCGTGAAGTGGATAAAGGCGTTATTGAAGCGACGCGTTCGATGGGCGCACGGCTGAGCACGCTTATTTTTCGAGTTTTACTGCCGGAATCCTCTCCTGCTCTGGTGTCCGGGATCACCGTGACGCTAATTGCGCTGGTGAGCTACAGCGCGATGGCAGGGGTAATTGGTGCCGGTGGTTTAGGGAATTTGGCCTATCTGGAAGGATTCCAGCGCAACCACAGCGACGTCACGCTGGTGGCGACGGTGACGATTTTGCTCATTGTCTTCATCATCCAGCTTTGCGGCGATGTGATCACCTCTCTGTTAGATAAACGCTAATAAAATACGGAAACCATAATTATGAAAAAATCACTGACGTTACTCGCCGCAGCAACCTTAAGCGCCCTGAGCTTTGCCTCCTGGGCTGATACTCTGACCGTTGGCGCGTCTAACGTGCCGCATGCGGAGATCCTTGAACAGGCCAAACCGATTCTGGCGAAGCAGGGGATCGATCTGGAGATTAAACCGTTCCAGGATTACATTCTGCCGAACACTGCGCTGGCTGGCCGTGAGATTGACGCCAACTACTTCCAGCATATTCCGTACCTGAACAGCGTGATTAAAGATCATGCAGGCGATAAAACGTATGACTTCGTCAGCGCCGGAGCGATTCACATTGAGCCGATTGGTATCTATTCGAAAAAAGTGAAATCGCTTAAAGATCTACCGGAAGGCGGCAAAGTCATCATGCGTGATGCGGTATCTGAGGAAGGCCGAATTCTGTCGATTTTCGAAAAAGAGGGAGTGATCAAGCTGAAGCCGGGCGTGGATAAAGTAACCGCGCGCATTAGCGATATCGTCGAAAACCCGAAAAAGCTGAAGTTCCTGCCAAACGTGGAAGCCGCGCTGTTACCGCAGATGTATAACAACGACGAAGGCGATGCGGTGGTGATTAACGCCAACTACGCCATCGACGCCGGGCTGGATCCAGTGAAAGATCCTATTGCCGTTGAAAGTGGTGAAAACAATCCATATGCCAACATCATTACCGTACATCGTGGCGACGAGAAGAAAAAGGATATCGTGGCGCTGGTTGATGTCCTGCACTCAAAAGAGATTCAGGACTGGATCCGTACTAAATATAAAGGTGCAGTGATCCCGGTAAACAACTAATCCGCTTTTGCCGGGTGGCGGCAGTGCCTTACCCGGCCTACGACGTCCTGTAGGCCGGGTAAAACGCGTTCGCGATGCCATGCGGCGCCAGAGCTACACTCGCTCAATTCTCGCTGGCAACCCCTGGCGCACCGACGCACCCGACACCCAGTCAAGCCAGGTATTGGCTACCTGTCGGGTTGGGTCCGCAAAACCCAACTCGTTGAGATTAATCCCCGACTTAATCTGCTCATCAAACGCCATCGGCTCACCGTCGAGGGTATGCCGTGCCGCGCCCATTTCTTTATGTCCGTAACCATGTTCAATGGCGATGACACCTGGCATGACGCCATGCAGAAGGCTTATCTGCGCTTGCGCCTGACCGCCTGGGGTAGTGATACGCACGATATCGCCGTGTGCTAAGCCATACCGCTGACCATCCTGTGGATTGAGCGCCACCAGATTAACCGGCTTCAGATGATGAAGGCGTGGGATCACCGCCGTGGCGCTGGACATGGTATTGGATTTGAAGGAAATCAGTTTCAACGGCCACTCTTGTTCCGGGAACAACTCCTCAATTGCACGTCCATCTGACAGACGTGATGGATACCAGGCCGGGCAGCCGCTGTAGCGCTCGCCGGTAATCGCATGGCGGTGCGCGGCGACGTTCGCATTCCAGATTTGGAGCGGTTTTTCCCACGCATTGCCGACGCGGTTATCAACTCGCCCACTGTTGTCTGGCGCAAAGCGTCCGCCGCGGGAGTAGATAAACGCCACTCGGCTGATTTCATCGGCTTTCAGCGTTTGGGTCATCACAGGCATGATCCGCTGGACTCCGGTCAGCGCAATGTCTTCCGGCTGTGCCTCTGCAACCGGGGCTTTGCCCATAAACGCAATATTGGCGGCGAGGCGCAGGTAGTAATCTTCCGCACGATTCAACGGATAGTGATTACCTTGCGGGTCGGTAATCGCATTGTCGCCGAAACCGGGTAGCCCGATGCGTTTTGCCACTGCGATATAGAAAGACTCCATTGAGGCCGGTTGACCGTCAGCCGTGAGGCTGGTCGCCGATCTGACAACTGGCCAACGCGCGGTGGTGGCTTTGCTGGCCACCCCCGCCCACGGAGCGCTGAATCCCCAGCTTTCGAAGTTGTGGGTATCCGGCACGATGTAATCTGCCAGCGCCGTGGTTTCGTTCATAAAGGCGTCAATGGCAATAAACAGCGGCAAGCGAGCAGGATCCTTGAGCTTTTCTTCCGCCACGCCGCGTAATCCCGCAATGCCGTAAAACGGGTTGGTCATGTTGGAGATCCAGGCTTTCAGCGGATAAGGGTAACCTTCAAGTGCCGAGACGAGGAGTTCGGTAAGCTGACCGGCGACAAACGGATACCAGGGGGCTTTAGCCGGGAAGGGGGATTGTCCGGCTGCGACCTTATTGCGGTACTCTTCGGAAGACTCATAAGCGGTTTTACTGCGCGCGATGCTTAACCCTTTCGGTTTTACCTTCCCGGCGAAGCTGTCCATGTTGTAGCGCGGACCGTCGGTGGCACCATTGAATTTGCCGCCACCAACAAACACGCCGCCTTCAAGGCTGAGGTTACCAATAAGCGCATTGAGCATCATCACCGACCAGGCGTTATAAAATCCATTACCTGCCATCATACCGCCGTGCGTGATCACCGCCGCTTTACGCCCGTGGCGGGTGAATGCGTCGGCCAGAGCGCCAATGTCTGCTTCTGACACCCCACACTGCTGGCTGTACTGCGTTAGCGACAGTTTCTCTGCGGACTCACGCAGACACTGGAAGCTGCTTTTTACCGTTACCGTCTGCCCGTCAGCCAGCGTCACCTTGCGGGTAACAAACAGCTGCGCACGCGGGCAACTGCTGGCGGCGACAATCTCACCTGCCTCGTTGACGACCACTGGCTCCTGGGCGGCGTTTGCACTCAGATGGGCGAGGGTCAGGTGCTGTCCGGCAAGCGTTGGAATTTCATCGGTAATCACCAGATGCGTAGCGTTAGTCCAGCTTTTTTCTCCTGCCTGCTGCATGGCCTGTGCGCCGGGAATGGCGAGATAATCAGCGTTATAGCGTTGTTTATCGATAATCCAGCTTATCATCCCCATAGCCAGCGCGGAGTCGCTTCCCGGTCGTACGGGTTGCCAGTGGCCGCGATCGTCAGCCAGCACCGTGGTTAATGGCAGGGCTGGCGCCACCACAACATAGCGGAAGTCGTCACGTAAACGGGCGCTAGCCAGCTGGCGGGCCTGGCGCTTAAACGGGTTGCCGGATTGCGCCGGAGAGGTACCCATAAACAGCGCGAATTCGACGTTATCCCAGTCGGGTTTCACGTGGGTATTTTTATCCAGATCGCCCATTAACGCGCCGGAACCGGCCCGATAGGCCAGGCCGCAGTAAGCGCCATGAGCACCGAAGTTTTTACTGCCGAAACTGTTCAGCGCGAAGCGACGTAAAAAGGTATCACGTCCTTCATCGCTGGTATTGGTGACCAGCAGTTGATTAGATTTTGGGCCAAAGCCGGGATGTTTCGCATCAAGCGGTGTAGTGGGATCGTGGATGGCTCTTAGACCATCAACGTGGCCTTCACCAAACAAATCGCCACCTTCCACCACCTCTTTGATCAGCTGTTCGAAGCTGATGCGCTGCCATTTTCCTTCACCGCGTTTACCGACGCGCTTCATGGGCTCCAGTATACGTAGCGGGCTGTACAGACCTTCGAGTAAGGTTGCGCCACGGGCGCAGGCGGTAGAACGTGCGTCAAGACCTGACTCCCCGGCCAGCTGTTCCAATGCCGTGGTAAAGGGGACAGAGGCGTCTATATGGTGCTCGTGCGACAACGGATGATAAGGGTTGCCCGCAATGCGCAGCACTTTGCCTTGCTCAGTGTCAACGCGAACCCGTACACCACACTGCGTCCAGCAACCAAAGCACTGCGTCATCGAGACCACCTGCTGCGGGTTTTGCTGCCAGTGAGGCCGGGCGTTGGCTTCGGGGATGAGCGCGTTGGTAAAAATGCGGTCACGGGTAATTTTGCCCGAGGTTCCGTCCAACAAACCGTCTATTGCGCGCTTTGCCACATCCCGATAACTCAGGCCAAAAGTCACAATGCCACCTACGGCAAGGCCCACTTTAAGCCACTGACGACGGGTTAAATTAGCCATGTTGCATTCTCCTTGCGATCGCGTTCAGGGCTTCACGAACAATAATAATCAGTGCTATCCACAGGCCGAAGGTACCCATAATAGCCAGCCAGCCATCGGTGCCGCCGGGCAGGGTATAGGGATTAAACTGCGCGTTAAATTTCGGTACGGTCTGCACCTGGATGAGTAACGTCCAGCGCATTAGCCAGCACAGCGCCATAGCGCTAAAAGCGAGTAATATGCGCAGCGGTAGCGACAAGGGGTAACGTACAACCAACCCGCAAAGAGCAAGCGAAACAAGCCATAGCGCAACCCAACCGATAGCGTAGTGTTGTGCTGAAGAGGCAACATCCAGCCACTGACGGATAGCCGAACCGGAAAGCGTATTACCACTCGCCCAGATCACCACCACGATAGCCAGCGCGATCAACGTGACCATTTGCCCCCACGCTAGCTTACGCGGTAGTGCGTCCTTGCTATTTGTCGTGGCAATAAGCAGGGCAAGAAATGTTTGCAGCGCGCTGAGGAACATCGCAACCGGAAAGGCGTAACTGAACCAAATGGGACGCGCCTGTACCACCGACACTTCACGGCCGGTGTAAACCAGCAATCCGATGGCGGACAGCGCGCTACCAAGTGCTAACCATTTTGTGACGCTGTAACTTTTTAGCGTTAGTCGTTTCACATGCTGCGCCAGAAACCACAGACCTAAAAAACCGGTAAACAGCGGTAAAAACAGCGCGCCCCACGGCATCCAGGACCATGGTGTCGGATACGCATAGAAGTGCCAGACGCGGGCGGTTTGGTGTAGATCAGCGGTCAGCGCCAGCGGCGCGGTAATCGCACAGGTCAGGGCGATTAACAGCGTCAGATTCTCCTGGTTTGCCGTTTCTTTTTTGCGCCAGTGGAGAACGCATGCGAACAGCGCGGCGCAGGCGGCAATGCCGATGAAAAAGAAATATTGTACGGCCCAGGGTAACCAGCTTACGTCCTGGGGATGGGCCAGAACCTCGTCGATAATCAGTGAATGGTTCATTTAAACCTCCTGCCAGAGAGCGGGTTGAGCTCGTCCCATCAATGGGGTGACAAACGCCTCATCCAGTCCCAGATAGAACACGTGAGGAGACGTACCGCTTTCCGGCTTCAGGACTTTGATGGCGTCATGGTGTTCATGCAGCATTTGTGAAATGCGGCTGTGCGGATCTTTAATATCGCCAATGATGCGCGCGCCGCCGACGCAGGATTCCACACAGGCCGGGAGCAGCCCCGCTTCTAGGCGGTGAACGCAAAAGGTACATTTATCGGCGGTTTGCGTTTCATGGTTGATGAATCGCGCATCATAAGGGCAGGCCTGCACGCAATAGGCGCAGCCCACGCAGCGTGTGTTGTCGACCACCACAATGCCGTCTTCTCGTTGGAAAGTGGCTTGTACCGGGCAAACGGGCACGCAAGGGGGATTATCACAATGGTTGCACAGTCGCGGCAGCAGGACGTTGGTAACGCTTTGCTGGCCTTCAATCTGTACTTGATACTGGTTGACGAGGGTACGAAATTCGCCCTGTGGCGTCTGGTTTTCAATGGCGCAACTGACGGTACAGGCCTGGCAGCCGATACAGCGTCGCAGGTCAACCAGCATGGCGTAGCGATGCTGTTGTGAGCCTTCGTGGCGTTCAGGCGAAAAGGGAAATTGCGCCTGAGCCAGCGGAACCAGTGATGCGCCAGCGGTCAGGACGCCCAGTTGCTGGAGAAACTGCCGTTTACTGCTGTCCATATTTTCTCCCGTCACGATGCAACAACGAAACATTGGTCACGCCGTTGATTTGCGTGTGATGAATAAAGAATCTCAATGATTTACAGTGTAAAAATCGTGACGGGGTATACTCTATTGTGGTTAACCACATACCCGGCTTGTTGTTGATCTAAAACAACATAATTGACAGGGACAATTGAGTGGGACGCAACGTAGTAAGATGTCTGACGGTACTGGCGTCGCTGTGGGTGCTAAGCGGCGCGGTCAGAGCGCAGACATGGAACATTGGCGTTTTGGCGATGCGCGGGGAGGTTTCTACTCGTAATCACTGGCAGCCGCTGGAAACCTTGTTGAATCAGCAAATCACCGGTGAGCAGTTTCATATTCAACCGCTGGACCTGCGACAGATGCAGGAGGCAGTGAATCGTGGAACGGTACACTTTGTTGTCACCAATCCGGCGCAGTTTGTCCAGCTTAACAGCCGCTCAGCGCTACGCTGGCTGGCGTCGTTACGCTCCACCCGTGGCGGGAAAGCCACCAGTAATGTGATTGGCAGCGCCATTCTCGTCAGGCGCGACAGCGGGATAACCTCCGCACACGATCTGATCGGCAAAACGGTTGGCGCCATTGATGCTCAGGCGTTTGGTGGCTATTTGCTGGGATATAAAGCGCTCAGTGATGCCGGTCTGCGCCCGGAGCGCGATTTGCGTCTGACGTTCACCGGATTTCCCGCCGATGCCTTACTCTATTTATTACGTGAAAAAGCCGTGCAGGCGGTGATCGTGCCGGTGTGCCTGCTGGAAAAAATGGATGAAGAAGGCCTCATCCGTAAAACCGATTTTATGACCGTGTTGAACCATCCGACTTCAATTCCCTGTTTAACCAGTACGCCGCTCTATCCGGACTGGTCATTTGCCGCACTACCTGCAGTGAGTGACGAGCTGGCCGATCGCGTCACGCGGGTACTGTTCAATGCACCGCAAAACGCGGCGTTTCGCTGGGGCGCGCCCGCCTCGACCCGTGAAGTAGAAGCGTTGCTGCGCGACGTCCGCCAGCATCCGCAGCAGCGTCAGCTGTGGCTGGATGTCAAAAGCTGGTTTATTCAACACCGACTGGCAATGGGGGGCGTGGTCATCATATTGCTGTTGCTTACGCTCAATTACATCTGGGTAATGCTGTTGGTTCGCCGACGTGGCAGGCAGCTGGAGCGGAACAACGTGTTGTTGCACAAACAGGAACAGGCGCTGGAGACTGCCCGCCAAATGAGTGTGCTGGGGGAGATGACCTCCGGTTTTGCCCATGAGCTCAATCAGCCGTTGTCGGCTATCCGCCATTATGCCCAAGGCTGTCTGATTCGCCTGCGTGGTCAGGATGAGCAGCATCCGTTGTTGCCCGCGCTTGAGCACATAGACACCCAGGCACAACGGGGAGCCGATACGCTGCGCAATCTCCGGCAGTGGGTCAGCCAGGCACAGGGCAATCCGGTACTCACCGATGACTGGCAAGCCATCAACGTTCACGATGCTATCCATCACGTCTGGCAATTACTGCGCATGCCCCAGCAATTCCCGGCGATAACGCTGCACACGCAGGTTAGTAAGGCGTTAACGTTGATGCTGCCAAGCGTTCTTCTTGAGCAGGTGCTGGCTAATCTGGTACTTAATGCCGCCCAGGCAGGCGCTACGACAGTATGGTTTAGCGCCCTGCACAAGGATGGTGGCGTGCGTATTCAGGTGCAGGATAATGCCGGAGGCATTGACGAGGCTCAGTTGTATCAGGCGTTTCAGCCGTTTATGACCACCCGCAAAGAAGGTATGGGACTAGGACTGGCCATTTGTCAGCGATTGGTGCGCTACGCAAACGGGGATATTGAGATCAACAATCAGCAGGCTCCGGACGGCAAAGCGGGGGCGAGAGTGACATTGTATTTTAAACCAAATCAGGAAGGAGGCCGTAGTGGCGATAATTCATCTGCTGGATGACGACATTGCCGTCACCCAGGCCTGTGCGTTTTTATTGGAAAGTCTGGGATATGAGGTGTCTTGCTGGGAGCAAGGCGAGAAATTCCTCGCCGAGGCAAATCTGCACCAGGTGGGCGTACTACTGCTGGATATGCGTATGCCGGTACTGGATGGGCACGCTGTGCATGAAATCATGCGTCAGAAAGCAAGCACGCTGGCGGTGGTCTTTCTCACCGGGCATGGCGATGTACCGATGGCGGTTGAACAAATGAAACGTGGCGCGGTCGATTTTTTGCAAAAACCGGTGTCAGCCGTGCCGCTGCAGGCAGCATTAGAACATGCCTTGCAGGTCTCGGCAGCGGCGTTCTCGCGACAAGAGATCATCTGCTGCTATCAACAACTAACGCCAAAAGAACGGGAACTGGCGCATCTGGTTGCAAAAGGATTAATGAATCGGGAAATTGCTGATGCCATGAATATTGCCGTGCGTACGGTTGAAGTGCACCGGGCGCGGGTGATGGAAAAAATGCAGGCAGGAAGTCTTGCTGAGCTTGTTAATCGACTTCAGCGAGTTCAGTAGAATGATGACATTTCTTTGATTTTCATTGAATTTTGTCTAAATCCTCAGAGTGATATATGCTGTTGGTTTGAGTTAATGACGAGCGGGCAAAAATGGGAAATCAGACGAAAGACGACGAGTTGTACCGTGAAATGTGCAGAGTAGTCGGTAAAGTAGTGCTGGAAATGCGCGATCTGGGACAAGAACCTAAGCATATCGTCATTGCGGGAGTACTGAGAACCACCCTTGCTAACCAGCGCGTGAAGCGCAGTGAGTTAGAAAAACAGGCTATTGAGACCGTAATTAAAGCATTGGCCGGTTAATTCATAAAAAGAGGACCGCAGAAATTTTTTGCCGTCCTCTTATTCTCGATACGTTAATCTATCAATCTATATAATTTATCTTCGTTAATAAATTCTTGTAGAGAATTATAAATCGATATATATTTATTTATATACCGATGATCGTGCAGTATTATATTTGTGAGAGGTTTCACAAATATTTGTAATTTAAATGGGCTGCTATTACACTCCATTTCTTAATGATAATAAATCTCACTCCGCATTAATTATATCCCTTCCGTTTTTTAATTGATGACGATCAAGGCTATGCATGCTGAATAACCACATTATTTCTGCGCCTAACCCTAAAGGATTAGATTTATTCAGTTTAACCACCGTCATTTACGCGATCAGGTTAGGGCAAAAATTTACGTGTTGTTGGCAACATTAACCGCCCGATATGGCTTGAGCTGCGCTGGTTTAAATTAGCCTGGATGTGTTGCTACCACAGCATTTGCGAAGAGGATGCGAAATAAATGAACCAGGTTGATCGTCCATTTTTAGATTGTGGTTTAACGCGACTAGAATTCCTGCGGATATCAGGGAAAGGACTGGCGGGATTAACGATTGCCCCCGCGCTGTTATCCCTATTTGGTTGTAAGCAGGAAGATGTCGATAGTGGGACCGTGGGGCTTATCAATACGCCGAAAGGGGTTCTGGTGACCCAGCGAGCCCGCTGTACGGGCTGTCACCGCTGTGAAATATCCTGTACCAATTATAACGATGGTGCCGTAGGGACCTTCTTTTCCCGGATAAAAATCCATCGCAATTTCTTCTTTGGCGATGATGGCGTCGGGTCCGGTGGTGGGCTGTATGGCGATTTAAACTATACCGCTGATACCTGCCGGCAATGCAAAGATCCGCAGTGCATGAAGGTCTGCCCAATTGGTGCAATTACCTGGAAACAGGAAGACGGTTGTATTGCGGTGGACCACAAACGCTGTATTGGCTGTAGCGCGTGTACCACAGCCTGCCCGTGGATGATGGCGACCGTAAATACCGAAACGAAAAAGTCCTCAAAATGTGTGTTATGCGGGGAATGCGCCAATGCTTGTCCGACTGGGGCATTAAAAATTATCGAGTGGAAAGATATTACTGTTTGATAGATAACAGGCATACCTGATTCGCGCCATTAATTGCCAAAAATACTGCAGTTTTGGATAAAAAAGCTGCCTGAAGAATGGCGGGTATATCTATTAAACCTTCTTGCAAAGGAAAACATGATGGCTAATGGTTGGACAGGTAATATTTTACGGGTCAATCTCACCACGGGTAATATCACCCTTGAAGATTCCAGTAAATTTAAAAAATTTGTCGGTGGGATGGGCTTTGGTTATAAAATTATGTACGACGAAGTCCCGCCAGGCACCATGCCTTTTGATGAAGGGAATAAGCTAGTTTTTGCCACCGGACCATTAACGGGGTCTGGCGCTCCCTGTAGCTCCCGCGTCAATATCACCTCCTTATCGACGTTTACCAAAGGTAACTTAGTCGTAGATGCCCATATGGGCGGTTTCTTTGCTGCACAAATGAAATTCGCCGGTTACGACGCCATTATTATTGAAGGCAAGTCCGCATCACCGGTCTGGATCAACATCAAAGACGATAAAGTCAGCATCGAAAAAGCCGATTTCTTGTGGGGCAAGGGGACTCGCGCCACAACCGAAGAGATTTGCCGGATTACCAGCCCGGAAACCTGCGTCGCCGCTATTGGGCAGGCGGGTGAGAATCTGGTGCCACTGTCCTGCATGATCAACAGCCGCAACCATAGTGGCGGCGCCGGTACTGGTGCGGTGATGGGCTCGAAAAACCTGAAGGCCATTGCGGTAGAAGGGACCAAAGGGGTCAACATTGCCGATCGTAAAGAGATGAAGCGTCTCAATGACTACATGATGACCGAGCTTATCGGCGCCAACAACAACCACGTTGTGCCAAGCACCCCGCAGGCCTGGGCAGAATACTCTTCGCCAAACTCGCGCTGGACAGCCCGTAAGGGACTTTTCTGGGGGGCGGCAGAAGGGGGGCCAATCGAAACCGGTGAAATCCCGCCGGGCAACCAAAATACGGTGGGTTTCCGTACCTATAAATCGGTGTTCGATCTGGGTCCAGCCGCAGAAAAATACACGGTCAAAATGAGCGGCTGCCATTCATGCCCTATTCGTTGTATGTCGCAGCTCAATGTCCCGCGGGTGAAGGATTTTGGCGTGCCGAGTACCGGCGGCAACACCTGCGTGGCGAACTTTGTTCACACCACCATTTTCCCCAATGGCCCGAAAGATTTTGACGATAAAGACGATGGGCGAGTCGTAGGGAACCTGATCGGACTGAACCTGTTTGACGATTACGGTATCTGGTGTAACTACGGCCAGCTGCACCGTGACTTTACCTACTGCTATTCGAAAGGTGTCTTTAAACGCGTGCTGCCAGCCGAAGAGTACGCGGAGATCCGTTGGGATCAACTGGAGGCGGGCGATCCTAACTTTATCAAAGATTTTTACTATCGACTGGCGCATCGCGTGGGGGAACTCAGTCATCTTGCAGACGGTTCGTATGCCATTGCTGAACGCTGGGGTTTGGGCGAAGAGTACTGGGGTTATGCCAAAAATAAACTGTGGTCGCCGTTTGGTTTTCCGGTCCACCATGCAAACGAAGCCTCGGCGCAGGTGGGGGCGATCACCAACTGTATGTTTAACCGTGACTGTATGGCGCACACCCATATCAACTTCATCGGTTCCGGTTTGCCGCTGAAATTACAGCGCGAAGTGGCGGGCGAGTTATTTGGGTCGCAGGACGCCTACGACGAGACCAAGAATTACACCCCGATCAATGCCGCCAAGATCAAATATGCCAAATGGACGCTGCTGAAAGTCTGCCTGCATAACGCGGTTACGCTGTGTAATTGGGTTTGGCCAATGACGGTTTCACCACTCAAGAGCCGCAACTATCGCGGAGATTTGGATCTGGAAGCGAAATTCTTCCAGGCAGTCACTGGTGATGAAACCACGCAGGCGAGTCTGGACCTGGCCGCTGAACGCATCTTTACCCTGCATCGTGCCTATACGGTCAAACTGATGCAAACCAAAGATATGCGTAATGAACACGATCTTATCTGCTCCTGGGTGTTTGATAAAGATCCGAAAATTCCGGTCTTCACCGAAGGCACCGACAAGATGGACAGGGAGGATATGCGTCAGTCACTGACGATGTTCTATCAGGAAATGGGCTGGGATCCCGAGTTGGGTTGCCCAACGCGCGAAACCCTGAACCGACTCGGACTTGAAGATGTGGCAGCCGA
The DNA here is from genome assembly GCF_030332425.1 of Citrobacter sp. Cpo142. NCBI lineage: Bacteria > Pseudomonadati > Pseudomonadota > Gammaproteobacteria > Enterobacterales > Enterobacteriaceae > Citrobacter > Citrobacter sp. Cpo142. The sequence goes on from NZ_JAOWHW010000109.1 coordinate 70,252, forward strand.
TTTGGCTGCGCAGGATCTGTTGCCAGCGTAAGGAACGCGAGATGACTAACGTGAGCAACGTTCAGGCACCCGTTGAGGCGATTCCTGACGAGGTTGATAGCCAAAAGAGACACTGGCTACAGGCGTTTCACCCGCCGGTCGAGCAGGTGACTGCGCCGCAGGTTCAGGAAGCCGCCAGCCCGGAGTCGATTGTGGCAGATTTTATCCGCCAGCATTCGGCATCGGGGCACCTGGTAGCGCGCAGCGTGTTTCTGCAGCCACCTTATTCGGTCCCTGAAGCCGACCTCTCCGCGCTGCTGGATGTGCTGTGCCAGGACGCGAATAACGCGGATATCAACCGTGTGCAGGGGGCGGAAGATGTCTATTTCTACTCAACGCAAACCATGACGGCAAACTACGCCGACATGTGCGTGCAGGTGGTGGAAAACGACATCTGCCGTGCGATTGCCGAGGCGGTACGCTTCGACTGTCGAACGTATCCTCGCCCCTATAAGGTCGCCATGTTGACGCAACCGCCGTACAGCTTTGAGTCTCAACAGATTACAGCGGCGCTCACGGCCATGGAAACGCATCCCGATTACGCGGATATACGTACTGTGGAATCGTCAAATGCGGAGCCTTATCTGTTTAGCGAACGTTTTATGAGTTATGGCAAAGCGTACGGCCTGTGTGAATGGCTTGAGGTTGAGCAGTATCAGAACCCCTGAATTATTCAGGTTGATGTCATGGAACGTGTGGACGACCACTGTCACAGTATTAGAGGATAACCCGATGTCCTTCACCCGACGAAAATTTGTCATTGGCATGGGGACGGTGATTTTTTTCACCGGTCCAGGTCAAAATCTGTTAGCGAGTACCTGGAGCCCTAAAGCCGTTCGTTACGTCATGATTCACGATGAATCACTGTGTAACGGATGTAATATCTGCGCCCGGGCTTGCAGGAAAACCAACCATGTTCCTGCCCAGGGCAGCCGTTTGTCGATAGCGCATATTCCAGTCTCGGACAACGACAACGAAACGCTGTATCACTACTTCCGTCAGTCCTGCCAGCATTGTGATGATGCGCCTTGTATTGAGGTGTGTCCGACCGGTGCCTCTTGGCGAGATGAGAACGGTATTGTGCGAGTAGATACGTCTTCCTGTATTGGCTGCAGTTACTGTATTGGTGCGTGTCCTTATCAGGTTCGCTATCTAAACCCGCAAACCAAAGTGGCTGATAAATGCGACTTCTGTGCAGAATCTCGGCTGGCGAAAGGTTTCCCTCCGATCTGTGTTAACGCTTGCCCGGAACATGCGCTGATTTTCGGTCGTGAAGATAGCCCGGAAATTCAGACCTGGTTGCGAGAAAACAAGTATTACGAATATCAACTTGCAGGCGCCGGGAAACCCCATCTGTATCGTCGGTTCGGTCAACATTTGATTAAAAAGGAAAATGTATGAACGCGTCGCAGAATGCCGAACAGTTTCACGCCCAGCTTGCACAGTATGTTCCCCTGTTTTCACCGGACTACTGGCCTGTGTGGTTAGTCGTTGCCGGGTTAATGCTGGTGGGAATGTGGCTGGTGCTGGCGCTTCACGCCATGCTGCGCTTTCGGGCGGCACATAAAGCGTCGGCAGGGCACGGTGAGAAGGTCTATTTATATTCGAAGGCTGTTCGTTTGTGGCACTGGTCGAATGCGCTGCTGTTTCTGCTACTTTTGGTCAGTGGCCTGGTCAATCACTTCTCTGCCGTCAGCGCACCGGTAATGAAAAGCCTGCTTACCGTTCATGAGGTTTGTGGCTTTTTGCTACTTGCCTGCTGGATTGGTTTTGTGCTGATCAACCTGATTGGCGGCAACGGACATCACTATATTATTCAACGTCAGGGCTGGATCGCACGCGCGCAAAGACAAACTCGTTTTTACCTGTTTGGCATTATGCAGGGCGAGTCACACCCATTTCCGGCCTCACCTCGCTCTAAGTTTAATCCGTTACAGCAGGCGGCCTATGTTGGCGTGATGTATGGTTTGTTGCCACTGCTACTGATCACTGGATTGTTATCGCTTTACCCGACGGCCGTCGGCGATCTGTTCCCCGGGGTGCGTTATTGGCTACTTCAGGCGCACTTTGCGCTGGCAATAGTCAGTCTGTTTTTCATTTTTGGGCATCTTTATCTCTGCACTACGGGTCGCACGCCGGGCGAAACCTTTAAGTGTATGGTGGATGGCTACCACCGGCATTAAGCGATGATGATTACGCGAAGTGACTTACGGGCCTGGCGTGTTGGGCCCGTCATGTACCGCTGGTTTCTACGCGCGTTTCCTGCAGGAGGAAGCTATGCCGATGTTCATCGCGCGCTCCAGCGGGAAGGGTATACCGATTGGGCAAATAGCCTGGTGGAATACGGCTGGTCAAAATGGCGGGAAGAGGCGAGTTTTGCTCAGCAGGATATTGACGCAATGGGGAATATTTCCTGTGAGCAAGCCGCGGGGGAAACCAGCCGTCCGTTGGCGAGTGCGGAAGATTATGCCCGGTTTAGCAGTGCGGGTGACAACGTTAAAATTGCCAGCGCCGGGTATGCTGCGCAGATCGCCTGTGCCGGTTACAGCGCACGGATTGGCAGTGTAGGTTATAACACGCATATCGGCAGTTCAGGCGATCGCGGGCGAATAGCGATTGCGGGAAACTCGGCGCGTATCAGCAGCGTGGGCGACGGAACGCGTATTGCCAGTACCGGCATGCGCGTACGTATCAGTTCGCTCGGCGAGCGAAACCGGATTGCCAGTAGCGGTGATTTAACCCAGCTGGCCTGTTTTGGCGCAGAGGCGAAAATCGCTAACTGCGCGGACAATATCCACATTATTGCCAGCGGAGAGAACGCCGTTGTTGCCAGTACCGGTGCTGTCGACTCGATAATTCTTGGTCCCGGCGGATGTGCGGCGCTGGCTTATCACGATGGCAAAAGAATGCGTTTTGCGCTTGCCGTTGAAGGGGAAAATAACATTCGGGCGGGCGTGAAATATCGGCTCAACGAAGACCATCAGTTCGTGGAATGTTGAGCCGAGAGGTCATTTTAGTGCGAATCGGCGCTGGGTGATTTTTTCAAGGCTAAAGCACAGCAGGTAATAGACCAGCCCGGTAAAGATAAAAATGGCAGCGGGGTAGATCTGCACCCGGCTGTTAACCTGACCGGCAACCGTCGTGAGTTCCGGCACGTTAACAATAAACGCCAGTGACGTGTCCTTCAGTAGCCCAATAAAAATCCCTGTCAGCGACGGCAGTACGTTACGCAGCACCTGCGGCAGCAAGATAAGCCACAGGGCCTGATCCGGGCGAAAACCCTGAACAACTGCCGCTTCATATTGCCCGCCAGGCAGTGCGCTAATTCCAGCATACACCGAGTGCATCACCGAGGCGGCGGTGAACCATGCCAGCGCCAGTGTCACGGTAACGGCACCGGGCAGATCGCTTCCGGTCAGCATGGGTAGCAAATACCACATCCAGAAAATCACAAAGATGAGCGGAATGCCGCGAATAAATTCCGCCCAGATAAACAATCCGTTGCGAACCGCGCCCGGAAATCGCCAGGCACAACAGGCAAGAACGATCCCGCCAGGCAGCGCCAGCAAAGCCGCACCGATAGCCATCAGCAAAGTGAGCAGGACGCCGCCGGGTTGCCCCTCAGCTACACGTCCCCACAGGAGATAGTCAAGATTGTCGGTAATGACCGAAACATTAGCGATCATGCAGTATGCTCCTGACGCTGAAGATGCGCATTCTTATCTTTGACGATTTACCCGACGCAGACTGAGGGCCAAGACGGGTAAGCAGCATACCCAGAACGATGCCGGTAAACAGATAGAGTGCGGTGCCAACGGCAAAGGCTTCCAGCGCGTGCGCGTTGTAGCTCTCAATTTGCCGTACCTGGTAGGTGAGCTCAGCAAATCCAATACCGCTGGCAAGCGAGGAAAGCTTCATCAGGTTGAGATATTGCCCAACAATCGGTTGCCAGGCGTTTGCCAGTCCCTGAGGCAGCAGAATGTGACGAAATATCGCCCAGGATGAAAACCCCTGCGCCACGGCAGCCTCGCGTTGTCCGGCAGAAACAGCCTGTAAACCAGAGGCGATCTCTTCAACCAAAAATGCTGAGGTAAATACGCCAAGCCCCCATGCTGAACAGATAAACTCCGGTGTTAACCACCAGACATCACCCGGCAAAATTGACCATGGATGATCGGCATTGATAAAGCTAATGACGTCACGGGGTAGCCAGTTCCAGGCGGCAAAATACCAGAACATCAGTTGCACCAGTAAAGGTGTATTACGAAACACCGAGACCCACACCCCGACCATCGCTTTAGCGAGACGATTGCCCGTCAGGCGCAGGCCGAGCAGTGAGATGGCAATGAGCGTGGCGAGCACGATACCTGCCAGCGTCACCCAGAGCGTGGTGAGAAAACCGGAAATTATCCATTGCAGGGGTTGCCCGCTCAGCACTCCCTGCCAGTCCATTGCATGCATTATGATGATGACTCCTGGTGTAACGGGTCGAGCACTTTTTTCAGGAAACGCTGGGTTCTTGGGTGCTGTGGTCGGACGAAAAAATCCTCCGGCGGGGCCACTTCAAGAATATCGCCACCATCGATGAAAACCACCCGATCGGCAATCTCGCGGGCAAAATGCATTTCGTGGGTCACGACGATCATGGTGATACCGCTGTGGGCCAAATTTTTCATCACCTGCAGTACCTCGCCGATCATTTCCGGATCCAGCGCGGAAGTGGGCTCATCAAACAGAATAATTTGCGGTGATGAAGCCAGTGCGCGGGCGATGGCCACGCGCTGCTGCTGCCCTCCGGACAACTGCGCGGCATAGGCGTTGGCTTTTTCCGCCAGTCCTACCTTTTCCAGTAACTCGAGTGCCCGACGTTCCGCTTCCGTCTTGTTCCAGCCGTGAACATATTCCAGCGCCAGCGCGATGTTCTGCAGCGCAGTCAGGTGCGAATAAAGATTGAATTGCTGAAATACGAAACCGATACGGCTACGTAGCTGGCGTAACGCCGCCCCACGCAACTGGCTAATCGGTTTACCATCAATGAAGATTTCGCCACCGCTGAGCGACTCAAGCTGGTTGATAAGACGTATAAGAGTGGACTTTCCTGAGCCGGAAGGCCCCAGAATGGTCACCACTTCACCGGGTTCAACCGCCAAACTAACGCCGTTAAGGACAGAATGAGCGTCATACTGTTTAATCACATTGCGCAGTTCGACGCTCGCCTGGCGCAAATGGGTAAAATCCGCAGCCGAAGCTGCGGAGCGATGAAAAAGGGCTGAGAGCATATTACTTGACTTCTATTTTAAAGGCGCGGGGTTGCGGATTTTTGGTTTCAGGACCAAACCAGACATCATAAATTTTGGCCGCCTGCCCGGTATATTCCAGCTTCAAAAGTTCATCGTTGACGGCTTTTAACAACGCTGGCTCACCTTTTTTCACCCCCACGCCGATCTCTTCTTTGCTCAGCAGGTCCGGCAGAATTTTGAAATCGGCTTTATCCGGCGCAGCACCTAATAAACCGGCCAGAATCGTACTGTCCTGGGTAATGGCCTGAACATTGCCGTTGCGTAGCGCGGTTAACGCCAGCGGGATGTCGTCGTAGGCCACCACGCGCGACTGCGGGAAGCGCTGATGCAGTGCCTGTTCACCAGTAGTGCCTTTTACCGCGCCGATGCGTGCCTTGCTGTATTCATCAAGCTTGTCCGGAGATTTTGCCGGCACAAGGAACTGCTGGCCGGTAACAAAATAGGGGACGGAGAAATCTATTACCTGCGCCCGTTCAGGTGTAATCGTGATATCCGCGACGATTAAATCGGCTTTACCGGATTGTAATAACGGAATGCGGTTTGCCGGATTGGTCGCGACCAGTTCCAGTTTTACACCAAGGGATTTGGCCAGCGCTTCGGCAAAATCAACGTCGTAGCCGACAATCTTATGGGTTTTGGCATCGACGGAGCCAAACGGAGGATTCGCGTCAAATGTCGCGACTTTTACAACGCCTGCGGCTTTGATATCGGCCAGTTGGTCAGCCTGAGCCTGCGAGACGGTAAGTCCTGAGGCCAGCAGCACGCCGAATGCCAGCAGTGTTTTTTTAGCGCGGTACGTTTTCTTTGCCATCATTGTATGAAATCCCTGTAGTTTTTGGTTTGTGCTTTTTACGCTCCCATAACTTACGGTTGGGACAAAATAAGAAAAAATTCTTATCTATATACAAAATGTTATTAGTGAAGGATGTGTTAATAGCGGGTGAAAATAATGCATAAGTGAAAGGTAAAAATAGTGCATAAGCCTGGCAATAATTTGCATTTTGTTTTTGTGTGAGGGCTCGCTTGAATAAGACCGAGCTGGGCTAATGTCCAGAAAGGCTACAGGAATCCCCTCCAGACCTGTACCATATGTCACAACAGGTTTGGATTGGGGATAAGCATGCTGCGTGATAATTTTAACGATCTCTATTATCTCATTATCGTTGCCCGCGAGCGTAGTTTTACCCGGGCAGCGGCAAAACTTGGGGTTTCGCAATCCGCGCTAAGCCATGCGATCCGCGGGCTTGAAGAGCGGCTGGATGTACGGCTTCTGACCCGCACCACGCGTAGCGTTGCGCCGACCGAAGCCGGAGAACGGCTTATCAACAGTATCAGCCCGCGTTTTGATGACATTGAAACTGAGCTGCTGGCATTAACCGATGTCCGTCAGCGCGTGGCCGGTAACATCCGCCTGACACTGGGCGAACACGCATTGCAATCTACCGTCTGGCCCGCGCTGGAGCCGTTTTTGCAGGCTTACCCTGATGTGAATGTGGAAATGACCATCGACAATAGCCTGACGGATATTGTGACTGGCCGCTATGACGCAGGTATTCGACTTGGCGAGCAGGTGGCAAAAGACATGGTCGCCGTCAGAATTGGCCCGGACTGGCGCATGGTAGTAGTGGGTTCACCGGCTTATTTTGCTCGCCATGGTAAACCGCATACCCCACACGACCTGCAAAATCACAGCTGTATTAACATGCGTATGCCAACGTTGGGCGGATTATACGCCTGGGAGTTTGCTAAAGACGGACAGGATTTGCGCGTGCGGGTTGAAGGGCAGCTTATTTTTAACAACCTCCCCCCGCGAATTAGCGCAGCGATGGCCGGAATGGGGTTGGCATTTGTGCCGGAAGACACCGTCGAACAGGCTGTAGCAGAGGGGGCGTTGGAAAAAGTGTTGGAGGACTGGTGTGAACCTTTCCCTGGCTATTATATGTACTATCCCAGCCGAAAACAGCATACCGCCGCTTTTGCGCAACTGATTGAGGCGTTGCGGTATACGGGCTGAAGCGGGTGGCTTAAACAGGCAATAAAAACCGGCATTGCGCCGGTTTGGAAATCAGATTTTGCAGGCGTCGCCGCAGTCATTATCAGCAATAATTTCCTGCGCTTTCTTGTCTGCATCTTCCAGACGTTCAGCGTTACGCTCTTGCGCTTCTTCCAGTCCATCAAAGACCAGATTATCGAGATCAATTTCCATCATTCACCTGCTCAGGTTCAGCGTTTAACATCACGTTATTATATTGCAAAAATGTTGCTTAACAGCAGCGATTCTTGCTACTTAGCATCGAACGCAATCCGCTGTGCGTATTTATCCGCCAAAATAGCCTATGGTTCGCAATTGCTAAAGAATCGTTGGTTGTAAATACCGCAAAACTCTCGCTCTCTCTACCGTTTTATCTCCACTTTTTCATTAACGTGATGAGCGATCATTTTTAACAAATCTGCGACAAAATCACTATACATATAACTTAATATCTTTTATACATTAGTCGTTCAACCCTGCGACTATTCCACAAAAGAGAAAGCTATATGGAACAGACACCTGATAAGAAAAACGATAATTTTCAAAAAGATGGCAAAGAACAGTTCAATAGATCGATAGGTCTTATTTCAAACTTTGCGTTGGGTTTTACCTACCTGTCGCCGCTTACTGCCGTCTATTCGCTGTTTGCGCTGGCCGTAACGCTGGCGGGGCCGCCCGCAGTATGGTGGATTTTAATCGTCGCATGTGGGCAACTTTTGGTGGCATTGGTGTTTGGTGAGGTTGCTTCCCAGTATCCGATAACCGGCGGGCTTTACCCCTGGGCCAGAAGGTTGTGGGGCAAGAAGTATGCGTGGATCGCCGCCTGGATCTACCTGTGGGCGCTGGTGGTCACCATTACGTCGATCGCGGAATATACATCAACGTTTGTTGAATCACTCTTCCACTATGGTCAGACGCCGGCCACGATGTTGGTGACTTCTGTCCTGCTGCTGCTGTTGATGATGGCCGTTAATATGTCCGGGACTAAAAATCTGGCCCGGGTGGCAAAAATTGGTTTCTGGTGTGAAATTGTCAGCGTGATCGCGCTGGGGATTTATCTGCTGATTTTCCACCGTTCGCAGCCGTTCTCTGTGATTTTTGACTCGATGGGCGTGCTGGCGCATGACGGCAGCTACTCCACCGCATTTATGTCCGCTGCGCTGATGGGGCTGTTTATGTTCTTTGGCTTTGAGGCCTGCGGTAACGTTGCGGAAGAGGTGCAGAATCCGAGTAAAAAGATCCCGGTGGCGATGATTTTAAGCATCGTATTCGGCGCGATTTCCGCCATTATTTCTGTTATGGGTTATTTGCTGGCTTCACCGAATCTGGTCAGCATCGTGAATGGCAAAACGTCCGATCCTATCCCTGCAATCCTTAATGAAGCTCTGGGCGAAACTGGCGCAACTGTCTTTATCGTCGTCGCAATTATCGCCATGTTGTCGTGCATTTTGTCTCTGCAGGCTGCGTTAAGCCGTCTTATCTTTTCTTTCTCCCGCGACAGAATGCTGCCGGGAAGTGAATGGATGGCCAAAATCTCTAAAAATGGTGTTCCGGATAATGCCATGGTCGTCAGTTGCCTGCTGCCAGTGATTATCTGCGTTTGGGTTTATTTCCAGCCAGATAACCTGTCGCGTATCACCGCGTTTGCTGTAATCGGGATATACATCTCGTTCCAGATGGTTGTGCTGGCCGCGCTGCGTCAGCGTCTGAAAGGCTGGAAACCGGCGGGGGAGTGGACCATTGGCGGTTGGGGCGTAATCGTGAATGTGCTGGCGTTAGCTTACGGATTGTGCGGGATCTGGTTACTGGCGCAACCGGCAGACAGCAGCGACTTCATCGACCGTTGGACGGTCCTGTTCGGCCTGGCGATTGTTGTTGGCTCGGGGCTTATTTATATGTTCCTGACCCGTCCGTTTGGTCGTTCAGCGGCGCCGGAAAACGACGCCATTGCCTACGCCAATAAGCTCAATATGGGGCAGGATAACTAAAAACTCAGGGCCTTCGGGCCCTTAGTTTTGATAGTGATAAAGGATAAAGTAGTCGCTCTGATACACCACTGTACTGTTTGCAGGTGACAGCAATTCACCCACGCGAAAACGTGGCCAACTGGAGAAAATGATCCTGTTTTCCAGATTAGTCAGAATCACATAGTCAGGATGGGCGCAGGAAAGCAGTTCGGCTTCTATCTGACTGACCAGCAGATCGACCGCGGCAACACCGAGAAACTGATCGTTGTAGTAGACCGGGACGGCTGACGTCAGGGTATAGGAGATATTGCAAATATAGTCGACGTAGGGACCGTGGATATAGGCTTTGCCAGCCGGAGGAGAATGCTTAAACCACTCAAAGGTTCTGAAGTCCAGTCGTTGTTGCGTGGCCTGATCCAAATCCAGATGCGCCTGGCTCAAACCATTATCTTTCTTATACCACCACTCCAGCAACCAATACTCTTTTGTGGTTGCGGTGCTCTCAATATGGCTGGCGAATCCCGCCCCTGAGCAGTAATGGTTGTTATTGAGCGTGCGCTTGATGTGCTGTTGAACGGTGGATCTGACTGAGGGGTCGAGAACGACCTCGGCTGAGGCCTTTTGTACCCCTGAAATCGCCTCATGGATGCTCCTCGCCAGCGCAACGGTAGAATCTACGGTAGAAACAGTAATGTCATCAATTTTACGAATTAATGCGCTTAGGGATGTCGAAGAGCTCATTGTCTGTCCTGCCTTCACTGATTGTCAGTTCGAGTTATATTTCAGCTTTTTTTCAATAAGGTAGTAGGTAAACGTGTCGATGATCCGCGTGGCAAACTGTACTGACTCTGCCTCGTTGTGAGCAGCCAGCGCATCGGCCAGCGCCGAATAAAGCGCGGTAATTTCTGCATGAATACTGTCTGTGCGATAAAGTATCGCCACCAGCGATGCCCATTCAGCCTGAACCTGCAGCTCCTGATTGGCCAGTCGCGCTGAATGCGAACTTGCGGCAATCGCCAGCAGACAACGCATATCGGCCTGGGTCATCAACTCAGGTGAGTTTGCCTTTCTGAGCACCTCGACAAACTCGCGAAATTTGGCGATATCCGCACCGGTCATCCGTCGGGAAGCCAGCCGCGCGCTATGGCTAATAATGGCGCAATGCATTTCACCCAGATCAGACAGATAATCCGTACTGATCGCCTTGAACGGATGCAGGGCGCTATTTTTGCCATCAATATTTTCGCAAACGAAACTCCCGCCATTACGACCACGAACCGTATGGATAAGATTATTAGCCCGAAGCGTGTTTAGCGCTTCTCTGATAGTGATATGTGAGACACCCATCATCTTTGCCAAATCAGTTTCGTTGGGGAGCTGTTCTTTTGGCTCCAGCAACCCCGTGATAATGGCATTTGAAAGGCGTTGGACTATCTGGTCTGAACGACTGACCTGCCCGATAGGCGCAAATATGACCGCGTGAGTAATCATAATCTTTTCTGTACTCAATTCCCTGAAACAACGACCATTTTTAACACATGCCCGTCGGGCAAGGAAGGTAAGAATGGCCGAGTTATTTTACATGCCTGGGCGCAACGTCACTGCACAAGCGGATGTGTGTCCCGATAACCTTATGATGAGCTGGGCGTAACGCGTCAGCTGGCAATAAAAAGCCTCATCCTGAAAATGTAAAAATTAAGTTAAAAATGCGAGGCTTATCATAGTGTCAATGTTGCGCATTTGAAAAAATTTTACAATATATATATTACATAAGATTCTTTATGTATTAATTGGCAGGAGACAAACATGAAAACCCTGAAGCATTTTATTAATGGGCACTATGTAGCAGGCAGTAGCGAAGATAGCTTCGAACTGGTGAGTCCGGTTGACGGTGAAACGTACGCAATATCTCCCAACGCTAACGAGGCGGAGGTAGAGCAGGCTTACTCAGCAGCGGAGGCGGCGTTTAGCATCTGGAGAAAATCGACGCCGGCACAGCGGCAAAAAGCATTGTTGCGGCTGGCCGATGAGATTGAACGCAACGTTGAGCGACTGGTAACCGCGCAGAGCCAGGAAACCGGTCAGCTTCGCCATTTTATTGAGAAAGAGGAGATCGCGGCATCTTGCGATGCCATCCGCTTTTTTGCTGGTGCGGCGCGCTGTCTTGAAGGAAAGGCGGCTGGAGAATATTCCGCAGGATTTACTTCAACCATTCGTCGTGAACCGTTGGGTATTGTTGGGCAAGTGACGCCGTGGAACTACCCGTTCATGATGGCGGTGTGGAAGATTGCACCAGCGCTGGCGGCAGGCAACACTGTGGTGTTAAAACCAAGCGACACCACGCCAGTCAGTACGCTGCTGTTGGCTGAACTGGCCGCACCGTTGTTCCCGAGAGGGGCATTTAACGTTGTGTTGGGCAAAGCCAGCACTGGTTCGCTGGTGGTTTCAAACCCGAAGGCTTCATTGGTTTCTATTACCGGTTCGGTCCGTGCGGGTTTGCAGGTTGCGGCTTCGGCGGCGGCAAACCTGACCCGAGCACACCTGGAATTGGGCGGGAAAGCGCCCGCAATCGTGTTCGCCGATGCGGATATGGACAAGGCGATTTCGACGATCACCACAGCAGGCTTTTTCAATGCCGGGCAGGATTGCACAGCGGCTACGCGGATCCTGGTAGAACAATCTATCTACGCTGAGTTTCTGGAAAAACTGATCCAGAAAACAAAAAGAATCAAATTTGGGCCGCCAGAAGATCAAAATGCACTGTACGGTGCATTGAATAGCCGGAATCAGCTGGAGCAGGTGAAAGGCTTTATTGAGCGTTTACCGGCACATGCGAAAATTGAAACCGGTGGGCGCGTCGGGCCTGGTCCAGGCTTCTATTTTGAGCCGACGATCGTCTCCGGAGTGCATCAAAATGATGAAGCTATTCAGCATGAAGTATTTGGACCAGTGATGACTATTCAGTCGTTTACTACTGACGAAGAGGTACTACACAAAGCGAATGATGTGGAGTATGGTCTTGCCGCCAGCGTCTGGACCAGTAATCATGGTCGCGCCCAACGCTTCAGCATTGACCTCGATTTTGGCACGGTGTGGATTAACAATCACATTCCTCTGTGCGCCGAAATGCCGCACGGCGGGTTCAAAAAATCGGGTTATGGCAAAGATCTCTCATCCTATTCGCTCGAGGAATACACTCGGGTGAAACATATCATGTGCGACATTTCTGAATAGAGAGGATTACGATGAAAACATTAAAACTCGCGGTGCTTTCATTAGTGATGTTCTCGGGCTATAGCCTGGCAGAAAGTACATCGCTGAATACCGTAAAAGAGTATATGGCGGCATGGAATGCGCATGATGCTTCGCGAGCCGCTCAATTTCTTGCTGATGATGCGGTCTATTATGATGCCGCCGCGGGAGAACCGGTAAACGGCAGGGAAAAAGCAGAAAAAGAGGTTATCGGAGCTTTTATTAAGGCGGTTCCAGATCTTAGCTGGAAAATGGTCGGCAAGCCCGTCTACGACGAAGACACCGTGGCCTTTCGTTGGGAATTTTCAGGCAAAAATAGTGGTGAATGGGCAGGGAGTCCGCCGACAAATAATCCGATCAAATTTGAAGGCGTCAGCTATATTCATGTTAAAGCAGGAAAAATCACCTGGCAGGGTGATTATTATGATTCTAAAAAACTGGATGAAGAGTTAAAGCCAGTGAAGTAGTCGGTTGTACCCCTTTATAAATAAGAAGGGGTATCTCTCTTATTTGTGTCGTATTAAAGGCAGTGTGTAGCAATAAGGAAAAAAGTTAATGGCAATTACCAGACGTGATTTTCTCAACGGCGTCGCGGTGACTATTGCGGCGGGACTTACCCCGCTGGAGTGGGTCAGGGCGGCAGGAAAGGGAAACGCATTTATAGATGGAAATTATTATCCTCCTGCGCTGACGGGGCTGCGGGGCAATCATCCTGGATCGTTTGAAATGGCGCATGCGCTAGGTCGCGAGCATAAACATTTTGATTTAAACGCTCTGCCCGTTGAGGAAGAGTACGATCTGGTGATTGTGGGTGGCGGTATTAGCGGGTTAGCTGCCGGTTGTTTTTGGCGTCAAGTTGCCGGGCAAAATAGCCGGATCCTGATCCTCGATAACCATGACGACTTTGGTGGACACGCCAAACGCAATGAATTTACCAGCTCGGGTAAGAAATTACTCGGTTATGGTGGCAGCGAAGCATTCCAGTCCCCTGCGCATAATTTCAGCCCTGAAGTACAAAAGTTGATGGAAACCGTGGGCGTCAGCGTCACGCGGTTGAAAGAGAGTTTTGACGTAAACTTCTACCCCGACTGGCAGCTCAGTCGCGGCGTTTTCTTCGATAAGAAGAATTTTGGCGAAACAAAAATCGTCAGCGGCGATCCGGGCCGCGCGGTATCTGATGATATTCCGCCGGACAGGCTCAATGGGCGTAAAATTGAAGACTTTATCAATGATTTTCCGCTAAGTGAGAATGACAGAAAAGCGCTGATCGACCTGCACGTCCGGCCCGGTGATTACCTGCCGGGAATGACGGTCGATGAGAAAATGGAATGGCTGGATACCCACAGCTACAGTGAATTTTTGGCAACAAAAGTCGGTTTGAGCAAAATGGCGCTGCTCTATTTCCAGCAGCGTTCCAACGACTTCTTTGCTATTGGTATTGAAGGTATTTCTTGTAGTGATGCCAGGGCGTGCGCCTTACCCGGTATGGAAGGGATGGGGTTACCGCCGCTGGACGGAGAGTCGCTGGCCGACCTCGAAGAGCCGTATGTTTACCACTTCCCGGACGGTAACGCCGGGTTAGCCCGCCTGTTAGTCAGATATATGCTGCCGGATGCGCTACCGGGCAACACGATGGAAGACTCTGTCCTCGCCAGACTACATTACGAAAAGCTGGATCTGCCGGAAAACACTACGCGCCTGCGCCTGAACAGCACGGTGATTAATGCGGCCAACGTGCAGGATGGCGTGGCGGTGACCTATCTGCGTGACGGTAAAATGCACCGTGTGCGCGGTAAGAACACCATCATGGCAGGCTATAACATGATGATCCCGTATCTGGTGCCTGAGATGCCGGAACAGCAGCAGGCGGATCTTAAACTGAACGTGAAGGCACCGCTGGTGTACACCAACGTGGTGGTCAAAAACTGGCAGGCGTTCAAACAGCTTGGCGTGCATGAGTTTTATTCTCCGGCGGCACCTTATAGCAGGGTCAAGCTCGACTATCCGGTCAGTATTGGTGGGTATCAACATCCGGCCTCCCCGGACGACCCGATGGTCATTCATATGGTCTATGTGCCGACCTATCCGGGCAGTAACCTGTCGGCCAGAGAGCAGTTCCGTCTGGGACGAGCCTATTTGCTGGGGACCACCTTTGCGGCGCATGAGGAGATGATTCGCTCCCAGTTGCAGGAGATGTTTGGCTCAACAGGCTTTGATAATCAACGCGATATTTCCGCCATTACGGTTAACCGCTGGGCGCATGGTTATGCGTACTACGCCAACTCGCTGTTCGATGATATGGATAAAATGCCAGAAATTATCGAGCGAGCGCGTCAGCCAGTCGGTCGCATTGCCATCGCTAACTCCGATTCTGACTGGAGTGCTTATGCACACACGGCAATCGATCAGGCATGGCGTGCGGTTAATGAACTCAAGGATATGGGGTGATCTATGCGTAACGTAACCATTCTCGCCGCCTGTTTATTTACCGCTTCGGTAAGCGCTGCTGAATCTAACGGTGAATACATCGCGCGAATTTCAGACTGCGTCGCCTGTCATACCGCTGAAGGTGGTGCGGCGATGGCGGGGGGCAAAAAGTTTCCTACTCCGGTGGGGGATATTTATTCGACCAACATTACCCCAGACAAGACGCAGGGTATTGGTAACTATTCTTACGAGGATTTTGACAAGGCCGTGCGGCAGGGGATTGCCAAAGATGGTCATCCGCTCTATCCGGCGATGCCTTATCCCTCGTATGCAAAACTTTCTGATGAGGATGTTCAGGCGCTGTATCGCTATTTTATGCATGATGTTAAGCCGTCTGCGCAACCCAATAAAGAGAATGCCATTCCGTGGCTACTCTCCGCCCGCTGGCCGCTGCATATCTGGAACTGGCTGTTTACCGATGCGCCAGCGGCGACAGCAGAGAGCGCGAAAACGGATGATAATGCAGCCCTGGTAAAACGGGGCGCTTATCTGGTGGAAGGCCCCGGACACTGCGGTTCATGCCATACCCCGAGAGGCATGGCGATGAACGAAAAAGCGTATACTAATGCTGATGCCGAATACCTGAGCGGCGCGATGATTGACGGCTGGTATGCACCGTCGCTGCGCGGCACCGGTATGTCTGAGCAGGAGTTAAAATCGCTGTTGCTGACCGGTAAAAGCAAGCATGCCGCGGTTTCAGGTTCGATGGCTGAAGTCGTCACGCAGAGTACACAGTATCTGACCGACGAAGATGCCACGGCGATCGCCCAATATCTGTTGAGCCTGAAAAGTGGGAAGCCTGAAACGGTACGTGCTGCGGCGACTACAGCATCCTGGTCGAATTCACCTGAGGCGGGCAAAGTGACCTATAACCGCTACTGTTCAACTTGTCACGGTCTGGAAGGGAAAGGTACGGATGATAACGCGCCTTCTTTAGTGAACAATCCACTGGTGATGGTTGATGACCCGACACCGCTGTTCAGAGTGATTGCCCACGGCGCAGAAACACCGACAACGCGTGGCAGCGTCTCCTTTAAGATGCCTGCCTACGGTGGCTTGTTAAGCGACAACGAAATGCGCGACGTGATCAACTACGTGCGTAAGAGCTGGGGTGAAGGGAATAGCGAAGTAAGCCAGGAAGACCTGGCTGGCGTTAAAAAAGCGTCACATTAAATCGTATGCCGGGTAAGGTGCTTGCACCGCCATCCGGCAGTGCTTACACGGTGTTTACTCTGATAATATCCGCGAGTCGGGTAAACGCCGCCGTCATTTCATGCTCTTCAATGCTGGCAAACCCCAGCAACAGGCCGCTGCGTTTCTCTTCATTCACGTAGTAGCGTGACAGTGGGCGCACCAGCAACCCTTGCGCATTCGCCTGTTGGGCAATGACCGCATCATCACTCCCGGCGGGTAACTGTAAGATCATATGCAGCCCGGCGTTGCTGCTGAAAGAACCAAGAAAATGTTCACCAAGTTGGCGGCTGATAAGCTCTACCAGCATCTGGCGACGACGACTGTATAGCTGACGCATTTTCCGAATGTGTGCCGCGTAATAACCCTCGCGAATAAACTCCGCCAGTGCGGCCTGAATCAACAGATGTCCACCACGATAAAGGTCGTTATGAACCTTTTTCAGCGGAGCGGCTAGCGATTTAGGTAGCACGACATACCCGAGTCGCAGTGCGGGATAGAGGGTCTTACTGAATGTCCCGATGTAAATGACCGGTGTCTCTTCTTCCAGCCCCTGCAAAGAGGGAATCGGCTGGCCGGAAAAGCGGAACTCACTGTCGTAATCATCTTCCACTATCCAACTTCTCGTTTCACGTGCGCGAAAGAGAAGTTGCCGGCGGCGACTCAGACTCATTACCGAACCGAGTGGGTATTGATGTGACGGTGTCACAAAAATAAGTTTTGGCGGTGTTTCACCTGCATCCGGCGGGACCATGCCTTGTTCATCAACCGGAATAGCAGAAAAATTTACCGCATTGATGCGAAGAATATTTTTGATTCCCCAGTAACCCGGCTCCTCAATCCAGGTGTGATCGCCGGGGTTGCATAAAGTCCGGGTCACCAGATCCAAGGCCTGGTGAATACCTTCAGTAATCAGAATTTGCTCCGGTGAGCACCGTACGCCGCGAGCGGTGCGCAGATAGTCTGCCAGAGCTTCTTTCAACTCATTCATGCCGCCTGCTGCATCGTAAGTGAGAAACTCCGGGCGCAGTCGTCTTGCCAGCCTGTCCTGAATTTTCTTGAGCACCCGGTGCGGGAAATGCTCTACATCAGGTACGCCTGGAATAAATGCCCCCCACTGACGGGGACTGGCGCTGGCATTACCTAACAGCTCAAGGCAGCGGGAGGATAAACGGGTGTGATCTTCCTGAGCGGCAGTAACAGGCTCTTTGTCAGGACGCAGGTCGAGATTGTCCAGCACGCTGTCGGTCACAAATGTGCCGCTGCTGGTGCGCGCGGAAATATACCCTTCAGCTTGCAACTGTTCGTACACCCGCAGGACGGTATTGCGCGATAGCGTCAGCTCTCCTGCCAGGTCACGCGACGGAGGCATTCGGGTAGCCGGTTTCAGGCTACCTTCGAGGATGCAACTACAAATGGCGGCATACAGGCGGCGATGTAGTTTTTCGTCAGTCTGCTGATTAAATGCATGCTTGATCACATCTCCGGCAAGTGAACGCATTTGGATCCTTAAAATAAAACGATTTGGCTCTCGATTAAAGTACCAGACGGCGTCTAAATTTAAAGGGTAATTCAACCGAAATGTATTAATGGACAAGGTGTAGAGAATGAACAATAAAAACCTGCAACAACGTCGTCTGGATGCCACCCCGCGTGGCGTGGGTGTGATGTGTGATTTTTATGCCCAGTCGGCAGAAAACAGTACGATTACCGACATCGAAGGCAATCAGTACATCGATTTTGCCGCCGGGATCGCCGTGCTGAACACCGGACACCGCCATCCTCGCCTGGTGCAGGCAGTCGAAGCGCAACTTCAGGCTTTTACCCATACGGCTTATCAGATTGTCCCGTACGAAAGCTATGTGTCTTTGGCTGAGAAAATCAACGCCGTTGCGCCAATCGACGGCAAGCGTAAAACCACATTCTTCACTACCGGGGCTGAAGCGGTAGAAAACGCGGTGAAAATTGCGCGCGCGCATACCGGCCGTCCTGGCGTTATCGCATTTGGCGGTGGTTTTCATGGGCGAACTTACATGACGATGGCGTTAACCGGCAAGGTGGCACCCTATAAAAAAGGGTTCGGCCCGTTCCCAGGCTCTGTTTACCATGCGCCGTATCCTTCTGAATTGCAGGGCATTTCCACGGCGGATTCCCTAAAAGCGATTGAGCGCCTGTTTAAAGCCGATATCGATCCAACCCAGGTTGCGGCGATTATCTTCGAACCCGTCCAGGGCGAAGGGGGCTTCGTGGTGGCACCGCCAGAGTTTGTGGCTGCCATCCGCCGTATTTGCGACGAGCATGGCATCGTGATGATTGCTGATGAAGTACAAAGCGGGTTTGCCCGTACGGGTCAGCTGTTTGCGATGGATCATTACGCCGATAAAGCGGACCTGATGACCATGGCGAAAAGCCTTGCGGGCGGCATGCCGCTGTCAGGCGTCGTGGGCAAAGCCGAAATTATGGATGCGCCTGCGCCAGGTGGTCTGGGGGGAACCTACGCTGGAAACCCGCTGTCGATCGCGGCGGCCCATGCGGTGCTGGATATCATTCGTGATGAGCAGCTATGCCAGCGTGCGGCTGCTCTCGGCGAACAGCTGCGCACCGCTCTGACAGATGCACAAGCAGGGTGTCCTGAACTGGCCGAAGTGCGAGGTTTAGGCTCTATGATTGCCGCTGAATTCTGTGATGCAGCGACAGGAGAACCCAACGCCGCAGCCGCGCAACGCGTGCAGAAGAAAGCCCTTGAGCAAGGATTGCTGCTGCTGACCTGCGGTCAGTATGGCAACGTTATTCGTTTCCTTTACCCGCTGACAATTCCGCAGGATCAGTTCGCCAAAGCGCTCGATATTATCAAAGCAGCAACCAAGTAATTCGTTAATTGTCATTTACCCAAAGCCGACGGTCGTCATCACCGTCGGCTTTTTTGTTGTCGTGAATTTATCAACAATACGTCGTTATATATTTACATATATATCGATTGGGTCTATCCTATTCATCATACAAATATAATAACTGTACTCTTCAAGAGAAGGCGCTTGCGTTAGCGGCCTCCAGTCTTTCTATCTAACGAATTGAATTAACGAATGTTAAATAACAAATTTACCCCAGTGGCCTCTGGGTTGTTAACCTTTGCCTGTTTTTCCACCGCCGTCACGGCTCATGCTGAAGATACCGTCATCGTTTCGGCGCCAGCCACGTCACAATCCTCGTTATCGGAACATGAACCTCCGGCGAGCGAAAAAAAAGCAACGTTAGGTAGCCTCGGCGAGCGAGAGTTGATAGACGTTCCCTGGTCGGTGCAGACGTTGTCGAAAAAAGTGCTGGATCAGCAACAAATCAAAGATGTGAAAGACGCCTATCGCTACCTACCGTCCGTTCAGGGTGACGGCGTCCGCCCACAAACACGCGGCATGCAGGGGAGCGTGGTACAAAACCATATGATTGATGGCCTGAACGCCGTCTCCACGACGGAATATTCGACCGAACAGTTCCAGAACATTGAGGTGTTGAGCGGCATCGCTGGATCGCTGTATGGCCCTGCTAATCCAGCAGGGATGTTTAATTTGGTGTCTAAACGACCTGTCGATACACAGTTGCATCGCGTCACAGTAGGGCAAGGTACAGGGTCGGGAACGT
The DNA here is from genome assembly GCF_030332425.1 of Citrobacter sp. Cpo142. Classification (NCBI taxonomy): domain Bacteria; kingdom Pseudomonadati; phylum Pseudomonadota; class Gammaproteobacteria; order Enterobacterales; family Enterobacteriaceae; genus Citrobacter; species Citrobacter sp. Cpo142. The sequence continues at coordinate 90,156 of NZ_JAOWHW010000109.1, forward strand.
TGGCATCGATGGATTTCAGCGGCCCAATCGATGCGGGAGACCGGGTGAAATATCGCCTCAACTTGCTGAACGATGAGGGCCATAGCTACACCACCGATAGCCATGTCCGTCGACAGTACGCTGGCTTGGGGCTGGACTTTCAACTGACAGATCAAACGGTGCTGGAGAGTAATTTCAGCTATTACCATTATTACGAAAAAGGCATGCCGGGTAGCTTTGCCCTGGCGAAAGGCGTTCACTTTCCCGCGGCATTTGATCCTTCGGACAGTAAATATGGTCAATCTTATGCGGGTCATGATGACGAAACGACTACCGTCGATATGCATATTAAGCATGATTTTGACGGCAACTGGATGCTGGACCTGGGGGCGTTGCACCAGGTTGCAGACCGCGAGTCGACGGCCGTGACCAACACCCTGACGGATAACCGGGGCGATTACACCACTACAACCTCTAATTCGGCGGCCAGTCGCTTTACCATCAACAGTTATTTAGCGAACCTGACCGGTAGCGTTGATACCGGCTGGCTGACGCAGGATATTGCTACCGGAATGCGTGGATTTGTATGGAAAAACTATAATCCCAGAAACGGAGGCACTTTCACCCTCGGGCATTCTTCTCTCGATCAACATCCCGACTATCCGCGACCACCGTATCCAGACTTTAACGATCGCTATCATTCGGCGACTACCACTCAGCATGCATTTTTGCTAAGCGATACGCTGCATTTTTCCCCGCAGTGGAGCTTGCTGCTTTCCGGCAGCGAGAACCTGTTTACCGTCAGTAACTACAACAAAGCTGGGCATGAAAGCAGCCGTCAGAAAGACAATGGCATGAGCGGTTCCACCAGCCTGATGTATAAACCGGTGGAGAACGTCACGGTGTATACCACCTGGGCGGACAGTTTGCAGCAGGGCGATACCGCACCCGCCGGGGCGCGAAATGCCGGGCAGGTGTTAGATCCCTACCGCAGTCGTCAGATCGAAGTGGGCGCAAAATATGCGCCAGTAAAAGACCTGTTGCTTACCGCTGCGCTGTTTGAAGCCAAACGCCCCTTTGCCTATACCAACGACAACGGCGATTTTGCTCAGGATGGAACTCAGAAAAACCGTGGGCTGGAGCTGATGGCTGATGGGCATATTACTCAAAACTTACGCGTGTTAGGCGGCGGAGCCTGGCTTGATCCAACACTTCATAATACCGCGGCCAGCAATGCGGATGGTAAGCAAGTAGTTGGTTTGCCGCGCTTCGCCTCGAATATCCTCGCAATCTACACCATCGAACGGGTTCCGGGACTGGATGTCGACACGAACGTGCATTACGTCGGACGTCGGGCTACCGATAATGCCAACGACAGCTGGGTCGGGAGTTACACCACGGTGGACATCGGTACGCGTTATGCCACCAGACTGTGGAACACGCCAACCACTTTCCGGTTTGATATCACCAATCTCACCGACCGTCACTATTGGACCAATATTGTTCCGGGCGCATTGACTGGTTACACGGGTGCAGGGGCTGCCAGCGCTCAACTTGGCGCACCGCGCCAGGCTCAGTTTTCTGTTCAGGTTGATTTTTAGAGGTTGCTTATGAAAACGTGCCACACATGGCTGCTTTGTGTGTGGCTGGCGTTTCCTGCCCTGGCAACACGCCAGGTTGTGGATGATGCTGGTCACACAGTTACCGTTCCCACGCATGTTGAACGTATTGCGGATGGCTGGTTTGCACATCATTCGGTGCTGATGACGCTGGGCGCAGGTCGTAACATTGTTGCGACGGTCAACCATGAGGAAAACCAGCCATGGATGTTTAAAATCAATCCTTCTCTGAGGCAAGCCTTACAGATACGGGGAACATCATTTAATAGTGAGGATTTGCTGGCCCGGCACGTCGACGTGGTGTTTGTGGCAAAAGGAAAAGGGGATGCTCAAAGCTACAGTCAGGCGGGTATTCCGGTCCTTGAAATGGCATTTACTGACTATGCTTCGATGGAAAAATCGGTCACTACGACCGCAGAGGTTCTGGGTACCGAGCAGGCTCGCGTCCGGGCAACGGCTTACAATCAGTATCTCAACCGTGTGCTCGCGGATGTGCAGGCTAAAACTGCGGAGCTGACGGAAAATCAGCGCCCTCGGGTACTTCATATTCAATCGCTAAATCCGCTTAAAGTCGACGGCAGGAACACGTTGATCGATACCTGGATTACGTTGGCGGGTGGACGGAATGCGGCAGGTGAAGTTGACGGCAACATGAAAGAGGTGTCGCCCGAGAGGGTGCTTTACTGGCAACCGCAGGTCATTATTCTCGGTGCGGGGTGCGGTGATATCGCCAGTTCGCCATATGCGGCATTGTTCAAAGAACTTAACGCAGTGAAACAGGGTAACGTCTGGCGCAATCCGGCGGGCGTGTTCCCCTGGGACCGTTACGGCACTGAAAGCGCGTTGCAGCTGCAGTGGGCCGCATCAAAACTGCATCCTGCGCTGTTTAGCGGCCTGGATATGGTCAGCGTAACGCGAGATTTTTATCGCCAGTTCTTCGATTATTCGCTCACTCAGGAGCAGGCGATGCGAGTTTTAAACGCGTTACCCCCACAGGAGTAGCGCTCACGTATAAAGACAGGCGTGATAAGGATTGCACGCCATTTTTTCCCCTCTGAAATGTGGGGTTTGGTGCGCTCATGATGAAAATGGTTTGCCAGGCTTCTCGTTATATAATTTAATGCATATCGTTTTTACTCCTCTATTCAGATGGTATCCCATGTTAACTTTCCGCTCTTTTGTGCTGGTTTGCGCCAGCATGTTGTTTGCGTTTTCTGCTCAGGCCGACCGAACGATCACCGATCAGCTTGGTCGACAGGTCACGATTCCTGACCACGTGGACAAAGTGGTCGTGCTGCAACACCAGACGTTGAATATTCTGGTTCAGCTCAATGCCCAGCAGGACATTGTTGGTGTGATGTCGAGCTGGAAAAAGCAGCTCGGGCCTGAATTTGCGCGCTTTATGCCGACGATTACTACATTGCCGACGCCAGGCGATCTCACCAGCGTGAACATCGAAAGCCTGTTGGCGATTCATCCGCAGGTGGTTTTTGTCGCCAACTATGCGCCCGCGGAGATGATCCAGCAGATTCAGAACGCCGGTATTCCGGTCGTGGCTATCTCGTTACGTAAGGATGCCACCGGGCAACAGAATAAAATGAACCCGACCATGGCCGATGAAGAGCAGGTCTACAACGAAGGGTTGAAGCAGGGTATTCGCCTGATCGCTGACGTGGTTGGACGCAAACCGCAGGCCGAAACGTTAATCGACTACGTTTTTGCCGCGCGGGCAAAATTCAATGCGCCGGTTGCAACAATCCCAGATGCGCAAAAAGTCCGTATTTATATGGCTAACCCCGACCTGATGACCTACGGCTCCGGGAAGTACACGGGACTGATGATGCAGCACGCGGGGGGATTAAACGTGGCGGCTGCCAGTGTGAAAGGTGCCCATCAGGTTGCGCTGGAGCAGGTATTAGCGTGGAACCCGCAGGTGATTTTTGTCCAGGATCGCTATCCGCAGGTGGTAACTCAGATCCAAAACGATCCAAACTGGCAGGGGATTGATGCGGTGAAAAATCATCGCGTCTGGTTGATGCCTGAATATGCCAAAGCCTGGGGCTATCCGATGCCGGAAGCGTTGGCGATCGGTGAACTTTGGATGGCCAAAAAACTGTATCCGGATGCCTATAAAAACGTGGACGTTGATGCGCAGGCCCAGGACTACTATCAACGTTTTTATCGTGTGAACTGGCAGCCTGATGCAGCTAAGTAACCGTATTTTGCCCCAGCAACCGCTCTTAATCGTTGTGGTCCTGTTGCTGGGCGTCAGTTCGCTATGCCTCGGACAGTATCCGCTGTCGTTAAGCGAAGTGTTTTATCACCTGACGCACTATAGCGACGCTGAGGGAATAGGCAGCCAGGTTATCTGGACAGTCAGGCTACCGCGTATTCTGATGGCACTGCTGGCGGGGGGCGCGCTTGGGTTATGCGGCGCGACGCTGCAAGGGGTATTTCATAACCCTCTGGTCGACCCGCATATTATCGGCGTGACGTCGGGGGCGGCCTTTGGTGGAACACTGGCCATCCTGCTCGGTCTTTCGCCCTGGCTGATGATGGGATCAACGTTTTTCTTTGGTCTGACAGCGTTGATCCTGGTGTATGCCATTGCTGCGTTACAGGGGCTGGAGAATACGCTGGTATTGATCCTGTCGGGTATCATTTTGAGCGGATTTTTTGCCGCGCTGGTGAGCCTGATCCAGTATCAGGCTGATACCGAAGAGACGTTACCTAATATTGTGTTCTGGTTGCTTGGCAGCTTTGCGACGGCCAACTGGCATAAAGTGCTGCTGTTGGCGGTTCCGGTCGGTATCGCCGCGACGGTTTTGTACCAGCTACGCTGGCGGATAAACCTGTTGTCGCTTAATGACAAAGATGCCAGAGCACTGGGTGTGGCGGTGGTTCCTCTGCGACGCAGCGTTTTGGTATGTTGCGCATTTTTGGTCGCTGCTCAGGTGGCGGTCAGCGGCAGTATTGCCTGGGTTGGATTAGTGATTCCTCATCTGGCGCGTTTGCTGGTGGGGGTTGATCATCGTCGTTTACTACCGTGCGCCTTCTGGTTGGGGGGCGGTTTTATGATTGTAGTGGATGACATTGCCCGCACCCTGATGCATGCGGAGATACCGCTGGGCATCATTACCGCATTATTCGGCGCGCCGCTGTTTGCTTTCTTGCTCATTCGTACCAGCCGCCGGGAGAAATCATGATACCTGCCGCACTGCGCGTAAATCAGCTTATTTATGGGCATCGCGCGCCGCTATTTGAGCCGCTAACATTCTGCTGCCAGAAAGGCGAGATCTGGGCCGTGCTGGGGCGCAACGGCCTGGGTAAAAGTACGTTGCTCGATACGTTAACCGGCACGCTGCCTGCTATAGGCGGGAGTATTGAAAATAACGGTGGGATAGGGATTGTGGCACAGCATAGCCATCTGCCGTTTCCGTACACGGTCAGCGACGTGGTGTTGATGGGGCGAGCACAGCACGTGAAGCTGTTTGCGCAACCCAGTCCGCAGGATCAAAAAAGAGCAATGCAGGCGTTAGAGCAGTTGAATATCGCGCATCTCGCCTCCAGCTCATTTGGCTCACTTTCTGGCGGGCAGCAACAGTTGGTGATGATTGCCCGGGCTCTGGTGACGGAGTGTCAAACGCTGTTACTGGATGAACCGTGTTCCGCGCTGGATCTCGCCAATCAGCAGGTGGTGCTGCAGCTAATCAGCGATCTGGCCCATCAACAGGGATGCAGCATTGTCTTTTCGACCCACGATCCGCTGCATGCGTTACAGGTTGCTTCCCATACTTTGCTGCTACTCCCTGAAGGAAAATGGCGGGCTGGGCCCACGAACAGCATTGTGACGGAGGAGAATTTATTTCTGGCTTATGGCTTAACGCTGCGAAAACTCAGCGTGGAGAACTATCAGACGCCGTTTATCGCACCGTTGTTTTCTATTCGTCGTTAAGCGGTAAGAATCCTGCGGCGCTAAGAAATTCCTGTCCGCCGCGGGAGAGTATGAATTCAACCAGCGCCATGACTTCATTGGATGCATCAAGCACCGCCAGTTGGTATTCGCAGCGAATATTGTGCTCATCGGGAATAGCCACGTAATGTACGTCGGGCATCGCGCGCAGCGCGTGTGCGTAATGCGCGTAACCGATAAACAGATCGGCCAGTCCCTGGCGCAGGATCCAGGTACTCGCCAGTTCTCCTTGCGGGATTTTTACCGTATCACGACCACCCACCAGTGGGATTGCGCGCGTCCGAAGCTGTTGCCCGAGTCCTGGTTCCAGTACATCCATATTGTCGAAAAATGCCCAGGTATAGTCTCCGGAAGGGTCGCAGCCGGGCGTTGATGTACCTGGTCGCAGCGTTGGGTCGCGGAGTAAATCCAGCCAGACACCGGTTCGGTTGCTGACAAGGCTCAGTTTGTTCCAGCAAAAAGTGTGCGTAGAGACGGCTTTATTACGTGCTAACAGGTTTTGCGGATGGTCCCTGTTGGCCGAGGCAAAGAGCGCACACGGTTCTCCCGCTTCAATACGCTCACGCAATAAACCGGCCGGACCATATTCAACCTTGACGTCTATTCCACTCATGCGCGTGAACTGGCTTATCAGTGGCGTAAATGCAGGGCGCAAACTGCCTGCGGCTAACAGGAAGATGGAAGAGGGCATAGTATCCTGGCTCTGACGAAAGACATTATACGAAGAAGATGAATGATACGCGTTGAGCATGGAACTTAGAATGATTTAGCGCAGTGCTATTGAATCATCAAGGGAAATGATAAAACTGACGGATACAAACTGAAGATAAAAAGATAGTTTTGAAGCGAAATAGCACCAAATCAAAGGGATATGATTTGGTGCGTCCGAGTGGACTCGAACCACCGACCCCCACCATGTCAAGGTGGTGCTCTAACCAACTGAGCTACGGACGCAAGATGGTGCGTTCAATTGGACTCGAACCAACGACCCCCACCATGTCAAGGTGGTGCTCTAACCAACTGAGCTATGAACGCAACGTTGTAGGTGACAACGGGGACGAATATTAGCGGCACAGACCGAATGAGGCAAGAGGGAAATAGCATTTTTCTTCCCGATCTCACGCGATTGCAGAGTAATTAAGCAAGTTGATTATATTTTGTTGATTTTGCAGCGTGTTTTTTATTCAGACAGCGAACTGGGGCATACCAGGGTCGGTTTGAATTACAGAGGCGCTCAGACTTTAAGCACTGTAAGGATGGTGGTTTCTATTTTCTCTGGGGTAGTGAAGGGTGCAAATCGCTTAAGCGGCTTGCCGTCACGCCCGATCAGGAACTTAGTAAAATTCCACTTGATCCGCCCGCCCAGCACGCCGGGTAATTCGTCTTTCAGGTAACGAAACACCGGGTGCGTAGCGGCACCGTTGACTTCCACTTTCTCAAACATCGGGAAGCTCACACCGTAGTTGATGTGACAGGTTTGCGCGATTTCGTCGGCTCCACCGGGCTCCTGGTTACCGAACTGGTTGCAGGGAAAACCAAGCACCACCAGACCCTGCGCGGCGTACTTCTTGTAGAGCGCTTCGAGGCCTGCATATTGTGGAGTGAAACCACAATGGCTGGCGGTATTAACCACCAGAACCAGTTTGCCTGCGTAGTCGGCCATACAGATGGGCTGGCCATGCAAACTGATGGCAGTCAGTTGATGAAAGGGGGCCATGCCAGAATCCTCAAATAAGATAGCATTACTCATGTTGCCCGCGAGTGACAGGCTTCGCTGCGTATCTATTTATTATGATCGCAACTTCAGGATTAATAAACTTGCCATTGGTGCAGGGCAAAATGAATGAAGCACATTTGCGCTGGTGTATTCTCGATGATGGCTGTCGCGGCAGTGGATTGGATTGGGCAGAAAACTGATTCAAGAGGTGATGAACTTTCGCGAAGAACAGAAATTCTCTGCGGTTCGGTTATGGACATTCCATAATTTATTTTAACCAACCTGACGAGCGTTCCATTCGTCGCGCGTGATTTCCCAAAGTTCAGAATCCAGCAAACCGCTGACATACTCTTTCTTTTCCGTTTTGATAAGCCGCATTCCGCTACTGTCTGAAATACGTCTGGAACGGATATTGAGAGAGGCTTTCGGCGCACGCAATACTGTCTTATTTAACGTATTAAACCAGTAATCCGTAGCGACATTACTGGCTTCACGCATAAAACCCTGCCCCTGATATTCCGGAGCTAACCAAAATCCACGGTTATTATCCTCAACGTCATAAAGGCAAATTAAACCTATGAGAGCGTCAGGGGCCTCACGGAGTCTGATAGTCCAGATCCACGCAATCCCTTTTTCCATATCAGGCAGGGCAACGTTGTTGACGTAATTCTCCGCACCGTTATCAGGATAGGGCCAGGGTACTGAGGAGACCATATAGCGAACTATCTCCCAGCGGGGATAAAGCACCTGAATCTGCGAGGCATCTTCGGCTTCTAATGGTTTTAACAGCAAGCGTTCTGTATGGAGTATTGGTATTTTCATATGCACTTTTCCTGCTCGAACAAGATAAGAGGATCAATGTGGGGAGGATTTTGAAAAAATATTAATAACCAGAACCCCAGCACAAATAAGAAGCATACCTGCGATCGCCGGAAAATCTAGCTTTTGCCCGCTTATTAACCAGCCCAAAAGGCTGATTAATACGATTCCAGCACCTGACCAAATTGCGTATGCGATACCCGTTGGAATGGTCGACAGAGTTTGGGAGAGAAGATAAAAGGCTGCACAGTAGCACACAATAGTTGCTACAGATGGCCATAGGCGTGTGAATCCGTCAGAGAACTTCATCAGGGTTGTACCTACGACTTCAGCTACGATGGCCCCAGCAAGGAAAATGTATGAATTCAAAATCTGACCCCATGTGACAATTTAAAGCGAATATCGTATCACAAAGGGTTGGGTGAGTTTGAACACAGCCCAAACTACTGCTGAAATGCCCGTTTCATGGCATCTAGTGAAGCGTCGCAAGGTCCGCTTTGAGCGAATAACGGACATTCATGATATTTGTCCGTGTCTGCAAGTCATGGGCTAATCCCAGCCCATGACTTGCACGCAGTTGCCTTTGAACCCATGGTGATTCAGAGCTATCCGTGCTATTACAACGGATGTATTTCATTCATGGTAATACTTCTTCAGAAATGATGGTGTGTTCCTCAGACATTGAGATGATGCAGCGCAATCCTTCGAGATGCTCTTCATAATCAGCGATGAATTTTTTTAATTCAGCTACATGCCCAATCAGTTCAAGGCATTCCGGGTGAGTACCTGCTTTAATTTCATGGTGGGAATAGCTTATTTTCATCCCGACAAGATACCCTGCACTTACGTTGTGGATGATAGCCTGAGGTACTCCCTCTGCCCTAGCCTGACGCAGCAGATAATGGCTCAATGGAGGAGCGGTAAGTTTTTTCATAAATCCCGATGCTTTTACCCTGGTGCCTGACGGGATATAGATTCGTAGCGTCGATAGCGTTTCCATCTTCACTTATTCACCTCTGCCGAACAGGTTTCGCTGCTTTTCGGTTTCCGGGACTTTACATTGTCTGCTAACCAGTCAGGGACATCAGCAAGTTTAATATTCTTCGGCACGAAGCCATGTTTCAGGCAGGCTACGCGCTGGGAACGATAAATGCCGGTATAACCCGATATCAGCCAGGCAACAGCACAGGCCAGTGCAGCATAAACGCCCATCTCAGAGCCAAATAACTCAATAGCCATCAGTGTTGAAGCCACAGGGGTATTCGCAGCTCCGGCAAAGACGGCCACAAAGCCAATCCCGGCCAGAAAACTGACCGGTAAATGCAGCACTGGAGCCAGCGCGTTACCCAGTGTGGCCCCAATATAAAAGAGCGGTGTGACCTCCCCACCTTTAAAACCTGCGCCCAGAGAAGTGACCGTAAATACCAGTTTTCCCAGGAAATCCCATGGAGCCAGATACTGATGAAAGGCGTCAACGATAACGGGAATACCCAGACCGATATAGCGATCAGCACCCAGGCAAAAGACCGACACAGCCACTACCAGTCCGCCAATGAACGGTCTCAGTGGCGCATAATGGATAGCCTTCTTCATGAAACTGCCGATGGCATGTGTTGCGCTGGCAAAAGCCCTGGCAGTCAGACCAAAGAGCCCACCGGCGATTATGACAGCAATCAGTGCCCAGGCAGACATATGAGGAATAAACGAGACGGAGTAATGAGTATGATGTACTCCCCATAATAACCCAGTTTGATCGGCCACAATGGCAGCGAAAATACACGGTATTAATGCGTTGTAATTCATCCGCCCTACGGCCAGAACCTCAAGCCCAAAAATGGCGCCCGCGAGAGGGGTGCCGAATACTGATGAGAAACCGGCACTGATACCGGCCATCAGGACAATGCGTCGGGTATCCGGCGTCAGGCCAAACATGCGAGTAAACTGATCGGCTATGGAGGCACCCATCTGTACTGCTGTCCCTTCGCGCCCAACAGAAGCACCAAAGAGATGCGAAACAACAGTGCCGATAAATACCAGCGGGGCCATGCGCAGACGGATAATTTTTTGGGGATTATGAATTTCATCGAGCACCAGGTTATTCCCGCCTTCTACTGAACTTCCGTAGCGCAGATAAACCCATCCCACGGCAAATCCTGCAACGGGAAGCAACCAGATAAGCCAATGATGTCTGAGCCGGGTCGCCGTAGCCCAGTCAAGGGAAAACAGAAAGAACGCAGAAGCTGTGCCGGTCAGCACGGCGATCAGGAAAGCAAGGCCAAGCCATTGCGCAAGAGAACTGATTGAATTATTGAGCAGGAAGTGATTTGAGCGCATTGAAGCATCCTCAGATGGTTAATCATCCCGGACACACAACGCTGCATGGCTGATAAAACGATAAGCCTGCATCTTCCCGGTCCGGGAATAAATGCAGGCATCATTAGCCACATGGCGGTTCAAGGGGGAATGCCATCCCCTATGGGTTTATGTTAGCACAGGAATCGATTCAGCAGAAGAGTTCACACCCATTATCGCCCCCCATGTATTAATGTCCGTTTTTGGCACAGGACTGCTGTTGCAGCCCTGGCAACCTTAGACTTCAATCGATTCAGAGATCTCTAACGCATCATCGACTTCAATGCCCAGATAACGGACTGTGCTTTCCAGTTTCTTATGACCCAACAGAAGTTGGATCACCCGGAGATTCTTGGTTTTCTTGTAGATCAGGTAAGGTTTTGTTCTTCTCATGGAATGTGTGCTGTAAAGCGAATCTTCGAGACCAAGCTTTTCTACCCACCTATGAAAGATTCGGTTGTATTGCCGAGTTGAAATGTGCCGGTTAGTTCCGACCCGAGACCAAAACAAGAAGTCTTTATTGTGCAAATTGCTAAGCTTTATCAATGCAGCAACAGCTTCTCTTGTCCCTTTAGTTATCTCAAATTGCACAGGGCTACCGGTTTTCTGTTGCAACACCATTGCTCTGCTTGAAACGGAGCTACCATATGCAACATCAGAAACTTTTAGCTTAACCAGATCACAACCTCGAAGTTTACTGTCTAGGGCCATATTGAACAGGGCTAAATCGCGCGTTTTACCTTCCAGTTCAAGTCGGATTCGGATACCCCAGATATGAGATATCTGAAGTGGTCTTTTTTGGCCAATGATACGGTCTTTGTTCCACGGTGACGTGTTCATACTTAAATCTCCTGCAATGTGGGAGATTTGAGTATGGTTGTCCCTCATGAGCGAGGAGCGGAAGTTCACTTTAAAGGTAACCTAATCCGCATGCAAAGACCCCTTAAGGAAATTGTGTGGATTTTAGGCACATCTATGATTCGAAATAAATGCCTGAAAAATTTTAATTTTGATTTAATTGTATATTAAAGATTCATAAATGTCGTATATATAGTGACGGAAATGGATGTAGATAATTTCTGCTCGCAGTAGTATTTAGCGCTTCAATCAATGCAACATATAGCTTAGTCGTTTTACCTAGTACAAAGCCATGAGAGTAAACTGGCCCATATCCAGGCGCTAAACTCATGGTTTTATGATGGCCACCTAATATCTGTATTTTTGTAAAAAAACAGTTTTTATCGCAAAATAAGCTTAACTCATCGTGACCGAAAGTGATCACTTTGAATTCAGCATCAAATGGATAGTGCTGTTCTTGAATCTCAAATAATGATTTTTTAAGCATAGAAATTGTACGGTATAGATGTATCATTTCTATGGAAACAGAAGCACTCATTTTATTTGCCATGTACCCTCCCCCGGGGGACATAATTGTAATGTCATCACTAAGGGCCGTAATCACATTGGCACCGTTACTTCGTAAGGCATTTCGTTCTTCTGGGGATAGTGTTTGCCCTGTCACACCTCTAACTCGACACTGTTCAAGGAGATGTGGCCACTCATCATATAAGGACTTGAGCAGTTGTTCATCAGAATAGATGAATTGTTTTTCTTCACTGTTATGACCGAATACTCCTAATAAATAAATGTCGTTCTGATCAACCTTTGCAAAAACAGTATTGCCAGTTCTTTCAATGTAGTGCTTATGCTTTCCAGTCTTTTGAGTTGTTTCACCAAGGTGGAAATGATGTAAGCCAAAATCATTCAAAAAATCATCATTGAAGTTAGCTCTTTCCAAATGATGACTTTGATAGCCGTTAATGTTGATCCCACATTGCATTTTATTAATGAGTAAAGCAAAACCATGTCTATTTTTTTCAGGAACAATCAAGGCGCTGTGAAAATGTACATTCCTTTTACGGGGTTCAATAAGCCTTTTATTCATGTTCAAAAGTAGAGGTAAGTAGCCGTTAGTAGTTTCCTTAGGAACTCTGAAACCTGCATTAGCAAGTTGCTGTTTGCAGATATCTTCTATTGAACCATACAGACTGATGCAAATATTATTGATCATTAAATGCCTCTTTCCACCTATAGACAACATGTACTGCCTTTACATTCTTAACTCAAAATTATCAGGAAATCTCTCGATAAAATTATTCATGGCTTTCACTCAGTGAGCCTAATTATTGTGCATGTTAATCTGGTCATTTCCAAGTCATAGATGTCTGCTCCTGGCACTAAGCTGTCGTAAGAGAGGGCACTGTTTATCACGTAAGATTTGATTAGTTGAAGGTCATAAGTACGGATGATCAAATCGGTGATGAGAATGAGATGTGCAAAAGGCAGGCATACAACAACTCAAAGACTGAACAATGTGCGATGGCTCGAAATGAGCTATGGAAATATGTTAATGAGAGGAATGAATGATCTGTGTGGTTATGGAGTAGTTTTACCATATTCGAAGGCGTGATTTTGGAGGTAGATTGGAGCATAAACAGGGACACATTAATAGCTGCTATACCCTGACCCTTAAGTTTATTATCTTACTGATCTATATGTATTTAACTTTGTGGCTGATTGATTTTTTCCTGTGTAATTGTAGCGTGTTTTTCGTGCAAATAGCGTAACAGTGCGTCATTGCAAAAAACACCCAGCGCATTGGCTCACTGACCGAAAAATCTGTGAGTTAAAAAGTTAACGTAATCACTACAGTGTCAGTATAACCCCCTGGTGATGGCCATTTCTGTGCTGGGACGGAACCGTAAACCACCAGACTCTGCGCTTGCCCATCAGCGGAATACTGTTTTTCCGGATTGCCCTGCGTCCATTCCATGGAGTGTGCTGCATCCTGATACAGCGCATAGTTTACGCACTCACCGTTATGACACATTGAACGCTGGTTCCCCTTGGGGTGCAGACCATGACCGATGCTGATGGAATAATCCGTCCCGGTTGGGCACTGGACAGTAATATTCGCCGTGGATGTCGCCTGTAGCAAATCGCTCTGAGCGGGGCTCTTGCTGCCGAATGCCATATCATCCACGTTGACAACTTCACAGCCGTTTTTCACCGTAGCAGAGGCGCTAATCTGGTCAGTAATTGTTGTACCATTCAGGGCGCCACAGGCCGGGAGCGCTTGTAATGAACTGGCTGAGGTGTATGCAATTTGGATTGCTGTGGCGTAATCATAGTATATCCCGGCGCTGACATTAGTCTGACCAGGGTTTATCTTGCCGATAAGCGGTATGTCATGTTCAGCGGTTCCGCCTGTAGACAAAGCAAAATCGATTTGAGCATACACGTTGTTGTTTTGACTCAGCGGTGAATGTTGATTGTAAATCGAGTAGACCGAAAAATAGAGCGGGGTACTTGAAGGTTCGTTCTGGCTCATCGCCAGCGGATTGTTCGCCATAACCTTTAGACAGGCGCGGACATACTCGACCTGACCGTCGTAATTATTACAGGTAAACGAAAGTCGGGTTGCGGTTGTCTCAGTTTGTCCGGGGGTGACGGTACCAAAATCCAGTCCAGAAGGGCTACCATTCCAGCAGTTAGCGGCCTCGGCTACTGGGCTGAATTTAAACATCATCACCACAAAAAGGGCGATAAACCAAAGGGAACGAGTTACTGACATAGTGCGTTAATTTTCTCCACCGAATGAGAAGCGTAAAATTGTGATGGCAGTTTTAGCGAACAAGAGTTAGATGCCCACTGAACGTTCAGCGTTCCGCCTGTCGGGGGATCTTCCAGATAAATTTTACCTTCATAACCAACAATGGTTTGTGGGGTACCCTGACTGGGCGTCTGTCCATGAGTATCCTGCACGCTAACTTTTGCGGAGAAGGGCACATTTTTACCATCACGCGTAGTGACGGTTAGCAGAACGGCATGTGTGCGATAAATGTTAAAATTGGCGACGGCACCGCGCCCGGTTTGCGGGATCAGGATTTCATTAGTGTAGGGGGCGCGATAATCTTCATCGAGACTCAGAGGGTCGATGTCGATATGGTTTGCCTGGTACGGATTAAGGTTGTTCAGAAACAGCATGCCATTACTATCCGTATGGCCAACCGGGCGATGTTCGAGATAAACCGGCACATTCGGTACCTTAGCCGTATCTACGAGGGCGAAAGCGCTACCTAATTCGCGGGTGGCGTAAAAGTGCCCCATAAACAAACCTATGGCACCGGTCATTGAACCGTAGTAGTTATTTTGTTGTTCATCACGATTATAGCCTAACGCCAGATCGCTCCAGGTGTTGCGGCGCTGGAGGCTAGCATGGATGCTTCTATTTTTACCTTGTTGTGCAGAGAGATTCCAACCCCAGCCCGGTTTATTAGATTCCAGTGAGCGCGTTAGGTTAGCTTGTACGGAATTTCCGTCTTTATCATGGTTATCCTGGATTGAGAGGTAATCCTGATGACGGAACAGTGGAATACTGAACGTGACGTACACGGTAGTGTTGTGATCGTCGCCAAGTGCTTGTGTGACGCTGGATGAAATGTTGATCTGGTTATCAAAACTTTTTGACCAGGATAATCCCAGATAGCGTTCTGCATACTGAGGGAATGTCTGGCTGACCCAACTCGCACCGAAAGTGCCCGTCATATCAAACGACACGCTGGCAAATGCAGAATCTTCACGGGTGGCAATATCATTATCTGCTATAGATGAAATATCGCGAAACCCCCTGGTGGCCCGTGAGTGTGAGAGCGAGAAATTAAAAATCTGATTGTTCCACTGCCAGCCGGAACCCCATTGGTTGCCACTATTGGCCTGATAACGGCTGGTGGCTGCGTTGGCATGTAGCGTCCCCAGTGACGGAGAGAGCAAATAGTCCCAACCGATCCCCTGATTATGCAGACTGCCACTCTGTTCGGTATGCATGCCGATGGTGGTACTGTCGTTCAGTCCGTGACGCCAGTCGCCCACACCTATCAGTTGCGGATCATAGGCAAAAGAACGATAGGTATAGTCTTCACGCACCCAGCCCAGGCTCATACCCCAGGTTGTAAGACCATCAGAAAGGAGTTGGTTGGTGCCGTACAGATTCAAATCCACCACGCGTTGTTTACCATTCACATCGGTGATGACCACCTGCGCACCTTCGCTGCCGGTAAAAATCGGCGCTGTGTTAAGCGTAAATTGTCCGGGCTGAACTTTCTGCGAGGAGGTTCTGATTCCTCTGACGTACAGATCAACCGTGGATGGGAGCGTAACACTATCGGTCAGGATATCCTGCGATGACGTATTGAAGGTGGGTTGGGTACTGTAGTTATGCGCAAGGCTAACGCCGCCAAAACGAACGCTATTCGTCCATGATTGCGAGGATGTAAAACCATCGCCGATCCTGAGTGTGAGCAGTTTATCCACGTTTTCGTAGTTCCAACTGCTCATCAGGCGATGAGTACCAGTTTGTGCCTCGTTGCTGCTCGACTCCTGCGTGTTAAAAGAGGTCGAGAAAAAGCCTGGGCCAACGCCAAAGGTGCGAAATTCGCTATAGGCTGAAGTCTCTTGTATGCCGTCTTCATTGCTGGCAAATAAATCGTAGTTAAGTGCCAAACCCCGCACTTCAGGTGATAACTCGGACATACGGATAAGGCGCGAGCTATTGCTATTGGAAAGATGGCTTTCTCTGTCGAGCCAGTTTTTACTGGCAGTAATAATCAAGCTTTGATTCAGGTTGTCGAAGGTAACACTGAGGCCATCTTGTGAACTGATATCAAAATACCCCTTTTGTTTCGGCAGGGATGACACTTTCAGGTTAAGCTTATCCATATCTTGAGCAGCAATATAAATCTTATTGTTGCTATTTTTGGCTTTGATAAACCCCTTAACTGGTTGATCATTTATCGTTGCAGTCAGATACAGTGTCTCATTTTCTGCTGACTGGACAGAGGGACATACCAATAAAAAAACAACAATGGATTTAAGGTGTAATGTTAATGATCTGCGTTTTAGCATTGTCATTCAAATTAAGTGATAAAGATGACGCAGTAGTTATTCCATTCGGTAACGGCCATTCCTTTTCACTATGCGGTAATACATACCCGAGTAATCCTTTGCTCATGGCAACACTTCTCTTGCCAGAAAAAATAAAAACATCGCTTAATTTAACATGCTGTGTGCCATTGTTTTTTATTTTTAACATTAATGGATGAACTGAACGATCGATTGATACATCTAGTTGACTACTGATGGGTTGGGTATCTTTACAATTAACAAATACCGGGATGGAATAACGCAGCAAGAAACGAACCCCATCTTTATCAGCCATATTATTTTCACCAGGGAGTTCATCAACGATAATACGGTAGGCCTGCTCGTTATCACCACTACCTGGCGTTGTTAAGATAACCCGGATCAATTGCTGGCGGGAGACCGGGATTGTGGTCATAGGAGGGCTAACCATTACGTCCTGGGTCTCGGTCAAGTTGTCTTTATTATTTTGCTGTTTCCACGCATAGACACGGATCTGTGCCCCGATAGTGGCGCTACCTGTGTTACGTACATAGATAGCCTGGGCGGATTCTTTACCACAGAATCCCAGAGTGACCGGGTACACCTGCAAGGTGGCAGCGTATGAGTTTATTGTGCAGGCCAGGCTCAAGACGCTAACACCAACCCATAAAATAAATCGCTTCATATGCTGCACCTTTAATATTAAATCAATATGTAACTGTTAATGTAACGGTATCGGTATAGTCCCCAGCAGAGGCCTGTTTCAGGGCATTTGCCGTTACTTTCCCGAAGATGGGCAATGCTTGCTGTTCACCGGTACCGATAGCTGAAATACCATTATCAGCCAGAGAAGTGCCGCCAGGATGGTCGGTAGAAAGGGTATAGGCTACTTTTTTTGCATCGGCGGTGTCGTTAGAACTCATTTCGAAATCGTGAGTTTTATCCGTTCCGAGCATATACCCTGTGCCGTTTGTACAGGTTACATAAGCTTTGGCAGAGGCTGTAACAGCCCCATCATTACTACCGTGTGAGCCAAAATCCATATCATCAACGCTGACCTTGCATGATTTTTCGACGGTCAGTTTTACCGTCATTTGGTCGCTAACGCTGCCTGAATCATCTGCAAAGACAGCGGATGAAAATAAAATGCTAATCGCAGTCAGAGATAATGCAGTGGCTTTACGGTTAATCATTTTAAAACTCGCTAAGGTTATATAATCGATTTTATAAGGGTGGGGAAAGGCGAGGAAGGATAGAGATTACTGGTTAATTTTGATTATGTAATTGTGCTATGTGTAAATCATGTAAATGGCTGGAAAGGGTATTTACATTCAGTAGGGAATCGTTGAATCACAACCTCGGGTGTCACGTGATATGAGTTGAATTAGCGCCATAAAGAGTCACCCCTCCCGGTGGTTATTTCCCACCGGGAGAGACATCAATCCAGATTAGAACACCGGCAAACCCAGCCCTTGCTTCACTTCTCTTAATGTCTGCTGCGTAATCTCGTGCGCCTGCTCGCTTCCTTTTTTGAGCATCGCCATCAGCATGCCTTTATCCTGAATGTAGGTTGCACGCCGCTCGCGCATTGGCGCGATGAGTTCTTGCAAGCACACTTCCAGCTCGTTTTTGCATGTCCGGTCACCCAGTCCACCCCGTTGGTAATGCGCTTTCATTTCCGCCACTTTTGCTTTATCCGGATGAAAAGCATCGAGGTAAGTGAATACCATATTGCCGTCTATTTGCCCTGGGTCGGACACTTTCAGATGATTAGGGTCGGTGTACATTGCGCTGACCGCGCGGTGAATGGTTTCTTCGCTGGCTGACAGGAGCAATGTGTTACCAAGCGATTTTGACATTTTAGCGTTTCCGTCGATCCCTGGAAGGCGGCTGGTTTCACTCAGCAGCGCTTTGCAGTGCGATAGGACGGGGGCCGGTAACAGGCTATTCATCTTATGCACGATTTCGTTAGTCTGCTCAATCATTGGCAACTGATCGTCGCCGACGGGAACGACTTCGGCTTTGAAGGCCGTAATATCTGCCGCCTGACTGATGGGATAAACCAGAAAGCCAACCGGTAACGAACGGGCGAACCCTTTCTGCGCAATTTCGTTTTTAACAGTAGGATTACGCTCTACGCGAGCCACGGTGACGATGTTCATATAAAGTGCGGTTAACTCAGCGAGAGCAGGCAGTGCTGATTGCAGACAGATGGTGGTGAGTGACGGATCTATTCCTGCGGCAAGATAGTCGGCAAGTACCTCGGGAATATTGTCGCGGATCTTTTGCGGTGTGCTGCCGTTATCGGTCAGCCCTTGCAGGTCAGCCACCAATATAAACTGCTGATAATCGTGTTGCAGCGTGGCGCGCTGGCGCAATGAACCCACATAATGGCCAAGATGCAGCGGGCCGGTGGGACGATCGCCAGTGAGGATGATGGTTTTATTGTTCATGTCAGACTCCTTAGTCATAAAACCGAAAGGGGTCTCTAAATGCAAATAACCGCCTTTCGGCGGTTATCTAAAAATGGGAAAAACACATTCTGACCGCCTTTAAGAAGGCAGCCACCACAGGTTGTGATTAAAACCGTTGATATCGTGTTTTGTGTTCATCCTGTTAACATATCACCCGCTGGCGCAGAGGTAAAGCAATGCCCGAAGTGATGGGACATATCAGCTTGCTTCCAGCATGCCAAAGCTCACAATGCGCGAACGACCTAACTCTTTCGCGCGGTACAGTGCGACATCTGCGGCGCGTAACAGGTTGTCGCTCTGGGCGTGCTGCGGATAGCTGGCAACGCCAATAGAGACATCCACGTGTCCAATATCGGAAACGCCAAAGCGCAGCGACAGTTCGCGTACGCCGTTGTAGATTTCTGTTGCAAAGCGGTTAGCGGCCTGTTCATCCGTATTGGCCAGCAGTACCAGAAACTCTTCACCGCCGTAGCGGAAGGCCATGCCGCTGTCGTGGACAACGCGCTGAATAGTCGCGGCGATACTTTTAATCACGCTGTCGCCTGCCTCATGGCCAAAGCGGTCGTTAATACTTTTAAAATGATCGATATCGATCATCAGGCAACTGATCGGTTCTTTGTTACGCACTGCCTGGCTCATCTGAGTACGTAGTGTATCTTCAAGATGATGACGGTTGCGCAGTCCGGTTAGCGGGTCGTAGAGCGCTTTCTCCAGCAGGGCGTCACGCAGACGCTGGTTGGCTAATGCGAGGCCGAGTGCTTCTGCCATTAGCTCCAGATACGCACGAGAGGGGGCGGAATCATCGCTAAGGTTCTGGAATGAGAGCAGGCCGATGGCTTCGCCCTGGGCAATCAGCGGGACGCACAGGGTATGCTGCTGGCATGACTCCGGCAGATGGTAGCAGGCGATATCGGGTTCGCCTTGTACCGGAGGATGGCTCTGGCCGCGGCGCACAGCCCAGCATTCATCCGGGTGGAACGCATCCGCTTTGCCCTGCGGTGAAAGCCACTGTGCAACGCAGCGCATTTGCCAGGGTTCCCGGTCCAGTATATAAAGCCGCCCGGCAATCCCTGGGGCAATATTCGGTGCAAACAGCTCCGCCACATTGATGACATCGGCAAAATTCTCGCAGCCCTGCAGACGCTGCGTCATACGTGCCAGCAGATCGCGGATTGCCCAGTCGGCATCTCGCTCTTTCTCCAGTCTCTGACGAGCCAGACCGTTCTCGCGAAATATCCGGATCGCCTGCGCCATGTCGCCTATTTCATCTATCTGGTTAAAGCTGGGCGTCTCAACGGCATAATCCTGCGATGCGAGACGGTTTACGACATCGCTCAAACGCACGACGGGACGCAGGACGCGACGCTTTAAAATAAAACCGAGAACGAATAAAAACAGTAGCGCCGTCATACCGACCATCACTTCTGAGGCCGTCCGCAGCATGCGGGATGACTGTGTTGCATCTTCAATCGTGTTGCGTACGCGGCTATCGAGTAGCTGGCGGAAATGATCTATCCGGTCCTGGGCGCGTTCCAGTTCCTGCTCATAGGTCTTCCCATAGAGCAGGGCAATAGCCTGCGACTCTTCTGCGCGCGCGACGCTGGCAAGCGCCGCAGCTTGCTCGTCCTGCAGGGCATCAACAATCTGCAGCCCCTCGTGCAATAGCGCCAGTTCTTCATCCGTTGCCCCAAGGTCTTTGAGCTTCGACAGCCGATGCTCAACGGCTTTCAGCGACGCTTCTTTCTGACGGTAGGCGTTAAGCACCTCAGGATCTTTTGCAATAACATAGTCGCGCGCCAGGTCGGACAGCGACCAGGCATCGAGTTCGACTTCTTCGGTAAGTTGATCGAACTGATAACGCTGTTCTACCACCTGGCGTTCTGTGTTATCGGCGCTGGATGCCATCAGCATGACAACGCCTGAAGCGATGGTCAGACATACCGTCGCGCTATAGGCCCAGTTGGTAATTGTGGCTATTCGCACTGATTAGTTCCTTCTGCGACGATTAATGAATAAGCATGATTGAAATTATAGGAAACGTATGATTTTGCGTGAAAATAAAAAAGGCGGTCCTGAAACCGCCTTCTGTTATCGTCCTGCAATCATAAATCTGGAGGATTTTTTCCTTCTTCCATAAAGGCTTCGTCGATTCCTTCCACGTTGCCTTCATGATCACGCCCGGAAAAGAGGTTCCAGCAGGTTATGAAAAGCGCAGCAATCAGGGGGCCAATCACAAAGCCGTTAATGCCGTAGATCTCCATGCCGCCGAGAGTGGTAATCAAAATCAGGTAGTCCGGCATTTTGGTGTCTTTACCTACCAGCAGCGGGCGCAGGATATTGTCCACCAGCCCAACGATAATCACGAAGAAGCCAACGATAAACAGCCCTTGCCATAGCTGGTGGGTGGCGAACAGGAATATTGCTGCAGGTACCCAGACGATCGCTGAGCCAACGGCAGGCACGAGGGAGAGAAACGCCATCAATGCACCCCACAGAACGCTGCCGTCGATATCCACAATTGCAAACGCGATGCCGCCAAGAATACCCTGAACCAAAGCGACGACCGCCGTGCCCTTGACGGTTGCCCGCGTCACGCCGACGAATTTGGCAAACAGGTGCTGTTTGGCAAAATCAGAAAGGGGTAATGAGTCCAGAATCTGGCGCACCAGATACGGTCCATCCTTCAGTAAGAAGAACAGCAGATACAGCATGATGCCAAAGCTGATAGCAAAGCCGAATGTCCCTTTCCCAATCAGGAATGCACTGCCAGCAAGGTACTGCCCGCCTTGCAGCACGACATCGGACAGTTTTTTCTGGATCTGCGCGACATCATCCAGATTGTGTTCTGCCAGAAATCCTCTGGCCCAATCAGGAAGGTACGAAAGAACAGAAGTGACAACTTCCGGGAACTGCGTGTCATTCTGTTGCAGTTTGGTGTACACCACATTCAGTTCAATGGCCAGCGATGACAGGATTACCATCAGCGGGATAAAGACAATCAGACAGATAATGGCGATGGTAATCAACGATGCCAGCCCGTTGCGTTCGCCAAGCGCGCTACGCAGTCGGTTTTTTACCGGGTTAAAGATAGTCGTTAATATCGCGGCCCACAAAATGGCGGAAAAGTAGGGGGACAGCACATCGAAGAACGCCCAGGTCACGAGGGCAAGTATGAAAATGAAGAAGCCTTTAGTCAGTCCGTTAAATCGCATTAGTGAACCCTGTAATGAGAAGCAGTCCCGACTATAGAACCGTTCAGGGGATTTACCAACTTTAGCTGCAGATATTTAGAATAAAGATGTTGCACTAAGGCTACATTCTTATTGTCCTTGCTTCACTGGCGGGAGAGCTATCCTTGATCTCCTCCCTGAAAACAGCACCAGTCTAAACTGAAGTCTCCGGTCTTTCTTCCATCTCACAGCAGATAACGTACGCTATGATTTAATAGTGAAACCGTCATTTTTTCCCGAAAAGGGTCATCAATTAACGAGGGGGTCGTTATGAACACTCAGCCTGTCATCGGGATTAGTGGATGTTTAACTGGTTCAGCCGTGCGATTCGACGGTGGGCATAAACGGATGGGGTTTGTGATGGACGAGCTGGCTCAGTGGGTGACTTTCAAACCTGTCTGCCCTGAGATGTCTATCGGTTTGCCTGTACCACGTCCCGCGTTGCGTCTGGTTCAAACCGCCCAAGGGAATGTCCGCATCTGTTTTAGCCATGCGCCTGGTGAGGATGTAACCGATAAAATGTCCGATTTCGCCAACTCATATCTTCAGGGACTTGGTGGCCTCTCGGGTTTTATCGTCTGTGCTAAATCACCGAGTTGCGGTATGGAAAGAGTGAGACTGTATGACGAGAAGGGAAATCGTGGGCGAAAAGAAGGGACTGGTCTGTTTACTGGCGCATTAATGGAAACCTACCCGTGGTTGCCAGTCGAAGAAGATGGCCGCTTGCACGATCCGGTGCTGAGGGAGAACTTTGTCGAACGCGTGTTCGCATTGCATGAGCTTAATAGGCTGCGGGCCAATGGTCTTACTCGCCATGGCTTACTCAACTTTCACAGTCGCTATAAGCTCCAGCTTCTGGCTCATCACCAGGCTGGTTACCGGGAAATCGGCCCATTCGTTGCCTCGCTTCACCAGTGGGATGATTTGGACGCTTTTTTCGTTGTCTATCGTGAAAAGCTCATGACAATCCTCAAAAAGCCCGCCTCACGGAAAAATCACACCAACGTACTGATGCATATCCAGGGCTACTTCCGCGAACGGTTGAACACCCGCCAGCGCGGAGAGTTACGTGACGTTATCCTCAACTATAGCGGTGGGCTGCTGCCAATATTGGCGCCTCTGACGCTACTCAAGCACTATCTGGCTGAATACCCAGACAGCTATCTGCTTACCCAGAACTATTTTGATCCTTATCCGAATGATTTAGCGCTACGGTTGATGATCAAATAGTCTGAGAGCGATTCAACCGTTTCTGATTTTCTCATCGATACAAGGCTGAGGTTTACCAAACAGATATCCCTGGGCGAAATCGCAGCCCAGCGCCTGAAGGCTTTTTAGTTGTTCCTGCGTTTCAACACCTTCAGCAACAGCCTTCATATTGAGGGATTTCGCCATGCCGGTGATCAGTTTGATGATATTAAGTGCATCTTCCTGTGTGGATATTGAATGGACAAACGACTTGTCTATTTTAATTTTATCGAAGGCAAGCCTGCTCAGGCGCGAAAGGGAAGAATATCCGGTGCCAAAATCATCGATGGAGATTTTTACACCCATGGCTCTGAGTTTGTTAAGTGTGTTCATCGGCGTCGTACTCTCAGTGAAGAGAGAGGATTCTGTTACTTCCAGTTCAAGACGATCGGCTGGGAGTCCAGTTTCTTTCAGAATAGACAGTACGATACCGACAAAGGCTTTGCTGCTTAGCTGGACAGGAGAGACATTCACTGAAATTTTAGCCGGAACCGCCCAACAAGCCGCTTCCCGGCAGGCAATTTCAAGCACAGCTTTCCCCATCTCATTAATCATTCCGGTTTTTTCAGCAACAGGAATAAAGTTATCCGGCGACAGGAGGCCCTTTAGAGGATGGAGCCAACGAATTAGGGCTTCATAGCTATAAATTTCCTGGCTGAAGGAGTCAACAATGGGCTGATAATAAACCACGAATTCTTTGTTCACTATTGCCAATGCCATATCATGCTCAAGCGTTCTGCTTTCTTGTAGCTTTTCTAACATTCGTTGTCGGAAGACTTTTATCTTACCAGAGCCTTCACCTTTGGCTTCATAAAGGGCCAGATCGGCAAATTTATAAAGATAGTCGGAACGACGTTCAGTGTCTGAGATAACAATGCCAACACAGGTGGTTATGTTGATAATCGTGTTATAAATAGTGTAGGGCTGGCTGATAAATTCACATATTTTCTGGGCGCGCGAAACGGCGTGGCTTTCTGTCAGGCCGCTTGAGAGAAACGCAAATTCATCTCCACCCAGGCGATACAGCGTATCCGAGGTAAGGCTCATCGAAACCAGTCGGTCAGATATCTGGCGTAGCAACATATCACCGGCATCATGACCATACGTATCATTTACTTCTTTGAATCGATCTAAATCAAACAACATCACAGTCACAGAATCGTGATTTTTTTCTGCTCTCTCAATTGTTTTATTTAAATCGCTCCAGAATAGCTGACGGTTATTCATCTCGGTAAGAGAGTCATGGTAGACGTCATATTCCAGTTTAGCATTCTGCATTTGCAGTTTTTCTTTAGATTTCTGCAGTTCTTCGGCAAGACTCTTGACCTGCAGGTGCGCCCGCAGAATATTTCTGTTTTGATAGAAAATGAGCACGCCCAGAATCGCACTCAGTATTATCAGCAGCACAGAGGTAGCAGAATAAATATAGTACAGCGTCTGAATTTTTTGGTTGGCGTTATTGATCGAGTTAACATCTTTGTTTAACGCACCAGATGAAAGACGACCCAGTGGCGCATCCAGAGTATGCATTTTTTTCAGATAAGCCTGGAGTGCTAAACGGTTCATTTTCTCTAGATTAACATCCAGAAAACTAAGGGTATTTTCAAGTTTTACCGCCAGTTCACGGTGCGCTATATTGCTTTCGATGTAGCGCCCCAGGTCTCCTTCTTTTATCAAATCACTCTGGCTAAGCATAATGTCGAGGCGCATGCGTACATCATCGAGATTCATCGTATCATCGATAGTGTAAAGACCAAGCAACGATTCAAATCGGTAATATTGTGATACCAGCTGAGCAGCAGACCAGGAATCGGTGTAGTGAGTCAGTTTCTGTAACTCTTGTTGCCGTTCATGCACGAGGAAAGAGATATACCCGGTAGATATAAAAAGAAAAAAGATGATGCCAGCCAGTATTCTGTTCATGATGTTCCCCTGAACGCTTACTCAATATCCATACTACTGACCTGCCATGCAGACCTTGAATAATAAATCTGATTATTCAGTTCTGGCATGCTGTCATAGGGGTACACAATGAATAACGGGCCTTTGTCACGGATGCGCATATATTTTCCGTTGATTTTTAACGCAAGGATAGCATTGTATTTTTTGAAATCACTAAGAGGGATAACGGTGGTGTAGTCATTGAGTGCAGTGACCTTAACAACAGAGCCGTTAGCCCCGACATAATCCATGAGCTTTTGTAGCGGAATACCCGTAAAGGTAGTACGCCCATTATACCAGGGGGAGGTGGTCTGGAAACTGACCATGCCCAGCTTCTCAAGGCTGGCGGTATCAAAAACGGCTTTCCCGTCTGCATTTGTATTTTCAATATTACCCGACAGCGTTAAAAGCACTTTACCGGTGGGCCTGGAAAGTTCACCTGCCCATAGCTGGGTGGAGAGTACAAAGCTTACCAACATGACCATTAACCGCATTCTTACCTCACCAATCAGCCGGATGTTAAAGAATTATAATTTAGATATCACGCTATTTATATATATTGCATGGGTATTATTGGTGTAATAACTTCAATGGCTTTTTAACTCTTTTAAATCAGTGGGTTATTTGTTGTCTGTTCTGCTGTGGTGCATTAAAAATGCTGGTGTGTTATTTGAGTAAAGCTAAATTTCACTATGTATGTACAAAAATAAATCATCTATTTACTCAGTGCCAATAAATACGCACGAAAATAAAGGTTTATTTTTTCACTGCGGCTGGATTTGGTTGTTTACTGGTAGGTAACTATATCGGGCACGAAGCCGCCTTCAGTGGAGCGGGAGCGCTTCGTGTCGGTAATCAAGGACAGAAATTCTATACGCGGCAAGTGTGGTCTATCTGAACCCGTTTATTCACCCGCCTGAGCTGACTGGCGGGCATACAGATAGGCGGTGGCCCTCGATACGCCCAGATGCTGCGCTACTGTGTCCATAGATTTGCGTACGTTCAGCAAACCGTCCTGGCGTAATTGTTGAATCAGCAGCTTACGGTCTTGAGGTTTAAGGGCTCGGGCCGTCGTCGCGCGTTTAGCGGCAAAGTCATCAATACGCTGGCGGATGACTTCATTACTGCCGGGATCGATATGTTCCTTAATGGGGGAATTTTCAGTTTCAGTAAAACGCGCAAGAGCACTCTGCATACCACGGAACAGCGTCATATCGACATTCATGCAAAGTGCCGCTACGTATTTGCCGTCTTCGTCCTTGATGCCAATGGAGGTACTTTTCACCGGGCGGCCATCGGCAAACTGATTACTGTAGTTCGCAATGATGCTGGGAAAGTCAGGTGATGCAATTCTCGCCAGGCCAAGCTCGGTTGCTGGCTGGCCGGGTTGACGTCCGGACAGATTATTATGGATGGACAAAATGGCATGTTCAGGATTTTTGAGGTCATGAACCACCACTTCGCAAAACGGAGAGAAGGTCTCACTCAATCCCCTGGCGATAGTATCAATTTGGCTGAGAAGCGAGTTATTGTCGGTTTTTGGCATGCCAGTCTCCTGCGGTGATGTCTGTTGCCATGATTGCGAGCAGTTTACAGTGACCTGGGAGCGTTTTTCCAGACGGGAGTGTACAGACAGTAAAAGTAGGGTATCTGCATGGCAGATACCCTGTTTATCATCCGGCCAGAAATTCACTGTAGCGACTGATATCCACGTTTCCGCCGCTGATGATAATGCCGATTTTCTTGCCGCGAAGTTCAGCTTTACGCGCTCTGGCGGCAGCAAAACCCAGACACCCGGTCGGCTCTACGACGATTTTCATGCGTTCAGCGATAAATTTCATTGAGGCAACTAACTCAGCGTCTGAAACAGTCAGAATATCGTTCACGTTTTGCTTGATAATCTGAAACGTATAGTTCCCGAGATGTTGAGTCTGAGCACCGTCAGCAATGGTTTTGGGCGTATCGATGTGAACAATTTTTCCGCTACGAAACGACTGTTGACCATCGTTACCCGCCTCAGGTTCGACACCATAGATGATGCAGTCAGGAGACAGATGTCTGGCCGCCAGAGCGGATCCTGAGAGCAGGCCGCCACCGCCCAGACACACGAAAAGGGCGTCTAACTGACCCACTTCTTCAATCAGCTCTTTTGTGGCGGTGCCCTGGCCTGCGATCACGTGCGGATGGTCATAAGGGGGGATCAGCGTTAACCCCTGTTTCTCTGCCAGGTCCCGACCAATTTTTTCACGATCTTCAGTATAGCGATCGTAAGTTACCACTTTTCCGCCATAGCCTTTCGTCGCCGCAACTTTGGCCGCCGGGGCATCATGCGGCATGATAATTGTTGCTGGAATGCCCAACAACTTTGCCGACAGGGCAATGGCCTGCGCATGGTTACCGGAAGAAAACGTCACGACGCCCGCAGCGCGTTGTTGTGGTGTGAACTGGCGTAGCGCATTCATAGCGCCGCGAAATTTGAAGGCGCCCATTCTCTGAAAGTTTTCGCACTTGAAGAAGACTTCCGCGCCAAATTCTTCGTTAACCGTTCGGGAGGTCATCACCGGCGTTTTGTTAGCATAATCTGCGATGCGCTCTGCCGCAGCGGCAACATCGTTATAATCAGGCAGTGTCATTTCAGTCATTGTTGTTCACCTGTATGTTGTTAAACGTCACGCTTGCGGGGCCAACGCCATAGCTTCAACTTCCAGCGCAAAACCATAATGAAGTTCCGCAACACCGGCTACTGCACGGGATGGACGGAAATCACCGATCCACTCTCCATAGATTTTGTTGAACGTCGGCCACTGATTTATATCCGTCACATAGACGCGAACTGACACCAGATGCTGACGGGAAACTCCAGCACCCGCCAGACAAGCATCAATATTCTGTAGCACCAGCCGGGTTTGCTCCTCAAAAGAGGCATCCTCTTTTTTCTCGCCGTCGAAAGTGACAGGCAATTGCCCGGAAATGAAGACGAATCCGCCAGCCGTTGTACTGTGCGAGTAATGACCTGCTGGCGGGAAGCTTCCAGCAGATGAGTTCAGTGTAATGTCCGCGGTCATATGAGAATCTCCAGTCGCAGTTTGTGATTCATTTTGTATAAAATAATACTGTTTGTATTATTTTATACGCCTTTATGCCACTTCCTGCTAGAGATAGTTTTCGCGAGTGATGATTTTGTGAACTATTGCAAACTTGGCACACGCTATAGCGCAATCGCGAGGTGACGAAAGAGGGGGATCGCTTTTGATGAGGGGAAAGCCGGGGGAAATGAAGAAACGCCCCGGGAGGGGCGTCTAAGGCAAAAGTTTAGCTGATATGACCGTGGTTAATTTTACTTAACGGTTCATTGATATCGAAGATTTTGAACGTTACTTCTTCCACACCCAGGTGCTTCAGGCGGGCGGTATGCTTTTTGATATAGGCCTGAGCGGTGTCTTCGTTCTGGAACAGGTAGATGCCACCCGCTTCGTGATTTGCTTCGTTCTCGGTCCAGATTTTCCAGATGAACCCCGGCTCCTGGTTGATTGATTCGGCCAGTTCAACGAGCTGATTCGACATCTCAGCCCCAAACGGACCATGAAAATCAAAGTGTATCTGCACGAGTTTGTTCGACATAAATCCTCCATGGATTGGTTATTTTGGGTAAGGCCGCTAGCGCAACAGCACTTTACCGATCAGATAAGTTATCGCCTGCCCACTGATATAAACACGCGTTCCTGCTAACTGACAGCGTAAATCCCCGCCGCGTTCAGAGACCTGGCGTGCCAGCATCTGTGTTTTATTCAGTTTTCCAGCCCAGTAAGGGATCAGCATGCTATGTGCCGAGCCTGTGACCGGGTCTTCCGCGACGGCTTCACCCGGGCAAAAGAAACGGCTGACAAAATCGTATTCCCCGTCACCCGGCGCGGTGATGCATACCATTTTCCCCAGCGGCAGCATGGCGTGGATGTTTGGGCGCACAGCCTCAACCTGCTGTTGATTTTCCAGCACCACCATGTAATCTCTTGCCACACGCACCTCTTTGTATTCGGTGATGCCTAATGTTTCCAGCAGTAAAGCTGGCGGCACGGCAGATTCGCTTGGCCAGGCTGGAAAATCAAGCGTCAGCCATTCACCGCAGCGCGTGACCGTCAGCGGTCCCACAAAGCGGGTAGCAAATTGGATTTTCGTATCCGGGTAATCCAGATGTTCAAAGATGACATGCGCGGCGGCAAGCGTGGCATGCCCACAAAGATTGATTTCACCCTGAGTGGTAAACCAACGCAGCTCAAAACCATTCTCATCGGCGACAAAAAAAGCGGTTTCTGACTGGTTATGCTGCTGCGCCATCTTTAATAATGTTTCATCGGGCAACCAGTCCGTGAGCGGACAGACTGCTGCGGCATTACCGCCAAACGTCGTGGTGGTAAAGGCATCCACCATGTAAAAATTGATTTGTTGCACAGAGTAACCCTCTCATCGCACTCAGGATAAATCACACTCTACCATGCCAGCCATTGGGTCAATGCTCAGATTCGCCACTGTGGTGAAAATTCGTTATCATCCGTTCCCACACCTCATTCTGGCCGCCTGATGTCTACGATCCTCGATACCTTTATTGCCCCACCTTGCCATGACGAGATAGAGACCCTCTATCAGGACGAGCATCTGTTGCTCATCAATAAACCCAGCGGGTTGCTTAGCCTGTCGGGCAAAAATCCGCAGAATCTCGATTCGGTACATCACCGGCTGGTACAGATTTACCCTGGCTGCACGCTGGTACATCGGCTTGATTTCGGCACTTCTGGGCTGATGGTGGTCGCTCGTAACAAGGCTATCAACGCCGCGCTTTGCCAGCAGTTCAGCCAGCGTACGGTCACTAAGGTGTACAGCGCGCTGTTATGCGGGCATCTGGAAAACGACGAAGGGGTTATCGATGCAGCGATTGCTAAAGACCCGGCGCTGTTTCCATTGATGTCGATTTGTGCTCTCAACGGCAAACCCGCACGCTCGCGCTATCAGGTTGTCGAGCGTTTTTATCATCGTCAGGAAGAGGGGGCGTTGCTCCCCTTGACGCGAGTGCAACTGACGCCTGAAACCGGGCGTACCCATCAACTACGGATCCACTGTCAGCAGTTAGGACATCCCATTTTAGGATGTGATTTGTATGGCGGGCGTTTGCTGCCTGGCACTGAACAAACGCCGCGATTGATGCTGCATGCCAGTGAACTGCATTTCAGGCATCCCATTAGTGAAGCGTGGATGAACGCCAAAAATGACAGCCCGTTTTGAGGCGAAAAAAAGCCGCCTGGCGGCGGCTTTTATGAGGTTATCGCGCAGCGCGTTGCAAAATAACCGCTGACGGCTGGCGTTGTAGAAACCGCATCCGCAGCATCATCAGTATCGCCGCAGAGGTCAGGCCGATAATAAAGCCCATCCAGAATCCCGCTGGTCCCATTCGGTCAACTACCAGATCGGTAAGCGCCAGAATATAACCGCTCGGCAGACCCAGCACCCAGTATGCCGTAAAGGTAATAAAGAAAATAGAACGCGTATCTTTATAACCACGCAGGATCCCGCTGCCAATAACCTGGATAGAGTCCGAAATTTGATACACCGCGGCCAGTAACATGAGCTGAGCCGCCAGGGCGACAACTTCCGGGTTATTGTTATAGAGCAGGGCAATATGCTCGCGGAATGTCACGGTGAAAATCGCCGTTACGACAGCCATGCAGACACCAACACCCAGACCCGTTCTGGCTGCAGTTTGCGCATCCAGCGTGGAGCCCTGGCCCAGACGATAGCCGACACGAATGGTGACGGCGGCAGCCAGAGACATCGGCAGGACGAACATTAACGAGCTGAAGTTCAGTGCGATTTGGTGTCCGGCTACGTCGACAATCCCCAGTGGAGAAACTAGTAGCGCGACCACCGCAAACAACGTCACTTCGAAAAATAACGCCAGCGCGATAGGTAAACCCAGCTGTACCAGACGCTTCATTACTGCGGTGTCAGGTTTCTGGAAACCACCCTCATTACGGATATCGCGCATTGAACGCGCACGTTTGATGTAAGAGAGCATGGCGATAAACATCACCCAGTAAACCGCTGCTGTTGCCACACCACAACCCACGCCACCCAGTTCCGGCATGCCTAAATGCCCATAGATGAAAATATAGTTAACCGGAATGTTCACCAGCAGGCCGAGAAATCCCATCACCATCGCCGGTTTAGTCTTTGCTAATCCTTCGCACTGGTTACGGGCTACCTGGAAGAACAGATAACCCGGTGCGCCCCACAGCAGGGCACGCAGGTAGCCAACGGCTTTATCCGCCAGCGCCGGGTCGATGTTATGCATGGAGCGAATAATGTACCCTGCATTCCATAGCACAACCATAATCAGCACGGAGACGCTGCCCGCCAGCCAGAAGCCCTGACGTATTTGATGGGCGATACGGTCGCGGCGTCCGGAACCATTGAGTTGCGCAATTACCGGCGTCAACGCCAGCAGTAGTCCGTGACCAAACAGAATGGCCGGTAGCCAGATGGACGTACCAATGGCGACTGCCGCCATATCCGTCGCGCTGTATCCGCCCGCCATGACGGTATCAACGAATCCCATTGCGGTTTGAGCGATTTGCGCAAGAATCACCGGAATTGCCAGAGCTAATAACTGACGCGCTTCACTTACATACTTTTGCACGTGTACACCACTATATTGTTGTTATTTGAGAGACTAAAAAAGCCGCCTTATATGGCAGCAAGGAGAAAAAGCAGGGGAAATTTCAGTCTATTGTAGCGAGGAATACGTAATTCTCCAGTGAAAAAACAGGCGCTGGTGGCGCATTGCTGGCAACCTGAATTTCCACCTGCTATTGTGCTGTGCAGAGATGTCTTAATTGAGTTCAGGAGTAGGAAGTATGTTTACGGGTATTGTGCAGGGCACCGCAAAATTGGTGTCCATTGATGAAAAACCAAATTTTCGTACGCATGTTGTGGAGTTGCCTGAATATATGCTGGATGCGCTGGAGACCGGCGCATCGGTTGCCCACAATGGGTGCTGCCTGACGGTCACCGAAATTAACGGTAACCAGATAAGCTTCGACCTGATGAAAGAAACGCTGCGTATCACCAACCTGGGCGATCTGAAGGTCGGAGATTTGGTTAACGTTGAACGTGCGGCAAAATTCAGTGATGAGATTGGCGGACATTTAATGTCGGGCCATATTATGACCACTGCCGAAGTGTCGAAAATTCTGACCTCGGAGAATAACCGTCAGGTGTGGTTTAAAGTCCAGGACCCGTCGCTGATGAAATATATCCTGTACAAAGGATTTATTGGTATTGACGGTATCAGTCTGACGGTCGGTGAAGTGACGCCGACGCGTTTCTGTGTGCATTTGATTCCGGAAACGCTGGAGCGCACTACGCTTGGCAAGAAAAAGCTGGGCGCACGGGTTAATATCGAAATCGATCCCCAAACGCAGGCGGTGGTTGATACCGTTGAACGTGTCCTGGCGGCGCGTGAAAGCGCCATCAGCAACATAACGGGCGAAGCGGGAGCCTAAGCCAGAGAGTAAAGCCCCCGTTGCTACGGGGGCGAAAACGATTAGCGGGGAACGCGCAGACCGTGTTCAACACCGCGGGAAAATACCACCTGCCATAGCTGAATGTCGCGAGCACGAAACGCCCCGGCGCAGGCATTCAGATAATAGCTGAACATCCGTTTGAAACGTTCGGTATAGTTATCGGCGATTTCAGGCCAGGAGTTCATGAAACGCTCGTGCCATGCCATCAGCGTCGTGTCGTAATCCGCGCCAAAATTATGCCAGTCTTCCATCACAAAATGCGGTTCGCTGGCGTTGGCAATCTGGCGAACTGACGGCAAACACCCGTTTGGGAAGATATACTTATTGATCCACGGATCAACGTTATTGTCGGTTTTTTTGGAGCCGATGCTGTGCAGTAAAAAGAGACCATCCGGTTTTAAATTACGATCGACCACCTCAAAATAGGTGGCGTAGTTCTTCGGTCCAACATGTTCAAACATGCCGACGGAGACAATGCGGTCGAATTTGTCGTTCAGGTCGCGATAATCCTGCAGCAAAATGGTGACATCCAGCCCAGCGCAACGTTCCTGTGCCATTTTCTGCTGTTCTGCCGAAATGGTCACACCCACCACGCTCACACCATATTGCGATGCCATAAACTGGGATAAACCACCCCAGCCACAGCCAATATCAAGCACCCGCATTCCTGGCTTCAGTTGCAATTTTTCAGCAATCATTTTGAGCTTCGCCTGCTGGGCAGCTTCCAGAGTGTTGGCATCTTTCCAGTAGGCGCAGGAATACTGCATATAGGGGTCAAGCATGCGGGTAAAGAGATCGTTGCCCAAATCGTAATGTTCTTTGCCGACCATCCACGCACGTTTTTTGGTCTGTAAATTGAACAGGCGAGCCGTGGCGATACGTAGCGTATCTTTAAAGTGGCGGGGGAGTTGGTTTTCAAGACCGGCACGCAAGACTTTACTAAAAAACATGTCCAGCCGGTCGCATTCCCACCAGCCATCCATATAACTTTCACCCAACCCTAACGATCCTTCCTGCAATACGCGTTTGAAAAAATCGGGGTTCTTTACTCGAATATCAGCCGGTGCAGGGCCATTAATGGCAATGCCTGCACGACTCAATAATTCATTGGTAATGCGGTACCAGTCATCATCCGGTACGCTGACGTCTTCTATACATGATGAACTCATAGCTTCTCCATCACTGGTCGGTGATCAGAACCTTAAAACAGCGTAGACGCTTTTTTGGGCTTTGTGAGAAATCTCACGGAATTAATCCGCGAATCTATAATCCGACGTAGAACAGAGGAAGGGAGAAACCCTTGCCGAAAAGGCCATCCGTGGTAAAACGGGAACGTTCTTGTCCCCGTTAACGCATTAAAATTATCGTTTTTTTAACAACTGAAAATCAGTATATGCCTGAATTTTTGACGATTCAACCGATAATTGTTAGCGGGCTAACTAAATGCCCGCAACCATTATTAGTGCGACTCTCCGTGGGCAACTTGCGCACGATCATCTGTTTGCGGGGCGTCAGTTTTCTGCGATTGCATTTTGTAACCCACACCAGCCAGCAATACTGTTGTCAGCATAACGCTGGTGGTGGTGAGCAGCGGGGTGGCAATCAACCAGGAAACGACAAGGCTTGCCAGGAAGCATAAACCCAGTTGCAGCGTATTCTGCAATGCGGCTGCGCGTCCCGTGGCCTGTGGGAAAGGGCGTAATGCCTGCGCGACAACGATAGGGTAGATTGCGCCGTTCGCAATCGCCATAACGCAGAATGGGATCAGGATTTCAGCCAATGCAACATGATGAATAAAGCCGGTCGCCCAGGTACCCACAACGCTGAAGGCATACAGAATGAGTAACCAGGGCAGCAGCTGACGACCCTGCCATTTTTGCAGCGCTGCACGACAGCCGTAACCACCAATTAAGAAGGCGATAGTTTGCGGAACATAGCTCAGACCAATTACCGCTGGGCTATAACCCATTTCGCTGAGGATGAACGGGGAACCCGTCAGCCATGCGAAAAAACTCGCGGAACAGGCGGCATAAATCAGCACGTTTCCACGGTAAGTTTTCGAGCGCAGCAAGGTGGCGAAAGTCAGTTTATCCTGGCTGTCATCGCGCGCTTTAGCCGTTGGCTTTAGACGCAGAGCCGGAAGCATCAGAATCAGAGTAATGGCAAACAGAGTGGCAAAAATGGCCTGCCAGGAAAAATGTACCAGGATCCAACTGCCTAATAGCGGGGCGAGTGCAGGAGATAACCCGACCAGCGGCATAATAGTAGCAAAGATGCGGTTTACTTTTTGTGAAGGATAATAATCGGTAACCAGCGCTTGCCAGATAACCGATGCCGCACAGACGCCAACGGCCTGAACAAATCGCAGTACCAGTAGACCAGTGGCGTTTTCAACCCACAGCATACCCAGACTGCCCAGTGCGAAGATAGATAAACCCAGCAGCAAAATAGGCTTGCGACCATAGTGGTCAGAAAGCGGCCCCCACAGCAGTTGTGCGACGGCAAAACCGGCTAAGAACAAGCTCAGGCTGGCGCTGACGGCAGATGCAGGTGTTTGCAGATCGGACTGAATAGCAGCAAAGGCGGGTAGATACATATCCGTTGCCAGAAAACCGAGCACGCTAAGACCTGCCAGCCAGACTAAAAACCCTTTCCCAGGTTGCATCATCATTTCTCTTTTTTACTGTAGAACAATGCCGCTGAGTGTAGTGAGTGTAATTCTCGCTGTGAAACGCTAATATTTGCTTACTGATTTCAAATTTTTTGCAGGCAGAATATGTGGTCGGAATATTCACTTGAAGTGGTTGATGCGGTTGCGCGTAACGGTAGCTTTAGTTCGGCCGCGCAGGAGCTGCACCGTGTACCTTCGGCGGTAAGCTACACCGTGCGCCAGCTGGAAGAGTGGCTGGCGGTGCCACTTTTTGAGCGACGCCATCGGGATGTTGAATTAACGCCTGCCGGGGCATGGTTTTTAAAAGAAGGCCGCTCTGTTATCAAAAAAATGCAGATCACGCGCCAGCAATGTCAGCAAATTGCTAACGGCTGGCGCGGACAGTTGGCGATCGCCGTCGATAACATTGTCCGCCCGGATCGTACCCGACAGATGATCGTGGATTTCTACCGTCACTTTGATGATGTGGAATTGTTAGTTTTTCAGGAAGTGTTTAACGGCGTGTGGGACGCACTGTCTGATGGACGCGTGGAACTGGCCATCGGTGCCACACAGGCCATTCCGGTCGGGGGGCGCTATACCTTCCGCGATATGGGAATGCTGAGCTGGAGCTGCGTGGTAGCCAGCCATCATCCACTGGCGTCAATGCCTGGACCGCTAAGTGATGACACGTTGCGCAACTGGCCGTCACTGGTGCGCGAAGATACCTCTCGAACATTGCCGAAGCGTATTACCTGGCTGCTGGACAACCAAAAGCGCGTAGTCGTGCCGGACTGGGAATCCTCAGCGACCTGTTTGTCCGCGGGATTGTGCGTGGGCATGGTACCGACGCATTTTGCCAAACCGTGGATCGATAGCGGCAAATGGGTTGCGCTGCAACTGGAGAACCCTTTTCCTGATGCCGCATGTTGTCTGACATGGCAGCAGAACGATACGTCACCGGCATTGAGTTGGCTGCTGGACTATTTAGGGGATAGTGAAACGTTGAACAAGGAATGGCTGCGGGAGCCAGATGAGACTCCCGCACAACAGGCTTAACGGCGGTAATCGCGGAACGGACCGTCGGCAACGGAGCGACGCTCAACCAGGCGCGGATGCACCTCGATAGACTGTGACTCTTCACGTTTATTCACGATACGGTCTAACAGCATGTTGAAGGCCGTTTCACCCAGTGAATCCTTCGGCTGGTGAATGGTCGTCAAGGCCGGCGTGAAGAAGCGGGCGTTGCGCACGTTGTCGTAGCCGATGAGTGAGACATCCTGCGGTACGCGCAGTCCCATTTCGTCAGCGGCGCACAGCGCACCCATTGCCATAATATCGCCACCGCAGAAGACCGCGGTCGGACGATGAGACTGCGACAGAATTTGCTGCATGGCGCGATAGCCGGATTCAGGCTCAAAATCGCCCTGGACAATCCAGTTTTCAGGCACTTTAATCAGCGCTTCTTCCATCGCTTTCATAAAGCCAGCCAGACGCCCGGCCCCGGTGTTACGTTCCATTGGGCCAGGGATCACGCCAATCTCACGATGACCGCGTTCTACCAGATACCGGCCCGCCATGTAACCGCCTTCGAAGGCGTTATCAATGACCGTATCGGTAAAGTCGGCTTTTGCTTCGCCCCAGTCCATGACGACCATCGGGATATGGCGATACTCTTCGAGCATCGAAAGCAGTGACTCCGGATACTCAGAACACATCACCAGCAGACCATCAACGCGCTTTTGCGCCATCATCGACAGATAAGCCTGCTGCTTTTCGAGACTGTTCCATGCGTTACCCAGGATCAGGGTATAGCCTTTCTGGAAACAGTTTTTCTCAACGGCTTCGATAATTTCGGCGAAATAGGCCGCTTCGCTGCTGGTCGCCAGCAAGCCGATAGACTTGGTGTGATTTACCTTCAGGCTGCGGGCAACAGCACTCGGAGAATAGTGCAGTTCTTTGATTGCTGCCCAGACAGCATTACGTGTTTCTTCCGCGACAAAGCGCGTCTTGTTAATTACGTGTGATACGGTTGTAGTGGAAACGTTTGCTCGCTTCGCTACATCTTTAATTGTTGCCATTACATCTCACTCCAGACCATATCCTAAGCTCCTGAGAATACTCCAGGTAAACGTTTGCCTTTACACACCCTTATCGCAACGTAAGGGTTGCGGCACGCCGGGAAAACGACACGGAACGTCAGGAAGGGGTCAATGGCCGGTACGCTAATCAAGTAAGCGTGGAATTTTGTCTGATCTTAACGAAAAGGGGAAGAGTTAAAAGCAGTTATCAATATAAATCGTGAGAGATTTTTGCTTTCAAGTGTGTAAAAATGCGCAATATCACTTTTTGTGTGGGAATAAAAAGGAGAAAACTTGATGAGCACCGATCTGAAATTTTCGTTAGTGACTACCATTATTGTTCTGGGTTTGATCGTCGCGGGTGGTCTGACCGCAGCGCTGCATTGATTTCCCCGAGGGAGTTAGCTCTCCCTCATCCCTTCGACTCGTTTTTCCCCTCTATTGTTTGCGAATAAGCAAAAGTCTTTTGCAGTTTTGTTAACTTTATTAATTTTGCGATCAATGTCATGCTTTTGACTCTTATTTTATGTCGTGCCACGGCTCGACGATACGGAGTCGAAATATGAAAATCAATTACCCTCTACTGTCGCTGGCAATCGGGGCGTTTGGTATTGGCACCACCGAGTTTTCGCCAATGGGGTTATTGCCCGTCATTGCCAAAGGTGTGGACGTCTCGATTCCGGCGGCTGGCATGCTGATCAGCGCTTATGCAGTAGGTGTGATGGTAGGTGCACCGCTGATGACATTGCTGCTGTCTCATCGTGCGCGACGTAATGCTTTGATATTCCTGATGGCGATTTTCACGCTGGGTAATGTGCTTTCGGCTATCTCGCCGGATTACACCACGCTGATGCTATCGCGCATTTTGACCAGTCTTAACCATGGAGCCTTTTTTGGTCTCGGTTCTGTGGTTGCAGCCAGTGTGGTACCCAAACATAAGCAGGCCAGCGCTGTGGCAACGATGTTTATGGGGTTAACTATCGCCAATATTGGCGGCGTTCCGGCGGCGACCTGGCTTGGTGAAACCATCGGCTGGCGCATGTCGTTTATGGCCACTGCAGGGCTGGGCGTCATTGCGATGGTCAGCCTGTTCTTCTCATTACCCAAGGGGGGAGCAGGAGAGCGCCCGGATGTCCGTAGCGAACTGGCGGTACTTATGCGCCCGCAGGTGCTGTCGGCGTTACTGACTACCGTACTGGGTGCTGGGGCGATGTTCACGCTGTATACCTACATCTCGCCGGTTCTGCATACTATCACTCATGCTACACCGGCATTTGTTACCGGGATGCTGGTGTTGATAGGTGTTGGCTTCTCGATCGGTAACTATTTTGGCGGCAAACTGGCTGACCGTTCAGTCAACGGTACGCTAAAAGGCTTTTTACTGCTGCTGATGGTTATTATGCTGGCCATTCCTTTCCTTGCGCGTAATGAGTTGGGAGCGGCGGTCAGTATGGTGGTCTGGGGCGCGGCGACGTTTGCGGTCGTTCCACCGTTGCAGATGCGTGTGATGCGCGTTGCCAGCGAAGCACCTGGATTATCATCGTCAGTCAATATTGGCGCGTTTAATCTGGGGAACGCACTGGGGGCTGCGGCCGGTGGGGCGGTAATCTCTGGCGGCCTGGGCTACAGTTTTGTGCCGGTAATGGGGGCGATTGTGGCGGGTCTTGCGCTGCTGCTGGTGTTCATTTCCGCAAGAAGACAGCCTGAAGAGGCTTTCACTACCGCGAATTAATGCAAAAACGCAGAAGGAAGTCCTTCTGCGTTATCTTTTTTATGCTGCGAAGTTCTTCGCAACAAATTCCCAGTTCACCAGTGCCCAGAAATGTTCCAGGTAGCCAGGACGAGCATTGCGATAATCGATGTAGTAGGCGTGTTCCCATACGTCAACGGTCATCAGCGGCGTCGCGTCGGTGGTCAGCGGAGTACCTGCGTTGGAGGTGGAGACGATAGCCAGTTTGCCATCCGTTCCTTTAACCAGCCAGGTCCAGCCAGAACCGAAGTTTTTGATAGCGGCATCGGTGAATTGCGCTTTGAAATCTGCAAA
Source organism: Citrobacter sp. Cpo142 (assembly GCF_030332425.1). Taxonomy (NCBI): domain Bacteria; kingdom Pseudomonadati; phylum Pseudomonadota; class Gammaproteobacteria; order Enterobacterales; family Enterobacteriaceae; genus Citrobacter; species Citrobacter sp. Cpo142. The sequence goes on from NZ_JAOWHW010000109.1 coordinate 129,818, forward strand.
GCTGCCAAAGGAAGCGGCTATTGCATCGGCCAGTTTTCCGGTCGGTTCACCACCTGCGTTTGGTGCCAGGCAGTTCCAGTAGAACGTGTGGTTCCATACTTGTGCTGCGTTATTGAATACACCGCCTTCAGAGCTACGAACGATCTCTTCCAGTGATTTGCCTTCAAACGCCGTGCCTTTAATCAGATTGTTCAGATTGGTCACGTAGGTTTGATGGTGTTTGCCATAGTGATATTCCAGCGTTTCGGCAGAAATGTGCGGTGCCAGAGCATCTTTGGCATACGGTAATGCAGGTAATTCAAACGACATTGCTTCTCTCCTTATTATTTATATTGAGTACACACAATAGCCTCATTGTGAGTAAGGATAGGGTAGCAAATTGAAAGGTTATGCAAAAGAAGAACTTACCCTACAGTATGTTCTGTAGGGTAAGTTTTTAGCGAATTGTTTTTGGCGTCATTACCCGACGAGCGCCCACATAGTGGCGCTGCCAGTAATCTTCGCTCAGAGAGGTGATTTGAATTTCCTGCCCGCTGCGCGGTGACTGAATAAACTTACCGTTGCCGACGTAGACGCCGACGTGATCGGCTGTGCCGCGACCCTGGGTACGAAAGAATACCAGATCGCCATTTTTCAGTTCGCCACGTTCAATTGGTGCGGCATCACGCAGATGGTACATTTCATTCGCGGTACGCGGAATGCGGAACTTCACCAGATCTTTATAGGCGTAATAAACCAGACCGCTGCAGTCAAACCCGGTTCTTGGCGAGGAGCCGCCCCAACGATAAGGTTTACCGATTTGGTTCATCAAGGTGGACATAGCTGTTTTAGTCGCTTTCTGCACTTTCACTTTATGTGCGTCAGCAAGCGTAGTCGGTGCAGTGGTTTTCACCTTCACGCAGCGTGGTTTATGACCTTTGCGCGGTGTGCATTTTTCCGTCCAGGTAACGGCTGCGGTTTGTGCTGCGGCAGTTTTACCACGGCGATTTGCAGTTTTAGTCGACTTTGCCGGAGTGGCAGTGCGTTTTTTAGAAGAGGAAGCGGTTTTGGTGCTGGTTTTGCTGGTGGTCTTTGTCGCCGTTTTCTTACTGGTCTTTGTTGTTTTTTGGCTGGTTGTTGCGCTTTTCTTTTTATCTACCGTTTTGATGGTGTGAGAATTGGTAGGTGTCGTCCTGGCCTGCTTGGAAGCATGAGCCATAGGCGTAAAGGGCAGTGTAGTAAAAAGCAAAGCACAGAGCGTGATCGAGATTCGGTTTATCCGCGCCACTGAGCAGTCCTCTGGTAAGGCAGGTCTATCGTGCCTGCGTGTGATTTTCAAAACTTGATGATTCTAATCTATAGAAAGAGGGAAAGTTAATAGCTTTTTTTGTTTAAAACTATGTTTCGTAACCGACCGCAAAAAAAAACAGCAATTAACGTTTGAGTTGGTGAACGGATAATCAAATCCACATGTTTGAAGGGGATAAGTGAGATTGTGAATGCAACTTTTAGCGTCAGGGGATAAAATAATAACGCGTAATGAAAATGTTATTTTCCGTTGCCTGTCTGACCCGTTACAATGTCAGACTACTGCCGTAAAAGAAGTTTAAGGAAGCAAGATAATGAGCACCACTATCGAAAAAATCCAGCGCCAGATCGCTGAAAACCCGATTCTCCTGTACATGAAAGGTTCCCCTAAACTGCCAAGCTGCGGTTTCTCCGCACAGGCTGTGCAGGCGCTGTCAGCCTGTGGTGAACGCTTTGCTTACGTTGATATTCTGCAGAACCCGGATATTCGCGCCGAACTGCCGAAATACGCAAACTGGCCGACCTTCCCGCAACTGTGGGTTGATGGTGAGCTGGTTGGCGGTTGTGACATTTTGATCGAAATGTACCAGCGCGGTGAGTTGCAGCAGCTGATTAAAGAAACAGCAGCGAAATACAAAACCGAAGAGCCGGACGCTGAGTAATACCAGCAGAAGTAAAAAAGCGACCTGAAATGGTCGCTTTTTTTATATCGCCGTTACGCTTCTTCAGGCACGGGAAGAGGCCAACCGCCGAGACGTTTCCAGCGGTTAACGATTTCGCAAAACAGCACGGCCGTACGTTCGGTGTCATACAGCGCCGAGTGCGCCTGATTCCCGTCAAACTCCATTCCCGCCGCCAGGCACGCTTTTGATAACACAGTCTGCCCCAGAGACAGGCCGCTTAATGCCGCCGTATCAAAGGTTACAAATGGGTGGAATGGATTACGTTTGAGTGAGGCGCGTTCTGCTGCAGCCATCATGAAACTGTGGTCGAACGTAGCGTTATGTGCCACCATGATCGCCCGATTGCAGCCGCTGTCTTTAATGCCTTTACGCACCATTTTGAAGATGGCATGCAGAGCATCATATTCGCTGACCGCACCGCGTAGCGGATTGTTAGGGTCAATACCGTTAAAGGCGAGCGCTTCCGGTTGCAAATTGGCACCTTCAAACGGCTCTACGTGGAAATGTAACGTCGTGTCCGGCATCAGCCAGCCTTGTTCATCCATTTTCAGTGTGATGGCGGCAATCTCAAGCAGCGCATCGGTTTTGGCATTGAACCCTGCGGTTTCGACATCAATGACGACAGGATAAAAACCACGAAAACGGTCACACAGACCGGAAAGTTGAGCGTTATCGGACATCTGGGTCTCTTAATACGGGAAAATTGCAGCGCGTATTATGGCAAAATGATGAGTATAAAACTATGGGCACAGACGATCTGCGCCCGAGGGGGAGATTAATCGCCCAGGCCGCGCCCGGCGTCTTTCTCTTCGATCAGCTCAATTTTGTAGCCGTCCGGATCTTCAACGAACGCAATCACTGTGGTGCCGCCTTTTACTGGACCTGCTTCACGCGTTACGTTACCGCCATTCTGGCGAATACGTTCACAGGCTTCAGCCGCGTTGTCTACGCTCAGGGCGATATGGCCATAGGCAGTACCCAGATCATACTTGTCGACACCCCAGTTATAGGTCAGTTCGATTACTGCTTCACTGGTTTCAGGACCGTAGCCGACAAAAGCCAGAGAGTACTTGTATTCAGGGTTTTCGCTGGTACGCAGCAGCTTCATGCCCAGCACGTTGGTATAAAACTCGATGGAACGCTGCAGGTCACCCACGCGCAGCATGGTATGGAGTAAACGCATCTTTTTCCCCTTCAAAAATGGCTAATACATTCAAAATGTTGTTTTAGTATAGCGGCGTTGTTACGCCGCTATCAATGGCAGAACGGAGATTGTGACGTTAGAGGGTAGGATAGTCGGTGTAACCTTCCGCGCCGCCGCCGTAGAAGCTCTCGGCACGTTGCGGATTCAGTTCTGCTTTGCGTTGCAGACGCGCCACCAGATCCGGGTTAGCAATATAGGCGCGACCAAAAGCAACGGCGTCGATCAGACCTTTCTCGATCAGCGCTTCTGCTTTTTCTGGGGTGTAAGCACCAGCACCGATGATAGGACCGTGGAAGCGCGCGCGAACTTTTTCGCGGAACGCATCGGAATACGGCTCGCCACCGGCCCAGTCCGGCTCAGACATGTGCAGGTAAGCGATTCCGCGCTTGCCCAATTGTTCAATCAGATACAGCGCATCGGCTTCTTCGTTCGGACCGTTGTCAACGTTCTGGAAAGTGCCAATCGGGGAGACGCGAATACCAATGCGATCGGCACCCCATTCTTTAATACCGGCGTCAACCACTTCCAGCACCAGACGCGCACGATTTTCGACGCTGCCACCGTATTGATCGGTACGCTGGTTAGACGTTGGCGACAGGAACTGGTGCAGCAGGTAGCCGTGGGCAGAGTGCAGTTCAACCATATCGAAACCTGCCACGCGCGCATTGGCTATCGCCTGACGGAAGTCATTAACGATACCCGGAATCTCTTCTGTTTCCAGCGCACGTGGCATTGAGGTATCGGCACGCGTTGCCAGGCCGTTTTCATCACGCAGCGATGTGCGGGTTCCAGCGCTAATCGCGGAAGGTGCAACTGGAGCTTGGCCGTTTGGCTGCAGACTGGCGTGAGAGATGCGTCCGGTGTGCCACAACTGGACAGCAATATGACCTTGCTCAGCGTGTACGGCAGCAGTGATTTTCTTCCATGCGGCAATTTGCGCTTCGCTGTGTAAGCCGGGTGCTCCGGCATAGCCTTTCGCCTGTGCGGAAATCTGCGTCGCTTCACTGATGATAAGACCCGCGCTGGCGCGTTGACGGTAATACTCGGCCATCAGCGGAGTAGGGATGTCGCCAGGCTCAATACTGCGCAGACGCGTCAGTGGCGCCATAAATACGCGGTTTGCTGCCGTAATGGCACCCACTTTCAGTGGGGAAAACAGTTTTTCAGATGACATGTGGCACTCCTGAATAGACCGGTCGTCTAGTAATAAAGAAAATAAAAACGCCTGTTAAACGGCAGGCGTTGTGATGATGTTTTTAACGTGCGCCAGCGCATTTTCCAGCGGAGTGGCGCTACGAGAAATCTTGGCCTGCAGGTTGGCGCCAAGCCACAGCGCATACAGTACCTGCGCCTGCTGTAAAGGCTCGCCAACAAAAGACAGACAATGGCTGGCCTGACCTTTCTCCAGCGCCTGCGCTAACAGCACAATAATATGCCGCGCGCCTTTATCCATCGCAGTGCGCATATCTTCTGACAGATCGCACACTTCGGCAGACAGTTTTACTGTTAAACAGCCGCTAATAATGCCGTGCTGGCTAAACTGGTTCAGGGTTTCCTGATAGTAGGCCAGAATGCGGTCGCGGTAGTTTCCCGCTCCCGTATCAAAGTGCGTAGCCAGTCGCCGATGATAGGCCGCATAGTGGCGTTCCAGCATCGCGACACCGAACGCTTCTTTAGAGCGAAAGTAATGATAAAACGAACCTTTGGGTACTTCAGCGGTTTTCAGTAGTTCGCTTAAACCCATGCCGGTGAAGCCGCGCTGCATACACAGCAGTTCGCCAGTCGCCAGCAGATGTTCGCGTGTATCGTGTTCAGTGATTTTGTTCATGAAAACGAGTGTAATAGACCAGTCGGTCTAATGCAATAGCGCTTGCGAGAAATTCAGTTAACGTCTTCAATAGGTATATCAATCTTATTAAAGGAGGGGATGTGGCCGAACAGCTGGAGTTTTTCCCCGTCCAGAGCCCATGCCGTGGAATATGTCAGTCTGACGAACGCGGCTTTTGCCGTGGCTGTTTTCGCAGTCGGGATGAGCGTTTTAACTGGCAAAAAATGAGCGATACCCAAAAGCAGGAAGTGCTGCGGCTTTGTCGTCAGCGCCTGATGCGTAAATTACGAGCAAACAAAGCCAACCCTTCGGAAGAACCGCAACAACCTTCACTCTTTTAAAAGCGTAATTGCGTATACTCGAGGCACATTCACTTAAAAGGAAGCTGCTATGGTTCAGCGTATTACTATTGCGCCGCAAGGCCCGGAATTTTCTCGCTTTGTGATGGGGTACTGGCGCCTGATGGACTGGAATATGTCCGCGCGCCAGCTAGTCAGCTTTATTGAAGAGCATCTGGATCTTGGCGTGACCACCGTCGATCACGCCGATATTTACGGTGGATACCAGTGTGAAGCGGCGTTTGGTGAGGCAATGAAGCTGGCTCCGCATTTGCGTGAAAAAATGCAGATTGTGACCAAATGCGGGATCGCGACGACGGCGCGCGCGGAAAATGCGCTGGGCCACTACATCACCGACAGTGCACATATTATTGCCAGTGCAGAAGAGTCGCTGAAGCTGTTGGCGACCGATCATATTGATCTGCTGCTGATCCACCGTCCCGATCCGCTTATGGATGCTGACGATGTCGCCGACGCTTTTAAAAAATTGCACCATAGTGGCAAAGTGCGTCACTTTGGCGTCTCCAACTTTACTCCTTCACAGTTTTCGCTGCTGCAATCGCGTCTGCCGTTTACTCTGGCGACCAACCAGGTAGAAATTTCACCAGTACATCAGCCGCTCCTGTTGGATGGTACTTTAGATCAACTGCAACAGTTACGTATTCACCCGATGGCCTGGTCCTGTCTCGGCGGTGGTCGCCTGTTTAATGATGATGCTTTCCAGCCTTTACGTGATGAGCTTGCCGTGATCGCAGAAGAGTTGAATGCGCAGTCTATTGAACAGGTGGTATACGCCTGGATTTTACGTCTGCCGTCTCAGCCGCTGCCGATTATTGGCTCAGGAAAAATAGAGCGTGTACGTGCTGCCATTGAGTCTGAGTCGCTGAACATGTCTCGCCAGCAATGGTTCCGCATTCGTAAAGCGGCGCTGGGTTACGACGTACCCTAATCGCGTTTTTGGCGCATCTCCGTTCAAATTTGTGTCACTGGTTTACACTTAACAATCAGACACCTTTTGGACGGAGGTCTTATGAAGCGTTTGAGTTTGGCCATTATCACTCTACTCGCCTGTGCATGTGCGCAGGCTGCCAGTGAAGAAAAAGTGACAATGAATCTGGTCACATCGCAAGGCGTCGGCCAGGCGATTGGTACGGTCACTATTACTGAAACCGCAAAGGGGCTGGAGTTTACGCCCGATCTGAAGGCGTTGCCGCCAGGTGAACATGGCTTCCATGTGCATATGAACGGCAGCTGCCAACCGGCAATTAAAGATGGGAAAGCCTCAGCCGCAGAATCGGCTGGCGGCCATTATGATCCGCACCAAACCGGCAAACATGAAGGCCCGGAAGGCGCAGGTCATATGGGCGACCTGCCGCTATTGGTGGTGAATAACGACGGTAACGCTACAACGCCGGTCGTTGCGCCGCGGCTTAAAACGCTCGATGAGGTTAAAGGTAAAGCGCTGATGATCCATGTGGGCGGCGATAATATGTCCGATCAACCGAAACCGCTTGGCGGTGGCGGAGCACGCTATGCCTGTGGTGTTATCAAATAATCAACGACTGAGAGTGCCCGGCGGCGGCGCCTGTTCGAGTTGTGAAAGCGAGCAGTGTAGCCGCCAGACCAGTGCCGACAGTTCCTGCGCAGCGGGTTGATGATGGTGGGCAAGCGTATCGCAGATGCGCTGTAGCTCATTCAGTGTGGCATTCAGTGGTCGTTGCTGGACGCCACGCTCGCTCATTACATCGCGCAGCAGCGAGATACACACGTCCCTGACGCGAGCCAGCGGATCGGAACGCGCCTCCCAGGTACGCAGTTGCCACACCACGTGCGAGCAGTTCAGTAAAACGACCCCCCAACGTAATAACCAGCGTCGCGCCAGCGCATCCTGACTGTTGCTGAGCTGGCTGACGTGATGATAGGTCAGCGATTCAAATTCGTTTTCACTGAGTGATGGATGTCGGCTGAGCTGATCGACAAAATCCCGGCGCAGGGCGCGAATATGGCGGCGACTTTTCCGTGCATCCGATCCGGGGCGCAGAATGGCGAAGGCCAGCCATGATAGCGCCACGCCGGTGATTTTCGCCATATTGTCATTCAGGAAATCAGCAAAATCATATACCGGCGGATTGGTTACCGCGATAAACGAACCCATAAATACAATCAGCTGCCCCCAAAGACCTGCCAGGGCGGGCATTTGCAGCTTCAACAGTTGCATGGTGGCGAGTAACGGGAAGAGAAAGAGAATGAATTGCCAGAGATCGGAAATTTGCACCATCAGGCCAAACTTAACCACAAAGCTAAACAGCGACAGCAGAACCAGCGTGCGCATTAGTAAAGAAAGCGATTTGAACGGCGTGGCGACGGCGGAATATAGCACGCTGCTGATCGCGGCGAGCGTGAGTGCACCAGAGCCTGATTCCCATTGTGCGCCAATGCTCCATGCGCCGATAAGCATCAAAGTGCAGAACGTACGCAACCCGCTCCAGATAGCTTCCGCATTATCGGTATGACGGGCAAGCCCCGGCGTGCGGGCGATATTAATACGCTCGGCGGTAACACCATTTTCCAGTAAATGCAGATAATGGCTGCTGCGCAGGTAGAGTCGACAAAAATAACGCAGTCGTTGCCAGAAGGCGACGTGTCGATAGTCGCGGGCATCGACGGGCCGCAGTGGGGCAATAATACGTGCGACAGTGTAGCTATTCGCATTGGATTTGATTAGTTCGCTGAGCAACTGTTCGATGATTTCCCGGGTATTGGACGGGGGATTAGGCCAGTTCAGCAGCATCCTGCGCAGACTGGAAATCACGCTGGTCATGCGTAACTGCTGGTGCAACAGCGAATTGAGCAAAGCATTCTGGCGACGAAAACGATAATGACTCCAGAAAGCCTGAATACGCAGCAGGTTCATGGTCAGAATCTGCCCGATAACACCTTCATGGGCTGTGCGAATGGCATCCGTGGTTTCTGGTTGCCAGAGTAGGCTGGCATGTTCCAGTAAACGTGAATGCATGTTTTTCAATGCAGTCAGTAACGTGGTGCCATCGGAGGTGCTGGGCAGGATCATCATCATCACGCCGCCACACAGGATACCGACGATGACTTCACACACGCGTGCCTGCGCGATATCCCATAACTGCGTAATTTCCACGGTATTGACCATGGGAAACGCAATGATCGCCGCCGTATAACCCGCCAGTTGAAAGGCGTAGGCAACGTTATTGGTGAAATGCGCACAGGCCCAGGTACAAAATCCGATCCACACCGACATGCTCAGCAAAAACAGCCACGGCTCATTGAGAGTATGACCGGCAATAATCAGTGCGGCGGTGGCTCCCAGTAGGCTACCCGCTACGCGACCCAGACTTTTGCTGATAACCCCGCCAACGGTGGGAAAACTAACCACCGCCGCCGAGGTCATTGCCCAGTAGGGCTCATCCAGATTCAGATAATAAGCAAAAGTTAACGCCAGGCACATCGCAATGGTGTTACGCAGCGCATAACGCCACTGTGCCGCCGTGGCTTTAAACCACGGCAAATTGCCTGGTGTCAGGCGGGGCAGTTTCATTTACGCTGGCCGATGGATACGCTGCAGGTTGTACCTGACACCAGCGTGACCTCCCGCGGCAGGGCGTCGAATTCGATGCGTACCGGGACACGCTGCGCCAGACGCACCCACGGCACGTTGGGTTTGATGTCGGGAATCAGGCCGGAATCACTTTCCACACTTTGATCGTAGATGGCACGGCCAATACTGGAAACGTGACCCTGTAACTTTATATCACCGCTGTAGAGCGTGATAAGGGCGGGCGCACCCTCGCGAATGTGGCGTAACTTAGTTTCTTCAAAATATCCCATCACATAAAAAGAGTGACTGTCGACAAGGGCAAACAGGGGCTTACCGGTTGAGGCGTAATCACCGGTACGGGTAGACAGGTTTGTGACCCAACCCGCTACGGGGGCTTTGACCACCGTTTGCGTCAGTTGCCACTGGGCCTGGCGCAAACTGGCCTCAGCCGCTTCAACGCTTGCCTGCATGGCTTTTACGTTGAGATTTGCGGTATCCAGATCCTCGGCTGAGATGTAATTTTGCGATAAATGACGGCGGCGGTTGGCTTCGTTATTGGCTTTCGCCAGGTCAGACTGCGCTTTTGCCAGTTGCGCTTGCGCATTCAGTTCAGCAATGTGAAATGGCGTCTTGTCGATAATAAAAAGGACATCGCCTTTATTCACAAACTGGTTATCTTTTATATAGAGTTCGCTAATGCTGCCTGACACTTGCGGCGTGATGCTGACCTGCTCAGCACGTACTTTGCCATCACGTGTCCAGGGCGATTGCATATAGTAATTCCACATCCACCATCCGGCGAAAACTGCGATTGCAGCGACTATAATAGTGGAGAAGTATTTAACGGTTTTAAGCGACATAATCACCACGCTATCAGCATAACAAAGGCCAGACATACGCAAAGCGTAAAGAGTGACAGATCCATTAGCAGGGGATGCCAGATTTCGCCGGAGTAAATCCAGTCGCGCAGCAGGCGATGAACAACCAGCCAGAGAATAAATCCTGCTACAATCGACTTGAAAACAGGAGGGAAGTAGACAGATGCGCCGATCATTAAATCTTGTAGGGGCAATCCTGTTGCATTAAACATAAACTTCACGGGCAAAATCCTTGACGGAAGAGAGCATTGCTATAGGTTTAGCAAAAAAGAGACAATGAGTCTCTGTAACGCATAATGTCTGAAAAAATGTCAGCCGGTAAGCAAATTTGGCAATACATTTGTTTTGGGAATACAAATGCTGCACACTATTCTAAAATCAGCACAATAACTTAGCAAGCTAATTATAAGGAGATGAAATTGGAATCGCCATTAGGTTCTGATCTGGCACGGTTGGTGCGCATTTGGCGTGCTCTGATTGACCATCGCCTGAAACCTCTGGAGTTGACGCAGACGCATTGGGTTACGCTGCACAACATTCATCAGTTGCCGCCGGATCAATCGCAGATTCAGCTGGCTAAAGCGATTGGCATCGAGCAGCCTTCGCTGGTACGTACGCTTGACCAGTTGGAAGAAAAGGGACTCATTTCACGACAGACTTGCGCCAGCGATCGTCGAGCTAAGAGAATTAAACTGACAGAGAAGGCTGAGCCGCTGATCGCTGATATGGAAGCGGTGATCAACAAAACACGTGGAGAAATTCTGGAAGGGATTTCAGCTGAGGAAATTGATCTGCTGATTAAGCTGGTTGCCAAACTCGAACACAATATTATTGAACTGCAGTCACAGGATTGAAACGATAAGTTACGTGTGGCCAGAGCCTGACCACACGTGAATTCGATTAGCGTGGAGACACGGTAACCTGGCTGCCGTTGTTAGCCATAACAACGCGCTGGCCGGCTGAAAACTTGGTCGCACCCTGTTTCTGAACCACCATGATGGTATTACCATCATCCTTACGGATTTCCAGTTCCACACCCTGGGTTTTATTCATCGCACCTTGTACGCCTTGACCCGCTACGCCACCGGCAACTGCACCTGCAGCCGTCGCTAATGAACGACCCGTACCGCCGCCGACGGTGTTACCAAGGAACCCGCCGAGTACCGCACCACCAATAGCACCAATCACGTTTGCGTCATCGCCACCCTGGATTTGCACCGGACGAACATGAACAATCGTACCGTAGGTAACGTTCTGAACTTGTTTCGCTTCGGATGCGGTATATACGTCGCCTGAAAGGCTATCATTGTTAACGCAACCCGCTAAAGATACGCCCATTAATGAAACAATCAGCACACGTTTAATCATTTACAAATCTCCTTTGTCACCACGAAACGCTAATAAAACACCCTTCATGGTTAAATTATATGGCATTTGTGAGCCTAAGGTCACATGTTCTACTGGAACAATATGAAAATCTTAACCGAAATTGGATCAACCGAGTATAAACGAATCATTCATGTAATTGATGTAATTAAACGATCATTGTAATGATTAGCCACCAAAAATCATTAAGGAAGCATGGCATTAGTCGACACTTTATGGTTGAGTGTCAAGGCTAATTTGCTTAAAAGGATGACCTATGAAATCGGGCCGTTTTATCGGTGTAATGTCTGGAACCAGCCTTGATGGCGTCGATGTTGTGCTGGCGACAATAGATGAAACGATGGTTGCGCAGCAGGCGAGTCTGACCTGGCCCATCCCCATTCATGTTAAACAAGCGATTCTGGATATCTGCCAGGGGCAGCAGCTTACTCTTTCTCAGTTTGGTCAGTTAGATGCACAGCTCGGTTATCTATTTGCTGAGGCGGTGAATGCGCTGTTGGTGCAAGAAAAATTGAAACCGCAGGATATCGTTGCGATTGGTTGTCACGGGCAAACCGTGTGGCATGAACCGAACGGTGCTGCGCCGCACACGCTGCAAATTGGTGATAACAACCAGATTGTCGCGCGTACCGGGATAACCGTAGTCGGCGATTTTCGTCGACGTGATATCGCCCTTGGCGGGCAGGGTGCACCGCTCGTTCCCGCGTTTCATCAGGCACTGCTGGCACATCCAACGGAACGGCGAATGGTGTTAAACATCGGCGGTATTGCCAATCTGTCTCTGCTTATTCCGCAACAACCCGTTCGTGGATACGACACCGGGCCGGGCAATATGCTGATGGATGCCTGGATCTGGAGGCAATGTGGCCAGCCCTACGACAAAGATGCGCAGTGGGCCATTTCAGGAACGGTGATCTTACCGTTGCTGCAGAATATGCTTAACGACCCTTATTTTTCCGCGCCTGCGCCGAAAAGCACCGGCCGTGAGTATTTTAATTACGGCTGGATAGAGCGTCATCTGGCGCAGTTTCCGGGAATTAGCCCACGAGATGTACAGGCGACGCTTGCCGAACTGACGGCAGTAACCATTTCAGAGCAGGTCTTGTTAAGCGGCGGCTGTGATCGACTCATGGTATGTGGTGGTGGCAGTCGTAATCCACTGCTGATGATGCGTCTGGCGGCATTATTACCGGGTACAGAGGTCACCTCAACCGATGAAGCCGGGATCAGCGGTGATGATATGGAAGCGTTAGCCTTTGCATGGTTGGCGTGGCGAACACTGGCCGGATTGCCGGGAAATTTACCGTCTGTGACTGGGGCGTCAGAGCCGAGTGTTTTAGGGGCAATTTATCCTGCCAATCCGCGAACTCAGAGTTAACTGAAATTATTCAGCGCGGTATGCCGGTAAACTAAGGATATTAGGGAGGGTGCCATTACCCTCCAGGACCAGGAAAGTCTTCAGGATATGGCTATGAAAAAACTGTTGTTAGTGTGTCTGCCCGTACTGCTTAGCGGTTGTAGTGTGTACAACCAATTTGTCGAGCGTATGCAAACGGATACGCTTGAATACCGCTGCGACGAAAAACCGCTGACCGTGAAGCTGAACAATACCCGCCAGACGGCAAGCTTTGTTTATGATAATCAACTATTGAACCTCAAACAGGGCGTGTCGGCATCAGGTGCACGTTATACCGATGGTATCTACGTATTTTGGTCTAAAGGCGACGAGGCAACGGTCTATAAACGAGACAGAATTGTGCTAAATAACTGTCAGTTACAGAACCCGAAGCGTTGAGATTTTCACCTGGGCGGCGCACAATAGCGTCACCCACTGACAATCCGTAGCCAAACATCATGTCTGATAACGACGAATTGCAGCAAATCGCGCATCTGCGCCGTGAATACACGAAAGGCGGTCTTCGCCGCCGCGATCTTCCCGCCGAACCCCTTGCGCTGTTTGAGCGCTGGCTGGGGCAAGCCTGTGATGCCAAACTGGCCGATCCCACCGCAATGGTCGTTGCGACCGTTGATGAAAATGGCCAGCCTTATCAGCGTATCGTGTTACTCAAACATTATGATGACAAAGGGCTGGTGTTCTATACCAACCTTGGCAGCCGTAAGGCGCATCAGATCGAGAAAAATCCACGCATCAGCCTTTTATTTCCCTGGCATACGCTGGAACGGCAGGTGATGGTGATCGGCAAGGCAGAGCGTCTTTCCACACTCGAAGTGGTGAAATACTTCCACAGTCGCCCACGCGACAGTCAGATTGGCGCCTGGGTCTCAAAACAATCCAGTCGGATCTCCGCGCGCGGTATTCTCGAAAGCAAATTCCTCGAACTGAAGCAGAAGTTTCAGCAAGGGGAAGTTCCTCTGCCCAGTTTCTGGGGCGGCTTTCGCGTGAGTATTGAACAAATGGAGTTCTGGCAGGGCGGTGAAAACCGTCTGCACGATCGTTTTTTATACCAACGCGAAGATAACGCGTGGAAAATTGATCGCCTGGCCCCCTAAAGATGCAAATTTCTTGTTTTAAGCGCTGGTGCTGATCAATCCGGCGCTTTATTCTATGTTTCTTTCGCATCAGGCGAAAAGTCGTGTACCGGCAAAGGTGCAGTCGTTTTATACATGGAGATTTTGATGGCAAGCAGTAACTTGATTAAACAATTGCAAGAGCGGGGGCTGGTGGCCCAGGTGACGGACGAGGAAGCGTTAGCAGAGCGACTGGCGCAAGGCCCGATCGCGCTCTATTGCGGCTTCGATCCTACCGCTGACAGCTTGCATTTGGGGCATCTGGTTCCATTGTTATGCCTGAAACGCTTCCAGCAGGCAGGCCATAAGCCTGTTGCACTGGTAGGTGGCGCAACCGGTCTGATTGGTGACCCGAGCTTTAAAGCCGCCGAGCGTAAACTGAATACCGAAGACACCGTGCAGGAGTGGGTGGATAAAATCCGCAAACAGGTTGCACCGTTCCTCGATTTCGACTGTGGCGACAACTCGGCGATTGCTGCGAACAACTACGACTGGTTTGGCGGTATGAACGTACTGACTTTCCTGCGCGATATCGGCAAACACTTCTCCGTTAACCAGATGATCAACAAAGAAGCGGTTAAGCAGCGTCTGAACCGTGACGATCAGGGGATCTCCTTTACCGAGTTTTCTTACAACCTGCTGCAGGGTTATGACTTTGCCTGCCTGAACAAACTGCACGGCGTGGCACTGCAGATTGGTGGTTCTGATCAGTGGGGTAACATTACTTCGGGTATCGATTTAACCCGTCGTTTGCACCAGAATCAGGTGTTTGGTCTGACCGTTCCGCTGATTACTAAAGCTGACGGCACCAAATTCGGTAAGACGGAAGGCGGCGCAGTGTGGCTGGATCCGAAGAAAACCAGTCCATATAAATTCTACCAGTTCTGGATCAACACCGCCGATGCGGACGTTTATCGCTTCCTGAAATTCTTCACTTTCATGGACCTTGAAGAGATCAATGCGCTGGAAGAAGAAGATAAAAACAGCGGTAAAGCGCCGCGTGCCCAGTATGTTCTGGCCGAACAGGTTACTCGTCTGGTTCACGGTGAAGAAGGTCTGGTCGCGGCAAAACGCATTACCGAAAGCTTGTTCAACGGCAATCTCAGCGATTTGAGTGAAGCAGATTTCGAACAGCTGGCGCAGGATGGCGTGCCGATGATCGAGATGGACAAAGGTGCCGATTTGATGCAGGCGCTGGTGGACTCTGAGCTGCAGCCTTCTCGCGGTCAGGCACGTAAGACCATTGCGTCAAACGCGGTAACCATCAACGGTGAGAAGCAGTCCGATCCGGAATATTTCTTCCAGGAGAGTGATATCCTGTTCGGGCGCTATACCTTACTGCGCCGTGGCAAGAAGAACTATTGTCTGATTTGCTGGAAGTAAGATTGAGTTAGCAGGGGCGTGGGAAACTACGCCCCTTTATTTTTTCAGGGTTGTGGTAAGTAAAATGAAGAATATCCTCGCCATCCAGTCCCACGTTGTTTTTGGTCATGCGGGCAATAGTGCAGCAGAATTTCCGATGCGTCGTCTTGGCGCAAATGTCTGGCCGCTGAATACCGTTCAGTTTTCAAACCACACGCAGTATGGCAAATGGACCGGTTGCGTTATGCCGCCGAGCCACCTGACTGAAATTGTTCAGGGCATTGCTGATATTGATAAACTCCAGACCTGTGACGCAGTACTGAGCGGCTATCTTGGCTCAGCAGAACAGGGCGAGCATATTCTGGGTATTGTTCGCAAAGTAAAAGCGGCAAACCCGCAGGCAAAATACTTTTGCGACCCTGTGATGGGACACCCTGAAAAGGGGTGTATCGTCGCACCCGGAGTGGCGGAATTTCATGTACGCCATGCGCTTCCTGCCAGTGACATTATTGCCCCAAATCTGGTTGAGCTCGAAATTCTGTGCGAGCATGCGGTGAATAATGTCGGTGAGGCCGTTGCAGCAGCGCGTGAACTGATCGCTCAGGGACCTGAAATTGTACTGGTGAAGCATCTGGCACGCGCAGGTATCAGCACCGACCGTTTCGAGATGCTGCTGGTCACCGCTGAACAAGCGTGGCATATCAGTCGCCCGTTAGTCGATTTTGGCGCACGTCAACCGGTTGGTGTGGGTGATGTGACGAGTGGCTTGTTACTGGTGAAACTGCTGCAGGGCGCGTCTTTACAGCAGGCGCTTGAGCATGTGACTGCGGCGGTGTACGAAGTGATGATCACTACCAAAGAGATGCACGAGTATGAGCTACAGGTCGTGGCCGCGCAGGACCGTATCGCCAAGCCTGAACACTACTTTAGCGCAACTCAGCTGTAATCGATGCCCGATGGCGCTCACGCTTATCGGGCATATTTTTAGCTGTAGGCCGGGTATGTGCAAGTGCCACCCGGCAACAACAATTAATTTAAGCCTTCTGCTTTCAGCGCAGCAGCAACCGCCGGGCGTTCAGCCATACGTGCCATATACGCGTCGATATGGCTTAATCCTGCCATATTCAGCTTAACCGCATAAGCCCAACGCAGCACGGTGAACAGATAGGCATCGGCAATGCTGAAGCGCGGGCCGCAGATCCATTGTTCGTCTTTCAGAGATTCATTCACGTACTGCATTTTTTTCTCCAGCTGCGCGCGAACGGTTGGCTTGAAGTCTTCCGGTGTATCGGGACGGAACAGAGGCGTAAAGCCTTTATGCAGTTCTGTCGCAATGTAGTTAAGCCATTCGATAGTTTTGTAACGGGAGAGGCTGCTGGTAGGGGCAAGGAGCTGGCGGTCTGGCACGCTGTCCGCCAGGTATTGCATGATGGCGACACCTTCGGTAAGTAGCGTACCGTCATCCAGCAACAGTGCGGGAACTTGCCCTTTTGGGTTTACCGCGAAAAAATCATCGCCATTTTCCAGACGTTTCTTCATCAGATCAACACCATCCAGCGTGAAATCTTTACCGCTCTCACGAAGTGTGATGTGGGAAGCGAGAGAACATGCGCCCGGTTTGTAGAACAGTTTCATCGGTAACTCCTTTTGGCTGAGGTATATCGTATGGTAGTGCTACCTCAGGCAAAAAAAAAGCCGCTAACAACAGTTAGCGGCCGGAAATGAGTTTCCCTGAGAATTACGCTGTCGCGGCCTTAGAGGCTTTCTCATTGACGTCATCGTCCTGAGTCATACGGTTCAGTTTCGGAGCCGTCAGCAGCATCAGAACAGCGATAACAGCCGTTGCGACACCAATCTGCAGGAACACACGACCGTAGACTTCAAGGGACATCAGCGGGTCAGTCACGTTCTCTGGTACAGCCATCATGTTAGCGACGTAGCCACCGATGATGTTTGCACCGGCAGTGGTCAGGAACCAGCTACCCATGATGAAGCCCATCAGGCGTTGCGGAACCAACTGTGCCACCATTGCCAGACCCAGACCGGAGATCATCAGCTCACCGATACTTTGCAGACCGTAGCAGATAATCAGCCAGTTAACGGAAACGATGCCTGCATCGGTAGCGAATTTCGCGCCCAGCGGCAGGATCAGGAATGCACCGGAACACAGCACCATACCAATCGCAAACTTGGTCGGCATCGGCAGGGTATCGCCCATCTTGTTATAGATAGCAGCGAGGATTGGGCTACCAATGATGATCCAGAACGGGTTCAGTGCCTGGTACTGTTCAGGTTCGAAAGCAATGCCAAGAATAGAGTGCTCAACGTTACGAATCGCAAAGAAGTTCAGTGAGGTCGGCATCTGGCTGTACAGCACGAAGAAGATAATCGCTTCCAGCATCAGGATGAAGGCGACGATCATTTTACGACGCGCAGCACCGTGCATGGTGAAGGCTTCTTTACCGAAGATGAACACGATACCCAGCGCAATGACGCCCAGAACCATACGTGCGATCTGCTGGTTGTGCAGCAACCAGGTTGCAATCGCGATCAGTACCACAACGCCAGCAATGGTCAGCAGCAGGTTACGGAAGTTGATCGGTTCAAAGTCAGGTTTAGAACCGTACTGTTTAACCCAGCGCTGACAGAATGCGAAGTTAACAACGGTAATCAGCATACCCACGACGCTCAGAGCGAACGCGGTGCTCCAGCCGTAACGAGCAGCCAACCATGGCGTTGCCAGCATAGAGAAGAATGAACCGATGTTGACGGACATGTAGTACATGGTAAATGCACCATCAAGACGCGGGTCATCTTTGGCATAGCAGGTAGAGAGCAGGGAGGATGGGTTTGCTTTAAACAGGCCGTTACCGACCGCGATGGCCGCCATGCCCATATAAACGATACCCGCATCGTGACCGGACCATGCTACCAACGCATAACCGATGGCCAGCACAACGGCGCCCAGCATAATGACACGTTTTGTTCCCAGAACTTTATCACCTAACCAGCCGCCAATGGCAACCAGACCGTACACCAGGGCGCTAAAGGACGAGAAAAGGGTGATGGAATCCGCTTCTGACATACCCAGTTGTTTAACCAGGTAGACGGCCATAATCCCTTGCAGGCCGTAATAACCAAAACGTTCCCACAGCTCAATAGAGAAAATGAGATAGAACGCTTTTGGTTGTTTGAAGGCGTTTAAACTTACGCTTTCTGTTGGTTTATTGTTTGCAGTAGACACTTTTACCTCTTTTTTTACATCCCATATCAACGGGGGTGTTCAGGTACGTGATGAGTCAAGTTCATCCGTCCGATTGTTATAGTGGGAGGGGAAACGGCAAGTAATGTTCACTATCTTGACCATTCAGACAAGTGGTTTGTAATAATCTGTTACATATATCATGACTGGTGAAATCGTCGGGACCGTGAAATGTTATCTAGCGTTAAATTTCTTCATTTCTAAAATGGCAGATTTTTACACTGTTTAATCACCGCCAGAACCGCAATGTGGCGATATGCTCTGCTATTTAAGGTTGAATCCAGTGATATAGGCCATTATCTGAAAAATAGGCAGTGTAATGTTTTGTTTAGAAACTGTGCAGTTAGGTCATCTAATTGTCACCTTAACTAAAAAATAAAAATTTATTAACATTGTGTTAGCTGGATGATCTGGATCACGTATAGATAGAAATTTCTTTTGCTAAAAAAACGATTAACCTGCTCAGGTGTTAATTAACAAGAATATTGCATTAGATATGAGCAATTGAATGGCATCATTGTCGGGAAAATAAACGCTAGGGAGTGCATAACTAATCGTTATGTATGTAAGGGGCTAGGAGGATGCCCCGGCAGCATTAGATATCGACTTTCTCTTTGAATTCGCAGAGATCTTCAATAATACAGGAACCACAGCGCGGCTTTCTGGCGATGCAGGTGTAGCGGCCGTGAAGAATTAACCAGTGATGGCAATCGACTTTAAATTCACTGGGTACGACTTTCAGCAGCTTCTCTTCAACCTGCTCGACGTTTTTACCCGGGGCGAATTGCGTGCGATTACAGACGCGAAAAATGTGGGTATCTACAGCGATAGTGGGCCAGCCAAAGGCGGTATTTAACACCACATTAGCTGTCTTTCGCCCAACTCCGGGGAGAGCTTCTAACGCCGCACGGTCTTCAGGCACTTCACCATTATGTTGTTCCAGCAGAATGCGGCAGGTTTTAATTACGTTTTCCGCTTTGCTGTTAAACAAACCGATTGTCTTGATGTAGGACTTAACACCTTCAACGCCGAGCCCCAGCATCGCAGCAGGCGTATTGGCGACGGGGTATAGCTTAGCCGTCGCTTTATTGACGCTGACATCGGTCGCTTGTGCGGAGAGCAAAACCGAAATCAACAGTTCAAACGGCGATGTAAAATTAAGCTCGGTTGTCGGATGCGGGTTGTTATCCCGCAGACGCGTCAGTATTTCCAGACGTTTTGCTTTGTTCATTACGCATTCCCTGTTTCACCCGCGGGACTGTCCACGACAGCTGCCTCGGCACGACGTTTCTTCATTTTCTCATCAATCAGATACTTCACCGCCAGCATCAGACCCAGGCCAATAAACGCGCCCGGTGGCAGCATGGCCAGCAGAAACGGCGTATCAGTATGGAAGATCTCAACGCGCAAGACTTTGGCCCAGCTACCCAACAAACCGTCTGCGCCATCAAACAGTGTACCGTTACCAATTATTTCACGCAGCGAACCCAGAACAAACATGGCACCGGTTGCGCCCATGCCGATGGAGAAACCATCGAGTGCGGATAACGCAGGGCCCTTTTTGGCGGCGAAGGCTTCAGCACGGCCAACAACAATGCAGTTGGTTACAATCAGCGGGATGAAGATGCCCAGAGACTGATACAGGCCGAAGGCGTAGGCATTGATCAACATCTGTACCGCACTCACCACGGAGGCTATAATCATGACATAAATCGGGATACGGATTTCAGGCGGTGTCCAGCGACGAAGGGCTGAAATCGTCAGGTTGGTCAGCGTCAGGACGAGCGTAGTCGCGAGTCCAAGACCCAGCGCGTTAGTGGCAGTCGAAGTGACGGCCAACAGCGGACACATCCCGAGTAGTTGCACAAGCGCGGAGTTATTTTTCCATAACCCCTGAACAATAACGTCTTTAATTTCGCTCATGGTTATTCTCCACAGGCGCTAAGTTGAGGGAGTTGCGCTGGCAGCGTCTGAGCATACAGGCCGGCACGTTTAACCGCATTAACTACCGCACGGGGTGTAATGGTTGCGCCAGTAAACTGGTCAAAGTCGCCGCCATCTTTTTTCACTGCCCAGTGAGAGTCATTACCCGCCGCGATTGTTTTACCGCTAAAATGGGTGATCCAGTCGGACAGTCGCAGTTCGATTTTGTCGCCCAGCCCCGGCGTTTCATGGTGTTCGGTAACCCGCGTACCCAACACGGTACCCGTGAAATCGACACCCACCAGTAGTTGAATCGCTCCGGAATAACCATCTGGCGCCGTAGCTTCAAGAATTGCTGCAACGGGGCGATCGTCCTGGCGGGCAATATATACGCGATGCGTACCTTTGCCCAACGCCGGTGCATCGACCAGATAGCAACTTTCAGACAAGTTATTATTGTAGCGATCGCCAGGCAGAACCTGATCGAACAGCGTTTTTTGCTGTATCGCGGCCTGTTCATCAATGGTTGACTTGGTTAATTGATTGATTGCTGCAGTTAACCCCGTCGAGCCTGCGGCAAACAGCGCCAGCGTAATACCGTGTTTACGAATCGTTTTCAGCATAGGGACTCCTTAGCGATGTCCGTACACGCGAGGGCGAGTGTAATAATCAATCAGGGGAACCGTGATATTCGCCAGCAATACGGCAAAAGCCACGCCATCAGGATAACCGCCAAAACTGCGAATCAACCATACTAACAGGCCAGCAAGTGCGCCAAAAATCAGGCGACCGCGGTTGGTTGTTGATGCCGTAACGGGATCGGTAAGAATAAAGAACGCACCTAACATTGTCGCGCCGGAAAGGAGGTGCAACTGAGGCGAGGCCAGCGATTCTGGCGAAAATATCCAGCCCAAAGTGGCACAAACGGCGAGTGACAGCAGGAAGCTAACCGGGATATGCCAGCGAATCGCTTTTTGCCATAACAGCACGATACCGCCCACCAGCCAGGCAAGGTTCACCCACTGCCAGCCAGCGCCTGCCAGCATGCCGCTGTAGATCGGGTATTGCATCACCTGCTCAACGGTACGTCCTGCATGCAGGGATGTCTTAAAGGTATCAAGAGGCGTTGCCTGACTGATACCATCGATGCCCATACGCAGCGAATTCATATCCCAGCCGCTGGCGGTATGTCCGTTAAAGATAACGTTCAGGGCGTCAAAAAAACCAGGCACCGTGGCCGCAATTTCATGCGGCGGAAGCCAACTGGTCATCTGTACCGGAAATGAGATGAGCAGCACGACATAACCAATCATGGCAGGGTTAAACGGGTTCTGCCCGAGCCCGCCATACAGCTGTTTCGCAATGATAACCGCAAATACCGTGCCTAATACCACCATCCACCATGGCGCGAGGGGCGGAATACTGACGGCCAAAAGCAACCCGGTGAGTAACGCAGAGTTGTCTTTTAAAATCGGCACAATGGGTTGTTTACGCAGTTTAAGCACACCCGCTTCGGCAGCAATAGCGCTGATGGATGCGAGAACTATCTGGAACAACGTGCCCCAGCCAAAGAACCACAGCTGAGCGGCGATCCCCGGCAATGCAGCAAGTAATACCAGCATCATGATACGCGATGTCTGGCGCTGGTTATGGGTATAAGGGGAGCTTGCTATTCTGAATACCATTTATTCCTCGTTTACAACCTGCTGCTGTGCGGCTTTCTTAGCCTGAGCGTGTGCGATAGCGGCCGCGACGGCGGCTTTACGTGGATCAACCGGCTCGGCTGTTTCAGCTACCGCCTGCTGCTCGAGCTTGCGGGCCTTGGCGCGGGCGATTGCTGCTTCCACGGCGGCTTTACGCGGATCAACCGGTTCGGCCGTTTCCGTTACCGCTTCTTGCTCAAGTTTGCGGGCTTTGGCGCGGGCGATTGCCGCTTCGACGGCGGCTTTACGCGGATCAACCGGCTCGGCTGTTTCCGTTATCGTCTGCTGCTCGAGCTTGCGGGCTTTGGCGCGGGCAATTGCCGCTTCCACGGCGGCTTTACGCGGGTCTGTAACCGTGCTGCTGCCTTCACTTTGCGGCGGATTTTCCTTACGGGAGGCACGAGCTTGCGCCTTACGCGCCTCGCGTGCGGCAATCACGGCACTATTGTCAGGTTTTACGCCTGCCTGAATGACCACTGGCTGTAGCGCCTGAGCCTGCTTTTCTTTTACACGAGCCAGCGCGGCAGCAATGGCATCATGATCTTTGGCCGCCGGCTGAGCAGCAGCGCTCTTATGGCGTTCAAGACGCGCTGCTTTTTCACGTTCAAGGCGCGCCTGGCGGGCTTCAAACCGAGCTTTCGCTTCAGCGGCGCGTTTTTCTTCCTGGCTAATGGCGTAAATCTCGGCTTTTTCCTGACGGAAATATTGCACCAGCGGAATATTGCTTGGGCATACCCAGGCGCAGGCACCGCATTCAATGCAGTCGGCGATATTATGGGCCGTTGCCTTGTCGTGCTGTTGCCCTTTACTGAACCAATAAAGTTGTTGTGGCAGGAGATCCGCCGGACAGGCATCGGCGCATGCGCTACAGCGAATGCAGCCTTTCTCTTCCGGTGTTTCACCCATTTCACTGGCAGAGGGTGCCAGAAGACAGTTGGTTATCTTCACCACCGGGACATCCAGCCACGGCAGCGTAAAGCCCATCAGCGGCCCGCCCATAATCACCATCTGGTCGGCGGAAGGGCAGAAGCCCGCATCGTTGAGCAGATGACGAACCGGCGTGCCTAAACGCGCCCAGACGTTGCCCGGACGGCTGACGGCTTCACCGGTAAGCGTCACGACACGTTCGGTGATCGGCTCTCCGTCAATTACTGCCCGTTTAATTGCATAGGCGGTTCCGACGTTTTGCATCAATACGCCGATATCAGAGGAGCGTCCGCCGTGGGGAACCTGCTTGCCGGTCAGGATTTGTGTTAACTGCTTGGCCCCGCCGGACGGGTACTTGGTGGGGATCACGCGTAGGCTAATGTCGTGTGAATCAGCCAGCACCGCGCGCAGCATAGATATTGCCTGCGGTTTGTTATCTTCGATACCAAGGAGGATCTCGCGTGGCTGAAGAATGTGCGCCAGGATGCGGATACCTTCGACGACCTGAGCGGCACAGTCCTGCATCAGGCGGTCATCTGCCGTAATGTACGGCTCGCATTCGGCGGCGTTAATGATCAGCGTTTCAATTTTATCTCCACCGCCCTGCAGTTTAACGCCGGTGGGAAAACCCGCGCCACCCAGTCCGGCGACGCCGTACTGATGAATACGCGCAATCAGCTCTTCCCGGCTGTGGGAGCGGTAGTCGGTCCAGCCGTCTCGCTCAATCCAGCGGTCTTCGCCATCGGCGTCTATGATGACGCTCAGCTCAGCGAGTGCCGAAGGATGTGCGGTGGAATGCGGCGCAATAGCAACCACGGTGCCTGATGTTGGCGCATGGACTGGAAGCATTTTGCCACGCCCGCGGGTTAAGGCCTGACCACGCAGCACGGTGTCACCCACGTTTACGCACAGTTCACCCTCCGCACCAATATGTTGTTTCAGCGGAATAACGAAACGCGGCGCCAGCGGAACCTGTCGCAACGGCGTTCCGTTTGACTGGGTTTTCATTTCTGGTGGATGAATGCCGCCATCAAAGTCCCAGATTTTATTTTTTCTGAATGCAGAGAATAACTTAAACATGTTGTTCCACGGGAATGATGCGCACAGGGATGGTGTTTAAATCCCATTTCCAACTATCGGGTGTCTCGGCTACCGGGCGTAATTCAATACATTGCGTCGGGCACGGGTCAACGCACAGGTTGCACCCGGTGCAGAGATCGCTCATTACCGTGTGCATGGAGCGGGTCGCGCCCACGATCGCATCGACCGGGCAGGCCTGAATACACTTAGTGCACCCAATACAGTTATTTTCATCAATGACCGCCAGCATACGCACCGGCGTAACGTCTTGTTCATCGCCATCAATAGGTTGCGGGTCGACGTTCAGCAGAGCGGCAATTTTTAACATCACCGCTTCGCCACCGGGGGCGCAACGGTTAATTTTTTCACCCTGAGAGCCTATCGCTTCAGCGTAAGGATGACAGCCCGGATAGCCGCACTGTCCACACTGGCTTTGCGGGAGAATTTCATCAATTTTCTCCACGACCGGATCATCTTCAACGGCAAAACGTCGCGAGGCGTACCCCAAAATAGCGCCGAACGCCAGACCCAGTAGACTCACTGCGGCAACGGCAATCCAGATAGCATTCATTACAACTTCACCAAACCACTAAAGCCCATAAAGGCCAATGACATTAAACCAGCAGTAATCAGCGCAATCGCATTGCCGCGAAACGGCGCTGGGACATCTGCTACGGCGAGGCGTTCGCGGATCGCAGCGAACAGTACCATCACCAGCGAGAAGCCGACGGCGGCGGAAAAACCGTATAGCGCCGACTGTAAAAAGTTATGGCCGAGGTTGATGTTCAGTAGCGCCACACCTAACACTGCGCAGTTAGTGGTGATCAGCGGTAGGAAGATCCCCAGCAGGCGGTACAGCGCAGGGCTGGTTTTACGCACAACCATTTCGGTAAACTGCACGACGACGGCGATAACCAGAATAAAAGCCAGCGTGCGCAGATAGATGAGATTGAGCGGGATTAGGATCCAGGTATCAATCAGCCATGCGCAAATGGAGGCCAGCGTCATGACAAACGTCGTGGCAAGGCCCATACCCATTGCGGTTTCCAGTTTTTTGGAAACACCCATAAACGGGCAGAGGCCCAGAAACTTGACCAGTACAAAGTTATTGACCAGTACAGTTCCGACAAACAGCAGCAGGTAATCAGTCATTTTTCGGCCTGAAATAAAAAAGCCGCCTATTATCTGACAATCTACAACAGGCGACAACAGGTTAACTGTAGGGTTATTACGGGTTCACAAACGTCGATTTAACGCGCTGCGATCGTTTGAAGTAGGGCACCAACAGTGCTGCGGCCAGTAATGGGAACAGCAGTTGGCGCACGGCAAAAGCGTCTGGAACGGGTGAAAACGCAAACGCTTTAATCGCCAGCAACACGGAGATCAGCAGCCACAGAATGTAATGCTTAGGCACACAGGCTCGGCGTTTGAAAAACGCAATCGTCAGCCACAGTGTGTAATACCACATGGCGATCGCGGTAACAAAAGAGACGCCCCATAACAGCAAGTTTGCCGTACTTTGCTCACCCAGCGTTTTGAAGGTTTGCGGTGTAGCCAGCGCAGTGACATAAAGTAATAACGCCAGCGAAGCGCTCAACAACGCGACTAACAGCCAGGCCAGTGGCCCAAGTAGCCAGCCTCCGATACGTTGTGCCGGTGTGGTAGTCATCTCTTCTCCTGGTTTACGCGCGCAATCAATCATGCCATTCATTTTGGGGCAATTATTATAAAGCTTTTAACGTTGAGCGCTACTTTCTTCTTTATTGCACGTAATGCCAGACTGATTTAGGTACCTGACCAACATCAAACAGACGGCCTCCGGATATAAGTTCCGCACGGCGATGGTCTGCGGCACGGTACATATTGATGATGTCGCTATCGTCGGTGAGCGTGTAGTTTAGATGGTCGAACAGCTTTTCCAGACTTTCGAGTGAACTGATTTTGCGGAATTTTAATAAGTAATCCTGAACAGTCATAAATGCAGATCCATATTAATAAAATAATACCAACGGAGTAGAAAATATAAAAATAAACAACGTGCACAGGTAAAAGCGGATTTACGTGCAAATGTAAGAAGAGTGTTCATACCTGTGAAAAAGCAGGCGCTATGCGCGTCTTCGGCAAGGGTAACGCGCTTAGCGATCGCTGGCAATATGCAGCGGAGCGGGATGCGGCATAATTCGCTTTTTTTGACAGAAAGCGATCTTTTACCGGCAAACCCTGCAACTACCAATGTTAATTGCCGGGCAATAAAAGGCTGCGGATGCTTATTTCTTCTGCACTGCGGCAACGGGCTCTGGTGGCTGGTAATTGTCAATATGATTGGCAACACCCAGCAGGATCACGGAGACGGCGAGAACAATCCAACCTGTTAATTCAATAAGACGATTCATTACTGATGACATTTGCTTTGATTTATCCATAAACACAGGCTGCAAATGTTACTAATCTCTCATTAATACAGCAAGATGATTGGGAACGATTTCTACCTCTTTTTCGCTGCAAGTTAAGCATAAGTGGCATATGTTTGACTTAAGTTAAAAAACAACCATTGTAGCGCAAAGGTTATTAAACTATTGAGACGTTGCAAGGTATGGTGTGAAATAGGTCAGTCCTGAATTGAGAGGCAATAACATGAGTGACAACATCCGCGTTGGGCTAATTGGTTATGGTTATGCCAGCAAAACCTTCCATGCCCCCCTGATTGTGGGCACGCCGGGCCTGGAACTGGCTGCGGTTTCCAGTAGTGATGAAGCAAAAGTGAAGGCAGACTGGCCTACGGTGGCGGTTGTTGCTGAGCCTAAGCATCTTTTTAACGATCCAAATATTGACCTGATTGTGATCCCCACGCCTAATGACACACACTTTCCGTTAGCGAAAGCTGCGCTGGAAGCGGGCAAACACGTGGTTGTTGATAAGCCTTTTACCGTGACACTGTCACAAGCTCGTGAGCTGGATGCGCTGGCGCGCAGCCTCGGGCGCGTGCTGTCTGTGTTCCATAACCGTCGCTGGGACAGTGATTTTCTGACGCTGAAAGCTCTGCTGGCGGATGGTGTTTTGGGAGAGGTGGCGTATTTCGAATCCCATTTCGATCGTTTCCGCCCGCAGGTTCGTGATCGTTGGCGTGAACAGGGCGGTCCGGGAAGCGGTATCTGGTACGATTTAGCACCGCATCTTTTGGATCAGGCGATTAACCTGTTTGGTTTGCCCGTCAGCCTGACGGTAGACCTTGCCCAGCTGCGCCCGGGCGCGCAGGCGACGGATTACTTCCATGCCATCCTGACGTATCCGCAGCGTCGAGTGATCTTGCATGGCACCATGCTCGCTGCCGCAGAATCGGCCCGCTATATTGTGCACGGATCGCGTGGCAGCTATGTGAAGTATGGTCTTGACCCGCAGGAAGAGCGCCTGAAAAATGGCGAACGACTGCCACAGGAAGACTGGGGTTATGATATGCGCGATGGCGTATTGACGCGAGTAGAAGGCGAAGAGCAGGTCGAAGAAACCTGGCTTACTGTACCGGGCAACTATCCGGCGTACTATGCTGGCATTCGTGATGCGCTAAATGGTAACGGTGAAAACCCGGTACCGGCGAGACAGGCTATCCAAATTATGGAGCTGATTGAGCTGGGTCTCGAATCCGCGAAACATCGTTCGACGCTGTGCCTTGCCTGATTAGGTAAATGGCGCAAGGCGATACCTTCCTGGCATCGTATCCGGCCTACAATCAAAACCAACGTAGGCCGGATAAGCGTTAGCGCCAACCGGCACTTTACCTGTTACGCTGTGGCGACTTTCTCGCGCAAGGCTCGTTTTTCTTCGTTACTCAGGAATGCCATTTCCAGACCGTTGATTTGGGCCTGACGTATCTGTTCACGCGTTAACCCTGCCGCGGGTGCGGCAATGGTGTACTCGTGAATAATATCCACACCTTGAACAGCCGGGTCGTCCGTATTCAAACTGGCGATAACGCCATGCTCAAGGAATGTTTTCAGCGGATGGTTCGCTAGTGAGGCAACGGTGCTGGTCTGAATGTTTGATGTCAGGCAGGATTCGATGCCGATACGGTGCTCGGCGAGGTAATCCATCAACGCACGATCTTCAACGGCTTTAACGCCGTGACCAATACGCTCAGCGCCTAGCTCTTTAATGGCCTGCCAGATGCTTTCTGGTCCCGCGGCTTCGCCCGCATGAACGGTAATACGCCAGCCGGCGTCGCGAGCCTGGTTGAAATGGGACAGGAACAGGCTGCCCGGGAACCCCAGTTCGTCACCGGCAAGATCCAGTGCCGTAATATGGTCTCGGTGGGCTAACAGCGCATCCAGTTCCTGCAGGCAGGCGGCTTCGCCAAAAGTACGGCTCATAATGCCAATTAAGCGTGCTTCGACGCCAAAGGTCTTGCAACCCTCGCGTACACCTGCGATGACGGCTTCAACCACACCTGCAACCGGGAGCTGATGCGTCATCGCCATGTATCCTGGGGAAAAACGCAGTTCAACATAGTGCAAGCCGTTACGTGCGGCATCCTCAATATTTTCAAATGCCACGCGACGACACGCATCCAGCGAGGCCAGTACCTTCACGCCCCAGTCGAGCTTGGATAAAAAGCTCACTAAATCCGGCTCAGTTGATGTGACTTGCACATGAGGGATCAGCGTTTCCAACGTTTGTGCCGGAAGCGTTAAGTTGAACTGACGACCCAGATCCAGGATCGTTTGTGCACGGATGTTACCATCAAGGTGGCGATGGACGTCGGTCAGGGGGAGGGAAGTATCAATCATGGTCGCACTCGTGTATTTAGGTAAAGTGCAGGCCATTATACAACAGAAAAATGTTCCTCTAAAAACTTTAAAAAAAGCAGTGCAGAGTTCGGGGTTATGGGGAAGCAAGTATCGCCAAATTGTTGACCATGCTGTTAGCGCTCCAACAGAGTGGTGTTCCGACGGCCTGATCCTTGAGACCGTATCACGCTGCTTTTGCCTTGCGGTGGCAAGATGGGCGTAAAGTAAGCAATAACGCATTTCCTGCAGCATGTGTGTAATGAAGGGATTTTATTTTAAGATTATTTACCTCGTTTTTATATAATTACTGCCTGTCAGTGTTATTTTATTCAGATATTTATTGAGTAACATTGCTAATAGCGAAAAATGGACACTTTCCAGTTTATGAATGTGCAGCGAGGTATGTTATAAAAATACAATAACGACTGAGGGTATTAATAAAGTGAAAAGTGTAAAGCTAATTGTCAGTACAATGTTCTGTGGAAGTTTGCTGCTGGCAACTGTGCCTACGCATGCGGCGTATAAAGCGGATGAAACGCATGTAATCCAGTTTAAGAAAGGTACCAGTGGCGCAGATATCAAGGGGACAATTACGGGCGATAAAACAAAAGATTATACGTTTGTCGCCAAAAAAGGGCAGACCATGCAAGCAGTTTTGAAAAGCGCCTGGCCTCATCCTTTCATGAGTATTATTGCGCCGGGCGAACAATTCATTTTTGATGGCATGATGAGTGGTGACACTTATAAAAATACACTGCCTGCCAGCGGTAAGTATACCATCAGAATATATCAAAAAGGCGCGGCGAAGGATGAGGGGAAAACCAACGCATTCCAGCTGCACATGAAAATTACCAACTGATCATGAGGAAAAGATCGCCCTGGTGGTGATCTTTTCCTTTGCTATTAAATTTCTTCACCAGAATAGGCCACAACGCAATTACGGCCTCGGTTTTTTGCCATATACAGGGCGCGGTCTGCGCAATCAGCAAGTTGTTCAGGGGCTGAACGGTTATCAACCGAGGTTACGATACCCAAGCTGATGGTGATGATGCGTGGAAAATCACCTTTAGTCGTGGTCTGAGTTTGTTGTTCTACGTGTTTTCTGATTCGCTCTGCGATGTTAAATGCTGCATCAGCGTTAGTTTCAGGTAGCAAAATAGCAAACTCTTCTCCGCCAATACGCGCCACGATGTCGTTACGCCGACTCAGTTGCTGCATAATTTCTGACAGTTTAATTATCACTCTGTCACCCTGCAAATGTCCCCAGGTGTCATTGACCGACTTAAAGAAATCAATGTCGCAAAAGACAATGCTCAGGGGTTTATGGGTTGCTGTCATTTTAATCTCATTGCTGAGTGCGTTATAAAAATAGCCACGGTTGAAAAGTCGGGTCATCGGGTCGCGGACTGAATTTTCATAGGATAATTCATAGGCCTGACGTGAGGCTTTGTAGCGCTTGAAAATATCAGACATGAGCACGATCATCACGGCCATTGCGCTAAGGCACTCCAGGCCTCTGGCGAGATACCATCCAGCGGAGTCTATATGCGTGTACTTCAGCATAATGATGACACTTAACAGATTGCTCAGGGCAACCAGTGACATACTTACCCAAAACTGTGTTTTTAGCTGGGTTAATTTTGCCCCTAATAAAACGATACAGGTCCACAAGATAATGAGGACATAAATAAAGCTACCACGCCAGGGTCTAAGCCATTCAAACGTTTCTGTATCAACCAACTGAAACGATATTGGCGTAATACGGATGGAGTAGAGGATAGCCATTACCAGATGCAACATGCACCATAAATAAGTGGCGTAAATAACTGTTTTACCATGCTTTTCTTTTTTATTCTTAAACGTATATAAATAGTATGTTGCAAAAAACAGCCCCGTAATTAACATGTTCCTCATAAAGTATAAAACAGCAATGTCATTGTAGATGACACCAGGAAGGCCGTTTTTATAAAAATAAATATAGAGCGCAAGAAATAAGAAAACCCCCGAGAAATAAAACGCGCAGGCCAGGGGTAAAAGATATTTTTTGCGCCGATAACTCATGTAATTCATCGTCATAAAGCACCCCGTCTGAATGTGCAATACACCAGCAAAGGTTGCAATAACCGGATAAAAAGAGAGGCTATAACGCTGATTACTAAAAGGGATATACCAAAGAAAAATGGATGTCGTTAGGGACAGGAGTAAAAAAAAAGTTAAATTCTTTTTGTGAATGTTTATTTGTGTTGTATTCATGATTTTTATGTATATAAAACAGCGCTATATTTCGGCTATCTTCTCAGCTTTGTATTTTGTCTTTTTGATTTTTATTGCTGTTGATTTTTACTGGCAGGAAAAGTCAGGGAGGAATTGGTATTAAAAAAACGATAGAAAACAGATTTGTTTTTTTATATAAGGAGTTGCGCAATGAGTTCTTCATTGCGCAAGACTATTTAACGTATTGTGCGGATGGCGTTAATCAACCCCTGAACGCCTTTTTCAAGTTTGGAACGTGGGCATCCGGCATTGAGGCGCACAAAACCTCGTCCTTCTTCTCCGTATGTGTATCCGGGCATGATGGCGACTTTCTGCTGATGGATGAGTGCTTCCTGCAGTGCATGGTCATCAAGGTTGAGTGGACGCAAGTCAATCCATGCCAGATAGGTGGATTGCGGAACCTGCCAGTTCAGTTCGGGGAATGCGTTATTCAGCTCATGCGCGATGTAATGCAGGTTACTGACAAGGTAATCCCGCAGCGCATCAAGCCAGCTAGCGCCCTGTTGGTAGGCTGCGATATGTGCGCTAAGCGCGAGCACTGCAGGTGAGGAAAGACCATCCCGACCCTTTAACGCACTGAGGTAATCGTTGCGACTCTGCTCATCCTCAATAATCCCGTAAGCCCCGGTTAACGCCGGAATATTGAAGCTCTTTGAACCGGAGGTGAACAGCGCCCAACTGTCGCGCGCGACGTTACTCCACGGGATGTGCGGCTGGTCTGCCCATACCATATCCATATGGATCTCATCAGAGATGACTTTTACACCGTGGCGCTGACACAGTTCCGCCATGGTTTCCAGTTCATCGCGCGTCCACACCTTACCGGTTGGGTTGTGCGGACTGCAAAGCAGAAGAATTTTACTTTCAGGCCGGGAGAGCGCTTTTTCCAGCGCAACCATGTCGCAAACCCAGCCGTCAGCGCGCTTTTCAAGTCCGACAGCGCATACCTGGCGCTGATTACCTTCAATCGCTTTGTAAAACGCGTCGTACGCCGGTGTATGAATTACCACCGCATCACCCGCAGAAGACCACTGGCGGATCAGCTCCGACACCATATAGATGACCGAGGGGCCATAAACCAGCGACTGAGGGTCGATTTGGGTATTATGACGCGTAAGAAACCAATGACTAATTGCCGCCAGAAATTCATCATTTTTCCAGCGGCTGTAACCCAGCACGCCATGTGACAGGCGCTGAGTCAGCGCCTCCAGAATGCAAGGTGCGGTGGCAAAATCCATATCGGAGATGGTGAACGGCAGCAGGTCGGCTGAACCAAAACGGTCGGCAACGTAATCCCACTGGGTACACCAGGTACCGTGCCTGTCCACCACCTTTGAAAAATCAAACATACTGTTGTCCTTATGCCTGTACGGTGTTCATCAGAACGGCGATCTCGTCTTTCACTGACTGGACCTGCGGACCAATAACAACCTGAAGATTATGCTGATTGAGTTGCACTACGCCAATGGCGCGATTGTCCTTCAGCGCTTGTACGTTAACAAGCGACATATCTTTCACTGACAAGCGCAGACGGGTAATGCAGTTATCCAGGCTGACAATGTTTTCCGCACCGCCCAGCGCCGCCAGAATGGCAGGGACGTTGTAACCGGATTTACCCGGTGCACCCGCCATGACTTTTTCGATATTGCTGGCAATTTCGACGTCACGACCCGGGGTCTTCAGATTGAAACGTGTGATGGCGAAACGGAAGATCACGTAGTACACCGCGAACCAGATCGCCGCCACAACAGGGACCAGATACCACTTGGTTGAGAGCCCGTGCAGGATGCCGAACACCACAAAGTCAATCAGGTTACCGTCCGTGTTACCGATGGTGACGCCAAGCACCGCCATCACGGTGAAACCAAGACCGGTCAGCAGGGCGTGGATCACATACAAAACAGGGGCAACGAACAGGAATAAGAACTCAAGGGGTTCGGTTGTACCGCCGATCACGCAGGCAATGAGACCAGAAATTAACAACCCTTTAATTTTATGACGATTTTCAGGGCGAGCACAGTGGTACATAGCGAGCGCTGCCCCCGGCAAACCACCGAGGAACGCCGGCATTTTACCCTGCGACAGGAAGCGGGTTGCGCTTTCAGAGAAACCTTGTGTTGTCGGGCAGCTCAGTTGAGCCTGGAAAATAGTCAGTGCGCCGCTTACGCTGTGACCGCAGACTTCCTGCGTGCCGCCAGCTTCGGTGAAGCGAATGAGCGCCACCAGAATATGATGCAGACCAAACGGCAGCAGCAGACGTTCACCGGTACCAAACAGCATTGGACCAAATTCACCCGCGCTGTTGATGATGTGGCCGAGCCCGTTAATGCCCATGGCGAAAACCGGCCAAACCAGGGGAATGACCAGGCCGACGAGTCCCATCACCACCGAAGAGATAATTGGTACAAAGCGGGTACCGCCGAAGAAGGCCAGTGCATCCGGCAGGCGGATGTTGTGGAAACGTTCATGCAGCATCCAGACGATGATCCCGGCAATTACAGCGCCGAGGATCCCGGTGTCGATCGACTGGATCCCCAGGATATTCTGCACGTTGTTGGCCTTCAGGATCGCGGCATCTGTGGTAGGTAAGATACCTTTCGCAGTTAACCAGAAGTTGACGGCAAGGTTCATCACCGCATAACCAACAAAACCGGCAAATGCCGCTACGCCTTTGTTCTCGCGAGCCAGGCCGAGAGGTATGGCAATACAGAACATCACAGGTAAGAAGCTAAACGCAAATGAGCCTACTTTGCTCATCCAGGTAAAAATAGCCTGCAGTACCGGATTACCCAATGCCGGGATCAGCGTTAAGACATCATGACTACTTAACGAGCTGCCGATCCCTAACATGATCCCGCAGAATGAGAGCAGAGCCACGGGCAGCATAAAGGTTTTGCCCAACTGCTGGAAAAATTCCCATAACGTAATTTTTGGTGTGGTTCTCGTCGTCATCAAACGACTCCTCGTAAAAGCTAGCTGACTAATGATGGCGAGAAGATAAAACGTTTTACCTAATTTTAGTGCGGTACAAATCACATTATCGAACGATAATAGAGCGTATAAATATAAGTGATTGATAAAACGTTTTATCCGTCACGTTATCAGGGAGTTTTCCGTTTTTATGGCTATAGCCAAAAAAATAACTATCCATGATGTTGCGCTGGCCGCGGGCGTTTCGGTTAGTACCGTCTCATTGGTGCTTAGTGGAAAAGGCCGTATTTCATCAGCGACCGGCGAACGGGTGAATGCCGCTATTGAGCAACTGGGGTTTGTGCGTAATCGCCAGGCATCAGCGCTGCGTGGTGGGCAGAGCGGGGTAATTGGTTTGATCGTGCGCGACCTCTCCACCTCGTTTTACGCCGAATTGACGGCGGGTCTGACGGAAGCATTAGAAGCGCAGGGGCGCATGGTTTTTTTATTACATGGTGGCAGAGATGGTGAACAGCTGGCGCAGCGTTTCGCTATGCTGCTTAATCAAGGGGTTGATGGTGTGGTGATCGCCGGGGCTGCCGGCAGTAGCGACGACCTACAACAACTGGCCGCCGATAAGGGGATTCCGGTAGTGTTTGCGTCTCGGGCCAGCTACCTGGATGATGTCGACACCGTCAGACCTGACAACATGCAGGCTGCGCAATTGCTGGTTGAGCATCTGATACGCCATGGGCATCAGCGCATCGCGTGGTTAGGGGGGCAGAGTTCTTCGTTGACTCGCGCAGAGCGTGTCGGCGGCTATTGTACGACGTTGCTAAAGTATGGTTTACCGTTTCATAGCGACTGGGTGCTGGAGTGTTCATCCAGCCAAAAGCAGGCCGCAGAGCAGGTAACCGCGTTGCTACGTCGTAACCCAACGATCAGCGCTGTGGTGTGCTACAACGAAACCATAGCCGCTGGCGCCTGGTTTGGCCTGATGAGAGCAGGGCGTCAGAGTGGTGAAATTGGCGTAGATCGCTACTTCGAACAGCAGATCTCGTTAGCCGGATTTGCCGATGTAGCGGAAAATGCACTGGACGATATCCCCATTATTTGGGCCTGCACGCCCGCGCGTGAAATGGGATATACCCTTGCTGAGCGCATGATGCAGCGCATTGGGCACGATGATGGTCATTCGCGTAACTTAACGCTTTCCGCCCGGCTGGTGGTGGCAAAATAAAACAGGCCCGATAAGCACACGGTTATCGGGCCTGTTGTCACGCGTATTTACTGTTGCGGGATAGCCGGGGCATCCGGTTCGCCGAGAGAAGGCATACCGAACATGCCAACAAACTCATCCAGCGACATTTTTTGTCCGTTTAACGTTACCTGGCCGTTTGCGTATTGCAGGCTGGAACCGATGACGTTGTCCTGCATCGTTGTAATACGGAACATCTGACCCATTGCCGCCAGGCCATTCACCTGTTGTTTCGCCAGATCGGCCGCTTGTTCCTGCTGATACCCTTCAATTTTGGCAATCTGCGTCATGAACTCAGTCGCCATATCAACCGGAATCGTCAGCTTAGCATCCAGCGATTTGACCGAACGATCCACTTCCTGAGCCAGCGTTTGTGGTTCCTCAGTATTCGCTGTCGGATCTTTTAGCAGCAGTGACAGATTAAATGCGGTTTCACCTTTTGCATTTTTCCAGCTCAGTGGGGCAATGGTGATAGCCGGCTCGCCTTTCATCAGAATCGGCAGCGCATTGAAGAAGGCTTCAGTGACTTTTTGCTGATAAAGCTCAGGATTTTGTACCACATCAATCTGCGCCATCAGTGCCTTGGTTTGGGCACTATATTGCTGACTGAACTGGTGTAGTGCTTCACCGTCAATCTGGCCAACTTTCAGCGTCAGTTTACCGCTACCCATATCCTGACCCTGCAATTTCAGACTGTTCAGCGTGTAATCCAACTGGCTGTTGACAGTTTTACCGTCGTTGATCAGATTGGATTTACCATCAATACCCATGCCTTCCAGAACCGCCAACTCTTTACCTTCGACGGAAATTGACAGTTTATCGAGTGACAATTTCTGGTCGCCGATGCGCTCACCAAAGCTGGCAATACTGCTGGAACCCTCAGTTTTCAGGTTATTGAAAGTCATCTGTACTTTCTGGTCATACTCGTTGACCGCATTGACCACGCCGCTTTGCGCATTGCCTGTCAGCGAGACAGCGTTACCTTCTTTGTCTGCTGTAAACTGGAATTCCCCGCCGCTGAAGGCTACTTTTTCGTCGCCTTTCTCATAGTTCAGTGGTTTGAGGGAGAGATCGGAACGGGTATCGCCGCTGTAGCCGATACGGGAGTTAATGACAAATGGCGACTCACCTTTGGCAATATCAAACAGCGGTTTGGTAACGTCGTTATTGACCAGCGTCGTTTTCACGGAGGCCATAGCCGGGATCAGATTCAGTGATTTCAGTTGAGCCAGCGGGAATGGACCGTGATCGACGGTTTCATTCAGGACGATACTTTGCCCCGGTTTTAGCCAGGAATCTGCCTGCCCGGCGATGGGTTTCACCACCATTTGCAGTTGGCTATTGAACACCCCGCGCTGGTAGTTTTGATAACTCAGTTCAATACCCGCCTCAGGGGAGAAACGTTTTAACTGATCGTTTGCCTGCGTCACCATCTCGGCGAGATGCGTTTCAAGTTTCTTACCTGTGTACCAGGCACCGCCCGTCCAGACGATACCCAGCGCAACCACCACACCCGCAGCTACCAGCGATTTTTTCATTTCGATATCCATAAAATAAAACCAGGCGTTTGAAGACGCCTGGAGGAGTGACATGTCTTTAACTCACTACAGCTTAGCAAGAGTTGTTAAAAATATCAGTATCTTGCTATAGCTTGTTATAAACCCGTGCTAAACGACCTGCGCCACTGATGTAAACCGGCGATTCATTCGCGCCAATAAAGGCCGATTCACCCGGTAGCAGCACCAGGCGTTGCTCACCTTTGCTCAATACAGCTTCACCCTCTATGCAGAACAAAATGGCTGCACTTTGCTGGCTGATATCTGCGCCATTGGTAGTAAGGTCATGCAGGGAGAACGCAAAATCGTCAACCGGGATTGGGAAGTCCAGTTCACCATCAGATTCAACCGGCGTGGTCAGTAACTGGTTTGCTGGCTTGGCGACAAACTTCACGTTGGCGACCAGTTCCGGGATATCAATATATTTTGGCGTCAGTCCGGCACGCAGCACGTTGTCCGAGTTAGCCATCACCTCAAGCGCCACACCTTGCAGGTAAGCGTGCGGGGTTTCGGCAAATAAGAACATAGCCTCGCCTGGATTGAGTTTCACCACATTGAGCAGCAGCGGGGAGAAGAGCCCACTGTCGTTCGGGTAGACGTCAGCGATCAGACGGATGGTTTGCCAGGGTTCACCCTGCTGGCTGTTCAGCGCCGATTTCAGGATCGCCAACGCATGGGATTTCTCCTCATCCTGCATATTCAGCAAGCTGGCGAAAAGATAGCTCAGACGTTCCGCACTCGGCTCTTCCAGGAAATGCGCAATAGCCGGATGTGCGGCGGAAACGGGTTGTAACAATGCAACAATTTCAGAGAACTCGCGGAATGCGTTCATCGCCAGGAAAGGCGTCAAAGCAAATACCAGTTCTGGTTTGTGATTAGGATCTTTGTAGTTGCGCTCGGCCGCATCCATCGGGATCCCTGCGGCGTTTTCTTTGGCAAATCCAATTTCAGAGTTGTGCTTGTTAGGATGAACCTGAATCGAAAGCGGTTGAGCAGCGCAGAGCACTTTAAACAGGAAGGGCAGTTCACCAAAACGTTGGGCAACGGCATCGCCCAGCAGTGCGGATTTATCGTGCTCGATAACGTCGCGCAGAGCAACCGTCTGACCGTCAGCGCCGAGAACCTGCGAACTGCTTTTCGGATGCGCCCCCATCCACAGCTCAGCCATCGGTTGCTGAGTGGGGTTGGCAATGCCATAGAGTTCCGTTAACGCCGTTTTACTTCCCCAGGCGTAGTTCTGCACTGAGTTGATGAGTTTTTGCATTATCAAGCCCTGTTTCAATGTTGAATTTTCTACGGCTATTAAACCAAGAAACCCTGAGCGAAGTAACCTGCACATGTAAAAAGTCGTACTTGTCTCAGTTTTTGTTAAAAAAATGTGTAGGATATGGTGACTCGCTTTTAATACCCTGAGTAATTCCGGTTGCAGAAAGCTCTTCCTTCTACAACCGGATCTGCGGCAGGGAAGCAGGGCAATGGAACATCTGCCCAGAGAATAACCAGACCGAGCAGTAAGTGAGAGCACAATGTCAAACAAACCCTTTCATTATCAGCATCCTTTCCCCCTCAAAAAGGATGATACCGAATACTATCTGCTGACCAGCGACTATGTCTCTGTTGCCGAATTTGAAGGGCAGGAGATTGTTAAAGTTGCACCGCAAGCCTTAACCCTGTTGGCTCGTCAGGCCTTTCATGATGCGTCGTTTATGCTGCGTCCCGCACATCAACAGCAGGTAGCCGATATTCTGCGCGACCCGGAGGCCAGCGAAAACGACAAGTATGTGGCTCTGCAATTCCTGCGTAACTCTGACATCGCGGCAAAAGGCATTTTGCCGACCTGTCAGGACACCGGAACTGCGATTATCGTGGGTAAAAAAGGTCAGCGCGTCTGGACCGGTGGGGGCGATGAGGAGGCGCTGGCACGAGGCGTCTATAACACCTACATCGAAGACAACCTGCGCTATTCACAAAACGCAGCGCTGGATATGTATAAAGAGGTGAACACCGGTACCAACCTGCCAGCACAAATCGATTTGTATACCGTCGACGGCGATGAATACAAATTCCTGTGTATTGCCAAAGGTGGTGGTTCGGCGAACAAAACCTATCTGTACCAGGAAACCAAAGCGCTGCTAACGCCGGGCAAATTAAAAAATTACCTGGTTGAGAAAATGCGTACGTTGGGCACTGCGGCTTGTCCGCCGTATCACATCGCGTTCGTAATCGGTGGAACATCGGCAGAAGCCACGCTGAAAACGGTCAAACTGGCTTCTGCAAAATACTACGACGAACTGCCGACAGAAGGTAACGAACATGGTCAGGCATTCCGCGATGTAGAGCTGGAAAAAGAGCTGCTGATTGAGGCGCAGAATTTGGGACTGGGCGCGCAGTTTGGCGGGAAGTATTTCGCGCATGATATCCGCGTGATCCGCCTGCCGCGTCACGGCGCGTCATGTCCGGTTGGTATGGGTGTTTCTTGCTCAGCCGATCGAAATATCAAAGCCAAGATCAACCGTGAAGGTATCTGGATCGAAAAACTGGAACATAATCCTGGCAAATTTATACCGGAAGAGCTGCGCCAGGCGGGAGAGGGCGAAGCGGTACGCGTTGACCTCAATCGTCCGATGAAAGAGATCCTGGCTCAGCTTTCCCAGTATCCGGTTTCCACGCGACTGTCGCTCAACGGTACAATTATCGTTGGCCGTGATATTGCGCATGCGAAACTGAAAGAACGTCTGGATAACGGCGAAAGTTTGCCGCAGTATGTTAAAGATCACCCGATCTATTACGCAGGTCCGGCAAAAACGCCGGAAGGCTATGCTTCGGGTTCGCTGGGGCCAACCACGGCCGGGCGTATGGACTCGTATGTTGACCAGCTTCAGGCTGCTGGTGGAAGCATGATCATGCTGGCGAAAGGCAACCGCAGCCAGCAGGTGACCGATGCCTGCCATAAGCATGGCGGCTTCTATTTAGGCAGTATTGGCGGCCCCGCAGCGGTACTTGCTCAGGGCAGCATCAAGAGTCTTGAGTGTGTGGAATACCCGGAACTCGGGATGGAAGCCATCTGGAAAATTGAAGTGGAAGATTTCCCGGCGTTTATCCTGGTAGATGACAAAGGCAACGATTTCTTCAAGCAAATTCAGACGTCGCAGTGCGCACGCTGCGTTAAGTAACGTCAGCCGCCCTTCGGGGCGGTTTTTTTTACCGCACGAACCACCAAACGACAGCTTTATCCTCGTTAATACTCATAAGACCAATGCAAATGGGCAATGTCGAAACATAACCTAATCAACTGTTAATGTAAGGAGCAGGTAATGGTAACGGTACGCCGCGAGAATGATTCAATGGGGGCGATTGATGTTCCTGCCGATAAGCTTTGGGGCGCGCAAACCCAACGTTCACTGGAGCATTTTCGTATCTCAACGGAGAAAATGCCGGTCTCGTTGATCCATGCGCTGGCGCTGACGAAACGCGCTGCGGCAAAGGTTAACCAGGATCTGGGGCTGCTGGCGGAGGATAAAGCCAGGGCTATTATGCAGGCTGCAGATGAAGTGTTGGCTGATAAACACCGCGATGAGTTTCCGCTGGCCATCTGGCAAACTGGGTCCGGCACGCAAAGCAATATGAACATGAACGAGGTGCTGGCAAACCGGGCCAGCGAGTTGCTGGGCGGTGAGCGGGGAATGGAGCGGAAAGTACACCCCAACGATGATGTCAATAAAAGCCAAAGCTCGAACGATGTCTTCCCGACGGCAATGCACGTTGCCGCACAGCTGGCGCTGCGTAAATCTTTGATCCCACAATTAAATGTGTTGACCAAAACGCTCAGTGATAAGTCCCACGCTTTCGCCGATATCGTTAAAATTGGTCGTACACATCTGCAAGATGCAACTCCACTTACGCTTGGCCAGGAGATTTCCGGCTGGGTAGCAATGCTTGAACATAACCTCAGACACATTGAAAACAGTTTACCGCATGTGGCAGAACTGGCGTTGGGGGGAACCGCGGTAGGTACAGGACTGAACACTCATCCCGAATACGCCCGCCGGGTCGCGGATGAACTGCGGGTCATTACCTGCGCGCCGTTCGTTACCGCTCCGAATAAATTTGAAGCGCTGGCCACCTGCGATGCGCTGGTTCATGCCCACGGAGCGCTAAAAGGGCTGGCAGCATCACTGATGAAAATCGCCAACGATGTACGCTGGCTGGCATCTGGCCCGCGCTGTGGTATTGGCGAAATTTCAATTCCGGAAAACGAACCGGGCAGCTCGATCATGCCGGGTAAAGTCAATCCTACCCAGTGTGAAGCGCTGACTATGCTTTGCTGCCAGGTGATGGGCAACGATGTCGCCATCAATATGGGTGGGGCGTCAGGTAACTTTGAGCTCAACGTCTATCGACCGATGGTCATCCACAACTTCCTGCAGTCGGTACGCCTGCTGGCGGACGGTATGGAAAGCTTCAATGAACATTGTGCGACGGGAATCGAGCCCAACCGTGAACGAATAGATCAACTGCTCAATGAGTCGCTGATGCTGGTGACCGCGCTCAACACCCATATCGGTTACGATAAAGCGGCTGAAATTGCCAAAAAAGCGCATAAAGAAGGGCTGACGCTAAAAGCCTCCGCTCTGGCGCTGGGATATCTCACCGAAGCGGAGTTCGACAGCTGGGTACGTCCGGAGCTGATGGTTGGCAGCATGCGGCCAGGCAGTTAATCCGCAACGTACAGGTGCAGCCGGGGAATAATCAATCTCAACGGCTGCGCCTGAGGTTTAAAGCGATGCTGAACGTTTTCGGCATCGTAATTCAGTAATTCGCCGATATCCGGTACGGTCATACCGTTGTCGTTATTAAGCAAAGCAATCAGTGGTGTCGGGCAGGCATATTGCACCTGTTTTTGCTCTCCTTTGTACCAGACGCGGGCAATAGGCTGCACTTTTACCGGCCTTTTGATCTTCAGGCGGGCCTGCTGCGGTAAGGCGGCGATATCCTGATATTCGCGTTCAAGCTTCTGCTGCCATTCTTCACGAGTCCAGGGATGTACGCTGCGCGGTGAGGTCAGGCTTTTTTCCAGTTGCTGCAGTACTTCATCGCGTTTCAGGTTTTTAATAATGTGCTTGTTAGCCCAGCCGAATCGCAGGGTGGCAGGATCTCTGACAACGGTGAGCGTGCGATAGGCATTCAGTGTAATCAGCCCCGGCAGGTGGCGATGCACCCATTCGAAACGTGCTGCCGGCGCCAGCCCTGATTCTACTGTAACAATGCGCTCGAAGGTGGTTTTCAACTGGTTTATACGCTGGATTTGTTCTTCCAGAGCACATTGCGCCGCATTATCAACCTGGTAGCACAATACACCCGGTAGGCGGACGGCCGCTTTGCTGCTGCGGTTTTCGGACTGCTGCTGAATAAACAGGTGACGGTAATGACGCAATGCCAGCGCTTCAGCCTCTTTGCTTAAGTGCTGCTTAACATCAATGTTTTGCAGAGGGGCATGCTCTGCCTCTTTGACCACTTCCGGTAACGAGAATACGCGGGCAATAAGCAGCGTCTGCTGCAACAGGTTTTCGTTCAGAAGCGCCAGTTCTTGTTCCATCTGGCGAAAGGTGCCGTTCAGGCGGTCAACGAGATCGTAACGGGCCATAGGTTTACCATTTTAGTTACAACATACTTTTTTATAACACAACATCCATCGCCTGACCACCGAGCAGAATAGATCAGGCAGCTGAAATTTCAGGAATGTTATGCCAGACGGGCCAACGGAAAGTAAAACGGGCACCGCCAAGTTCACTTTCACCACAGACGACCGTCCCTCCCATAGCCAACGCTATTGAGTGGACGATGGCTAACCCAAGCCCACAACCCCCGGTCGCCCGATCACGGCTGGGATCAAGGCGTACAAACGGTTCAAAAACCTGTTCGCGTGCGTCTGGTGCAATACCGGGACCGTCGTCTTCCACTACCAGCGTGGCTTGATTGCCGCTCAGCAGCAGACTGGCTTGCACTGTAGACTGGCAATAGCGTAGGGCATTGTTCAGCAAATTATCCAGGACCCGCTCCATCAGGCGCATATCCAACGCGCCGTAGTCGCCAGTTTCGAGATGACGTAATTGCACCACACGGTCAGGATTCACGCTTTGCACATCCTCCAGATGGGTGGTTAACCAAGCAGGTAGGTCCGGTACGCTGAGTTTCAGTTCATTTTGCGGGCGATCCAAGCGGGCGTAGGTCAGTAACTCTTCGATCAACGCTTCCAGTTGGCCGATATCACGATTCAGAGCCTGAGATTCCTGCTCGGTGAGGTTATCACTCATTTCCAGCCGGTAACGTAAACGTACCAGCGGGGTACGAAGCTCATGGGCAATACCATCGATGAGCTGTTTTTTACTGGCGATCAGCGCATTGATATTGTCGGCCATTTGATTAAACGCTACGCCCAGGCGCTCAAAGCTGGAACCACTGTCAAAATGAAGGCGTTCACTCAGATGTCCTTCACCAAAACGTTGTGCGGCGGATTCGAGTCTGAGCATTTCCTGCCAGTGCGGGCGCATCCAGATCAGTACCGGGAAGGCCAGTGAGATAGCAATAAACGCCATCAGCGCGATGTCCAGCAAGCGCATTTGATGAAGAAAATAGAGATAAGGAACCGGGCCGACGGCTAGCACGTAATGGCTGCGAGGAATGCGTTGAATAAAGGTGTATTGATCGTCAAGTGCCACAATATCGCCTTCGCGCAAACGCTGCATGGTTGGGGCATCCAGTGTGTACTTATTTAGCGGTTCAACGCGAAGGTCAAATGAGAGGTTTAAATCCATCTCCTTCAGCGTCTTACCCCAGTCGCGTGGCGGGATTTCGCGTAGTTCACTGCGCATCAGGTACAACGAGCTTTTCATCAAATCGTCGAGCGACTGTCTGCCTGCGCGTTCTGCGGTGAATTTGTATACCAGACCGACCAACAGGGTCATCACCAAAAAGCAGACAAACAGCAGGAGGTAAAACTGCACAAACAGTTTCTTCATAAAAAATCACCGAACGCTCAATAAGTTAGCGAGTGCACGTGTCCCTCAGGGGAAAAAAGTGGGCACAGCGGTATCCGCCGATGCGTGGGTTCAGAAAGGTTCTCCGATCACCATCCGGCGTGCTTGTCCACGCAGAGTACACTGTATATCTCTTTTCTGCATTCTTATGGCTCCTAAGGGCGCGGAATGACCTTTCGCTGGATCACGCATTGCTTTCTACGCTGTAAGTTAATCAAAATCGGGATGGGGTTGTTCTGGCGTATGTCACGACCGCACCTAAAAGGTTACTTTGTTTCTCAACGTAGATGGTGTTGTTATATTCGTAGTTCCCTTCGGGATAGCAAATTCTGATGTTAGTCCCGAGATCCGGATCGTCAACATCAGCCCCCGAACAGCTTTTAGAACTTCCTGTAGCATAGACGTATGTGGCGGTATAGGACGAGGGGACACCCGGAATGAACCAGGTTATCGCCA
Organism: Citrobacter sp. Cpo142; assembly: GCF_030332425.1. NCBI lineage: Bacteria > Pseudomonadati > Pseudomonadota > Gammaproteobacteria > Enterobacterales > Enterobacteriaceae > Citrobacter > Citrobacter sp. Cpo142. The sequence continues at coordinate 174,051 of NZ_JAOWHW010000109.1, forward strand.
TAACCATGATCACTGAAAACAGCACCATGGCAATGCTGATGCCACCAAATAATTTCAGATAGGTTTGGAAGGGACTTTTTTTCATTATCCCATTACCTACCAGAAATAAGGTAATTAACAATGACACTGCCAGAGAAATAAGCATGAGGTATTTGGATGTGAGCGGGTAGAGAAATGTCGCTCTGTATATCGTTACCTTCCACCAGTAAAAGAGAAATATTGCGCCGAGAGATGAGACGGTAACAAAAAACAAATATGGATATGAGTATTTTCTCATCCTTGTGACTCCAGAACAATTTCTCCATTTGGGTTTAATAAATTACCATTTGTTTTGAATAATGAAAACGGCTCTCTTGTTTGAATTGTTAGGTACGCCGCAGACCAGAGAATTTGCGCTATCTTTGGGGATATAGGCATAATAATAAAATGGATATTCTCACCCGTGGCAGGGATGACTGACCTTGCGTATAATGCGTGCCGATACTTCCTGAAAAGTGCTGTGACTGAAAATATGAATCTCAATCGCTGTTGTTATTCGCTACTCATTTTCGCAGCGGTCGGCTGCATTTTCACCACTTATCCTCTTGTTATATGGTTTCTACTCGCCAACGTTCTGACGCTGCTGTTATACGGCGTGGACAAAATGGCGGCACGCAAGGACTGGCGCAGAGTGCCGGAATCCACATTGCTGGTGTTTGGCGTTGTGGGCGGATGGGGCGGCGCGATAGCGGGTCAACAAATCTTTCGCCATAAAACACAAAAGCAGCCTTTCAAAACCTACTTCATTATCAGTGTGATAGTGAGTGTTTCTGTGATGGGCGTGATTTATAAGTTCTATCCATTTTTACCTTCCTGAGCATGGTTGGTGAATAAACTGCGGTTTATTTGAGGCAGGAAATATATTTTTCACCTGAACGGCGCACAATTTCATCGGCATTTTGCGTAATATCTTTTCCTTCAAATGCGCCGTAAAGTTGCTTAAATTTCACTGTTCTCAGACGTTGGATGATGTCGCTGACGGTGGCGGCTGGCAACGGTAGCATATTGGGGTAGCTCCACATAAATGAGACTGCATGGGCACCTGGTGTAACTTGAACGATGTCGCCAGAAAGCACGACGCCTTCGTCACGCGCCCAGTGCAGGACGCAGCCGCCAGCAAAGTGCCCGCCGAGACGTATCATCGTGACGTCACGGGTTAACTCAATGGTGTCGCCATCCCAGAATCTAATCCACGGGCTGTCGCGCATTACCCACCCTCTGTCGCTGGCATGAAGGTAAATCGGCGCGTTAAATTCCGCAGCCCAGTCCTGCATGGTGGTGTAGTAATGAGGATGCGAAATCGCGATAGCCTTAAGGCCGCCAAGGGACGTTATTAGCGTTTTTGTGGCATCGTCGAGCGTGGCAATGCAGTCCCACAGAATATTTCCTTCTGGGGTACGCACAAGAAACGCGCGCTGATCAATTGCAAAATCAGGAACGGTGCGGATGCTGAGGAGAGTACTGTCGTGTTGCTTCCACTTATTTGTATGCGATGCACACAGGGTGTCAAAATCGATCCATTTCTGCCCGCTTGTGGGGACATATTGACGTTCATCCAGGCAGATATCGCAATGTTCCGGATGGGCGCCAGTTACCTCATAGGATGTTCCACAGGTTTTGCATAACGTGATCATCGTGTCCTCCTCATATACCGAACACAGTCAGCATGGCACACAGATACACAAGGATGTGCCTGTTAGTGCTCTACCCGATAAGTCAGTGATGATGGAAGTGGGGGTTGTGGCTCAACCAAAAGAAAACAGGAATAATGCCGACACGGATCCTTTTGATTACCATCTTCCAGAGAAAAATGAGGATATTGTTTGGAAAATCGTCTGTTCAACACCTGGCTCAACCGTTGGGGGCTCACTCCAGATGGTGAACCGTTTGAAACGCACACATCGCAGCTTTTGCCTGTGGTGGTGGTCAAGGACGGGCAGAAAGCCATACTAAAGATCACCGACGATGACAGTGAACGGATCGGCTGTGAACTCATGGTCTGGTGGAACGGAAATGGCGCAGCGAAAGTACTTGCTCATGCAGCAGGGGCGATTCTGCTGGAACGTGCGACAGAGACATGGTCTTTAGCGGACATGTCCTGGACTGGCAACGATGCGCAGGCCTGTCGCATTATTTGCCATGCTGCCAGTAGACTCCATCTCTCCCGAAATGCGTCTACGCCTGCGTTAACACCTCTGCACCATTGGTTTCGCGATCTGGCTCCTGCCGCGAAAAAGCATGGCGGTATCCTGACGCGTTGTGCTGCGGTGGCAAACTTACTGCTATCTTCACCCCATGATGCAGTCGTATTACATGGCGATCTACACCACGGCAATATTCTTGATTTCGGAACGAGAGGATGGCTGGCTATCGATCCCAAAGGGCTGGTGGGCGAGCGTGGCTTTGATTACGCCAATATCTTTACTAACCCCGATCTTGCCGAACCTACCAGACCTGTCGCCATTGAGCCTGAAAGATTCACGCAACGAGTCAACATTGTGTCTGAAATCGCCAGAATTGAACGGCAGCGTTTACTGATGTGGATTGTTGCCTGGTGTGGGTTGTCGTCCGTCTGGTTTCTGCAAGAGGGTGACAGCGCAACGGTACCTCTGCGTATTGCGGAGCTAGCGATGGCAGAACTTGCTTCAGGTGGTAATCAATTTTGATCTACGACACTGGGTTAGTAATTCTTAAGAGTTATCATTAGCCTGGTAAACGTTGTATTAATCAATCAATGAACGGCGGTGTGGTGTGTTGTTGAGCGAAAATTTGACAGGCCGGAAACAATGAACGCATTGTTTTCATTATTAAAAAAACGCCCGAATATTCTTTTGTTGATGGTCTTACTCATCGGGGCAAACATCGTAGCGTGGCTGTGGGCTTTCACCGAGTTTAGCAACAACACTTCCTTACTGGCACTGAGTCTGATTGCGTGGTGCTATGGTTTGCGCCATGCCGTTGATGCCGATCATATCGCCGCGATAGACAGCGCGACGCGTAAACTCATGCAGCAGAAAAAACGTGCCCTGACAACGGGGGCCTGGTTTTCTCTGGGACACTCTACCATTGTGGTGCTGGCCAGCATTGGCATTGCGTTAACTACCAGCGTGTTTAAGCAACATATGGCATGGTTTCAGAATGTCGGTGGTCTGATAGGAACTACGGTCTCTGCCGTATTTTTGCTGATTCTGGCTACCATCAATCTCATTATTTTCTGCCAGGTCTGGAAGGCATTCCGCCATCTTAAACGCACCGGTACTTACGATGGCACCACGGAAGACATTACAGTTTCAGGCCCTCTGAACTGGCTTTTCCGCTCAGCGTTTCGGCTGGTAGGTAAAGACTGGCATATGTATTTTGTCGGCTTTCTGTTTGGTCTGGGTTTTGATACCGCCACTGAAATTTCTCTGCTGGGAATTTCTGCTTCAAGCGCGTCCAGCGGCATGTCAGTTTGGTCAATTCTCGTATTCCCGGCACTGTTTACCTGCGGTATGGCGTTAATTGATTGTCTCGACAGTATTCTGATGGTTGAGGCCTACGGATGGGCGTTCAATAAGCCGCAACGTAAGCTCTATTACAATATGACCATTACCGGGACTTCCGTGATTGTTGCGCTATTTATTGGCGGGCTGGAGGCGCTGGGACTTCTCTCTGACGCGTTTTCGCTTCAGGGGGGGTTGTGGGATACCGTCAGCAATTTGAGTGACCATATGGGGAATGTTGGTTTTGCGATTATTGGCGTCTTTATCGGCTGCTGGATTATCTCCGCCGTAAACTACCGTTGGAAAAAATACGACGGACTGACGTTTAGTTGACACAAAAGAAAGCCTTCCAGGAACAGGAAGGCTTTGATCTTTTTAGGACTGACTAATTCGCGTTCACGGGTTGTGGTTTTTCAGCACTCTTTTTCAGGAGCCTGTTAGCCAGCACGCCAGACATCATCGAACCGTTCACGTTTAATGCCGTTCTGGCCATATCGACGACAGGCTCGATAGCAATGAAAATCCCCACCAGCGCGACCGGGAAGTTCAGCGTTGAAAGGACGATCAGCGCAGCAAATGTTCCGCCACCGCCGACACCCGCCACCCCAATAGAACCCAGCGCAATCGCAGGCAGCATGGCGAGCAAAAAATGTACTGATAGCGGATCAATCCCAATTGTTGGAGCAATCATCGCCACCATAATAGCCGGATAGATCCCGGCACAGCCGTTTTGACCCATGCTGGAGCCGAATGAAGCTGCAATATTAGCTATGGTGTTTTGCACGCCAAATTTTTCTTGTGCGGAAATAGCCAGTGGAATAGATGCTGCACTGCTGCGTGAAACAAATGCAAAGGTTAAAACTGGCCAGACAGTTTTAAAATAGTGAACGGGATTATTACCGCTCAGAACCAGTATCAGTGCGTGGACGATAAACATCATCAGAATCGCAAGGTAACAGGCAGCAATAAAGCCTAACAGACTGGCAAATTGTTCAAATCGATACGCGGAAAATACGCCTGCCATTAATGCCATCACACCATAAGGGGTGAGGGCAATAACGATACGCACCATTTTCATCACCCAAATCTGGATAGCGTTAATGCCAGCACTTAATTTTTTACCTTCTTGCGGGGCGTCTTGTTTGACCTTTAATAATGCCACGCCGGCAAGCAGGGTGAAGATAACAATGCCAATGACGGAAACGCTTCTGGCTCCTGTTAGATCAAGGAAGATATTCGTTGGGATCAGAGATGTAACCAGTTTAGGCAGTGAAATGGCGGCAGTTTTACTCACATCGTCTGCCGTCAGTGTGGACTGCATATGAACAAACGCACTGGCGTCCAGACCTAATACATGTGCAGTCAACAGCCCAATAAAACCGGCAATCATTACCAGACAGAGCATGCATCCGACAATGGTTAACGACATTTTCCCAATGCCAGCGCTGTTTTCGAGCTTATTAATGGCTGAAAGAATAGAGATGAAAATCAGCGGAACCGCAACCAGCTTCAGTAAATTAACATAACCGTTGCCGATAACATTATACCAGTCGATAACTGTTTTACTTTCGTCAGCAGCAATGAGATGCAGGGATAAGCCGATAACGGCCCCCATAAAAATAGCGATGAAGACGCTTTTTGAAAGAGAGTGACTTTTTTGGTTGATTCTAAAAATTGCCCATGAACAAACCAAAAAGAACGCGATATACGCGAGCGTTACGAACATATTGTAGCCTCTTGCCTCATTCAGCACCTGAAATGCCGGAAAGAGATTTGTTAGTGCGAAAAAAACCTATGAACCATAAGGGTTCAGGACCGCGACGGATTATAGGGAGGGGGGAGGGTAACAGCCACACAAAAAGTGTGGAACGGCGTCGGATGGCGTTTAAATGCCTGTTCTGTAGACGATTTTACGTGACGGTGTAACGTATTGTGAACAATCCCGCCGACCAATGAGATCGGCCCGGTTGGATTACTTATGAGGCTCGTCGTCCCAGGCGTGCGGTGCGAACAGATAACCTTTGTTGCGTACCGTTTTGATTCGATAGGGTTCAGTCGCGTTATCGAGCAGTTTTTTGCGTAACCGGGAAATCGCGACATCAACGCTGCGATCCATACCGTCATAACTTACGCCGCGCAGGTTCTTTAGCAACGCATCACGGTCCATAATCTGCCCGGCATGGGTTGCCAACTCCCACAGTAATTCAAAATCAGCGGTGGAAAGAGAGATTTGCTCGCCGCCGAGCAGCACGGAGCGGTTGGTGGGATCGATAGTGAGTGTGCCAAAGCGCAGCGTTGTGTGCGGAGTGATGGTTGCCGCTTGAATGCCTTTAGACAGTGCTGAGTGTTCATTCTGGCGCAGGTGCAGGCGCAGACGAGCCAGCAGCACAGCTGGCGGCGTTGTCTTCAGAATGTAGTCACAGGCGCCCATTTCCAGCGCCAGGATATGGTTCATGTCGCTGTCCAGCGAGGTGAGCAGGACAATCGGGCCTTGCCAGCGTCCGCGTAAATCGCGGCAGATAGTCATCCCGTCTTTGCCCGGCAGCATGATATCTAATAACACCAGATCGGGTTGAACATGCAGGATTTTCTCCTCGGCCAAATCACCACGAGGTTCAAGGATAACCTCAATATCATGTCGGGCCAGATAGGCTGCAATCAGTGAGCCAACTTCGGGATCATCTTCAACAAATACGATGGTGTTCATATCATTCATTTTGAATATAAAACGCCAACATACACCGCCCCGGTTTTTCCTTCCATTAATCTTTTCTAAACAAGAACGCTTCCGTTATGCTAGGGGCTGATGTTATTGATGTGTTAAGGCAGAGTGATGGGACTCGTTATAAAAGCGGCGCTCGGTGCGCTGGTGGTGGTGTTGATTGGTTTGCTGGCGAAAACAAAGAATTACTATATTGCTGGATTAATTCCACTGTTCCCGACGTTTGCGTTGATTGCCCACTATATCGTGGCCAGTGAACGAGGGATCGAGGCGTTACGTACAACCATTGTATTCAGCATGTGGTCGATTATTCCCTATTTTGTCTACCTTGTTTCACTGTGGTATTTCACCGGGTTTATGCGCTTACCCGTCGCGCTCGGCGGTGCAGTAGTGTGCTGGAGCCTGAGCGCGTGGTTACTGATCTTTTGTTGGATCAAACTGCACTAACGCAGATGACGCCCGCCATCAAGGGCAAAACTACGGCCGGTGACAAAACAACTGGTTAGGAGATAGTCAATTAAATCAATGACCTCTTTTTCACCTGGTGCGGTTTTCATCAGTGATTTGTTCAGTGCCTGCTGGCGATACTCTGCATCGTCACCCTCGTTAAACAGGATAAGCGAGGGGGCAATCGCGTTCACTTTCACCTCCGGTGCCAGTTTGCGCGCGAACGAGCGGGTCATATTATCCAGCGCCGCTTTGCTGGCAGCATAAGCAATGTGCTTGTCGCTGCCGCGCTCCACAACATAGTCCGTGAAATGGATGATGTCGCTGGCAGCGTGCCCATGACCGCGTAGCAATCCTTCCAGCGCGTGGTTGAGCAGGTAGGGCGTATTGACATGTATCTGCATCATGCGTGACAGTACTTCGCTAAGCGGTGTGCCGGGTTTTTCGGCTACCCAGGCGCTGGCATTATGCACAATGGCGCGCAAGCCATCCGTCTGTGCTTTGACCTCATCAGCAAAGGCCAGCACACCTTCATCCGTGGAAAAGTCAGCCGGGATACAAATCGCCCCTGCTTCTCGCAGGCCGTCAATGGCAGGATAGTGAGTACGGTAGCTGACAATAACTGGCTGTTTTTGATTCAGAAAGTGCCATGCGACGGCGAGGCCGATACGACGACCACCTCCGGTGATAAGAATTGGCAAAGGGTTTTTTTTACCCATCGTAATCTCCATATGTCGCGAACGATGGGTATAACGTTACCCCATCAGCATCCAGGTAGCCGGCACAGCAGCAACAAGCAGCAGGCCGATCAGCGCCATCTCCTGGCGTTTTAATACGTTTTCATGCGTGTGCGTTTTACGGGCATAAAGGAAAACCAACAGCCCTGGCGCATACAACACCACAGACAGCAACAGATGCATCGGACCTGACGCATACAATAACCATATGCCATAAATACTCGCGCCGATACCGACAGCCTTATGAATTGGACGGGTGGCAATTTTTAACAGAAATGCGCCGACCAGCAAATAGGGCACCAGAATCATCTCTGAGGCGATAGTCAGTAACGTATTGTAGTCGGAGCCTGTGAGCCAGATCAGCACAAGGCAGATTTGTACACAGATGTTGGTTAGCCACAGCGATGCCGATGGCGCACCCTGTGCATTCTGTCGCGCAAAAATACGCGGAAACGCTTTGTGCGTGGAGGCGAGGAACGGCACTTCCGCCGCCATAATCGTCCAGCTTAAATAGGCCCCGCACACGGAAACAATCAGACCCGCAGCAATAATAATTTCGCCCCATGGCCCCATCATTTTAACCATCAGACCGGCCATTGATGGATTGCGGATCTCCGCCAGTTCTGGCCGTGCGACAACCCCGAGAGATAGCAGGGTGACTAACAGGTAAACGCCCAGTGCGGCGAGTACAGCCAACAGCGTGGCGCGACCTACATCGCGTTTATTTCTGGCGCGGGCAGATACCACCACCGCGCCTTCCACACCGATGAAAACCCACAGGGTGATGAGCATGGTATTTTTGACCTGCTCCCAGACAGGCACGCCCAACGCGACGCCGGTAAAATCGAGAGTAAAGGTGTCGAGCTTGAACAGCATGAACGCCAGCACGATAAACAGGCCTAGCGGCAGTAGTTTTGCCAGAGTAGCAACCAGGTTAATGCTGGCCGCGGTTTGTACTCCCCGCAACACCAGAAAATGGACTATCCATAACAGTACCGATGCGCCGACAATCGACTGCCAGGTATTACCGTCGCCGAACAGACGTAATTCCGGTGTGTCGGTAAAGAAACTGAGCGCAGAGAAGACGATGACCAGATACGAAACGTTAGCGATAACAGCGCACAGCCAGTATCCCCACGCAGAGCAGAAGCCAATCAACTCGCCGAAACCTTCACGTGCATAGGTGAAGATGCCGCCGTCCAGTTCAGGACGGATACGCGTCAGGATCAGCATAGCAAAGGCGAGCAAAAGAATACCCGCACCGGTAATCGCCCAACCAATCAGTAACGCAGCCGGGCTGGCTACTGCCGCCATATTTTGTGGCAGGCTGAAAACGCCAGCGCCGAGCATTGAGCTTAAAACCAGCGCGGTCAGTGCGCTCAGACCCAATTTCTTTTCCATTTGTATCCAGTTACAAAAACGAGAGTGAGAGAATAATTATTTTGGCAAACCGCATAAAAATGGTGAAAGCCACTAAGGCGCGGGATTTTACGGAGAGAAGAGAACGCATGCAATGGGGATAGAGAGATTTGTGACTAATAGTGTGAAAAGTTGTCTTAATACTGCTGTTTTTGTTTTGTCTGGAAACAGAACTGCGCGAAATTATCAGGTCTACAAGGACTGTAGACCTGATAAGGCATTGGGTATTACTTATACAGATCGGCGCTGATCGTCACGTTGTTACCACGTTCTGACCACTGGCGGGTAATGTGATAGTACTTCGCGCCTTTCTTCGCTGCGCGTTTTGCTACCTGATAAGAGACTTCCGTCATGTTGCCGTAGTTACCGGTGAACTTGATGCTGTCGAACGGTACCATCATGGCGGCGGTCGCTTTGTTCAGCTCTTCAACTTTGGTTCCATCCGGTAGCGTGACAGTGTAACGTCCGCCTTTGGTGGATTGCGTTTCGAAGAAGCGGCCAACTTCAGCACTCGGAGAAGCGGTAGTTGCTACGCCCGGGATCTCAACTTTCTTCGCGGCTTCGCCACCTGCTGCTAATGCGGCACGACCAGCATCTGAATCTGCTGGGATCGCATCAGGGCTTTGTACAATGCGTTTTTTCGCATCAGCTTTATAGATGAATGCAGTAATACGCTGGTTGCCGCCCTGGTTGGCATCGACCTGACGCACGATATAGAAGGAGTAAGCACCTTTCTCTTTCGCTGCTTTGGTGATGGCATCGTTTACTTCAGGCTGGCTACGGTAGAAACCTTGCACTGTAACGGTGTCGTAAGGTTCTATCAGAACGGCCTGATCTTTTGGCAATTCCATAACGCCGTTAATGACACGGTTTTTTGACGCTTCCGCTTTTTCAGCGTCGGCTTTATAGACGTCGGCAACAACGCGCCAGTTACCGCCGCTGCCAAAATCTGAGGTATCAACAACATAAAAGGAGGCTGCACCGTCTTTATCTGCACGGCGCGAAACGGCAGCAACCGCATCACCGATAGCATTAAAACGACCGGTGACCACAATGCGGTCATAGGGTTTCAGGGCAGCCGCTTGCTCCGGCGTCAATTCTGTCGCTGCATTTACAGAAAAAGCAGTCGCAGAAATAAGTGCGGACGCCAGGAGAGTGTTCTTAAGCTTCATAAAAATAATCCTTCGCCTTGCGCAAACCAGGTACTGGTATTGTTATTGACTAGAAACGTCGCTGATTATTGCATTTAAATTGTGTCAGTGTCTGCGTCATTTTTCACTCATCGTGTCACGTTAGGTAACAACAGCGATAACATTTTGTGATATGCCGAAAATTTCGGCGTTTGGTGACCAAAACTGATAAAGCAGTTGAATTTCATAAGTTAATTTAATGTTAATCAATTGTTTTTGACAGGTAGGTAATCATGTTTTGCCGCTTCGCTTGAGCGAATTATCAGCCTTTGTGGGCTATTTTTAGGGCATTTTATCTGTCTGAGGTTCGATTCATCTCTATTTCGCGAATTTCATAATAAATACTGTTTTTTGGCGCTAGATCACAGGCGTCATTTTCAGTAGGTTATACAGAGTTTGTTACTGTTTTATTTTATTGAGGTAACACTGACCTCTCTCGAGAGTGCGCGCATGCCTCGTGCGAACATTGATAAACCATCATCATAATTACAGATGGAAGGGAACATTATGCGAATTGGCATACCAAGAGAACGGTTAACCAATGAAACCCGCGTTGCAGCCACGCCGAAGACGGTTGAGCAACTGCTTAAACTGGGTTTCAGCGTCGCGGTTGAAAGCGGTGCAGGTCAACTGGCGAGTTTTGACGATAAAGCGTTTGTACAAGCAGGCGCAGAGATTGTTGATGGAAATGCAGTCTGGCAGTCAGAGATTATCCTGAAGGTCAATGCGCCGGAGGAGGCGGAAATTCCGTTACTCAATCCGGGCACGACGCTGGTGAGTTTTCTTTGGCCCGCGCAAAACCCTGAGCTGCTGCAAAAACTTGCAGAGCGCAACGTGACCGTTATGGCGATGGACTCCGTGCCGCGTATTTCGCGCGCACAGTCGCTGGATGCCTTAAGCTCGATGGCGAACATCGCCGGGTATCGCGCTATTGTTGAAGCTGCACATGAATTCGGTCGCTTCTTCACCGGCCAGATCACCGCCGCAGGCAAGGTTCCACCTGCCAAGGTCATGGTGATTGGTGCGGGGGTGGCTGGTCTTGCGGCGATCGGTGCGGCAAACAGCCTGGGCGCTATCGTGCGCGCTTTTGATACCCGTCCGGAAGTGAAGGAACAGGTGCAGAGTATGGGCGCAGAGTTCCTTGAACTGGACTTTAAAGAAGAAGCGGGCAGCGGCGATGGCTATGCCAAAGTGATGTCCGAAGCGTTCATCAAAGCCGAAATGGAACTCTTCGCTGCGCAAGCGAAAGACGTCGACATTATCGTTACCACTGCGCTGATTCCGGGCAAACCGGCTCCGAAACTGATCACCCGTGAAATGGTCGATTCGATGAAAGCGGGCAGCGTAATTGTCGATCTTGCCGCGCAAAACGGCGGTAACTGCGAATATACCGTGCCTAACCAGGTGACCACCACCGAGAACGGGGTGAAGGTTATCGGCTATACCGATCTGCTTGGCCGTTTGCCAACGCAATCTTCCCAGCTGTACGGTACGAACCTCGTCAACCTGCTCAAACTGTTGTGCAAAGAGAAAGACGGCAATATCACTGTCGATTTTGACGACGTGGTTGTGCGTGGTGTCACGGTGGTTCGCGAGGGTGAAATCACCTGGCCTGCTCCGCCGATCCAGGTTTCTGCTCAGCCGCAGGCAGCGCCAAAAGCCGCACCTGCGCCGAAAGAAGAGAAAAAACCTGTCTCTCCGTGGCGCAAATATGCGCTGATGGCGCTGGTAGTGATTTTGTTTGGCTGGCTCGCCGACGTCGCGCCGAAAGAGTTCCTTGGTCACTTTACGGTGTTCGCGCTTTCCTGCGTGGTGGGTTACTACGTGGTCTGGAATGTGTCACATGCGTTGCATACTCCGCTGATGTCTGTGACTAACGCCATCTCGGGGATTATCGTGGTTGGGGCGTTATTGCAAATTGGCCAGGGTGGCTGGGTGAGTTTCCTGAGCTTTATCGCGGTGCTTATTGCCAGCATTAATATTTTCGGTGGCTTCACCGTGACTCAGCGCATGCTGAAAATGTTCCGGAAAAACTAAGGGGTAACATATGTCTGGAGGATTAGTTACAGCTGCATACATTGTTGCCGCGATCCTGTTTATTTTTAGTCTGGCGGGGCTTTCGAAACACGAAACCTCTCAGCAGGGTAACAACTACGGCATCGCCGGGATGGCGATTGCGCTGATTGCTACGATTTTTGGTCCGGATACCGGCAACGTTGCGTGGATCCTGGTAGCGATGATCATCGGCGGCGCGATTGGTATTCGTCTGGCGAAGAAAGTCGAAATGACCGAGATGCCGGAGCTGGTGGCAATTCTGCACAGCTTCGTCGGTCTGGCTGCGGTACTGGTTGGTTTCAACAGCTACCTGTATCACGATACTGGCCTGGAGCCGATTCTGGTGAACATTCACCTGACGGAAGTGTTCCTGGGTATCTTCATCGGTGCGGTAACCTTTACCGGTTCTGTGGTGGCCTTTGGCAAACTGCGCGGCAAGATCTCCTCTAAACCGCTGATGCTGCCGAATCGTCACAAAATGAACCTGGCGGCGCTGGTTGTTTCTTTCCTGCTGCTGGTGGTGTTTGTTCGTACCGAAAGCGTGGGCCTGCAGGTTCTGGCACTGTTGGTGATGACCATTATTGCACTGGCCTTTGGCTGGCATCTGGTGGCCTCCATCGGCGGTGCGGATATGCCGGTTGTCGTGTCAATGCTTAACTCCTATTCAGGATGGGCGGCGGCGGCAGCGGGCTTCATGCTGAGCAACGATCTGCTGATCGTTACCGGTGCGCTGGTCGGTTCTTCTGGTGCGATCCTGTCTTACATTATGTGTAAGGCGATGAACCGTTCATTCTTCAGCGTTATTGCGGGTGGCTTTGGTTCTGACGGTTCTTCTACCGGGTCTGATGAAGAAGTGGGTGAACATCGTGAGATTACTGCGGAAGACACAGCAGAAATGCTGAAGAACTCGCACTCCGTGATCATCACCCCGGGCTACGGCATGGCAGTGGCTCAGGCACAGTATCCGGTCGCGGAAATCACTGAGAAACTGCGCGCGCGCGGCATCAAAGTGCGTTTTGGTATTCACCCGGTAGCAGGGCGCTTGCCAGGTCATATGAACGTGCTGCTGGCGGAAGCCAAAGTACCTTATGACATCGTGCTGGAAATGGATGAGATCAACGATGATTTCGCCGATACCGATACCGTACTGGTTATTGGTGCCAACGACACGGTAAACCCGGCGGCGCAGGATGACCCGCGCAGCCCAATCGCCGGCATGCCGGTACTGGAAGTGTGGAAAGCGCAGAACGTCATCGTGTTCAAACGTTCGATGAACACCGGCTATGCAGGTGTGCAGAACCCGCTGTTCTTTAAAGATAACACCCATATGCTGTTTGGTGATGCCAAAGCTAGCGTGGATGCGATCCTGAAAGCGCTGTAATTGCCAGTAAAAGTAAGACGGCCTCTGCGGAGGCCGTTTTTTTAAACATCCAGTTTACGCTGGGTGATCCATTCCACACGAGCCGGATCGCGATGCGAGAAGAACGCGCTGGTTCCGCTGTCCATCGCGGCAATTTGCGTCATCTCTTCCGCCGTTAGGGCAAAGTCCAGCACCTGAATATTCTCGGCCATCCGCGCTTTACGCACGGTTTTCGCCAGCGAAATAATCCCACGTTGATAAATCCAGCGCAGCACGACTTGACCAACGCTTTTGCCATATTTTTCACCAATAGCCGCTAAGACTGGGTTCTGAAACAGGTCATTGCGTCCTTCAGCGAACGGTGCCCAGGCTTGCGGTTGAATATTCCGGCTCTGCATCCAGGCTACTGCATGCGGCTGCTGATGAAAAGGATTCACCTCAATTTGGTTAACGGCTGGGATAATGCGATTGAAAGCGATTAAATCCGCCAGACGATCCGGATGAAAGTTACTCACGCCAATCGCGCGGATTTTCCCTTCTTCATATAATTCTTCCATCGCACGCCAGGCACCGTGCACATCGCCATAGGGCTGATGAATCAAATAAAGGTCAATATAATCCAGTTGAAGCCGTTGCAGAGAACGTGCGAATTGCGCCTTTGCGCCTGCATAGTTGGTATCCTGTAACCACAGTTTGGTAGTCACAAAAAGCGCCTCGCGGGGGACTCCGCTTTGCTTAAGTGCGTTGCCGACCTGAGTTTCATTCTGGTAGGAGGCAGCGGTATCAATCAGGCGATATCCTGTATCAATGGCATCCCGTACGGCTTGCTCACATTCGCTGGCATCGGTCATTTGATAAACGCCAAATCCGAGCAGGGGCATCTCAACACCGTTATTCAGAACTGTTGTATTCATTGGGTTCTCCTGAGCATCATCGTTGCATTGGCTGCAGATTAGCAAATCTGTGTTGATACGATTAGTCTGTGAAATTCGCATGGACCTATGAGTAGAATTCATTTCTGAAAGGTAATTGTTGGAAGTCAGTCACAAAATATGACGCCTATGATTTCACCATTCATGATTTCAGTTCATAAACTCATGCGGTTTTAACCGTCTAATCACGGCAATACGTTGTCTATATACTGCGACCTGACTTTTTAGAACATGACAGGGCACTATGCGTACACGTGAACATGCCTCACCGGTAACTACCGCAAGCCAGACCGGTCTTACTTTTATTCTGATCCTCAGTGGCCTGATGGCCTTTACATCGCTTTCTACCGATATTTATCTTCCAGCAATGCCGACGATGGCCGAGGATTTACATGGCAATGTTGAGCTGACGATTACTGGTTTCTTAATTGGTTTTACTATCGCACAGTTGATTTGGGGGCCGATTAGCGATCATATGGGGCGGCGTAAGCCGCTGTTTATCGGCATGGTGCTATTTATCATTGGTTCCGCAGGGTGTGCGCTGTCTACAAGCATCACGCAAATTGTTTTCTGGCGGGTATTTCAGGCGCTTGGAGCCTGTACCGGGCCTATGCTGGCGCGAGCGATGATCCGCGATCTCTTTGCACGTACTCGTGCGGCGCAAATGCTCTCAACCCTGGTGTTGGTTATGGCGATTGCGCCAATCGCCGGACCGTTGATTGGCGGGCAAATTATTCGCCTGAGCACCTGGCACTCTATTTTTTGGCTGCTGGTGGTGATTGGTGCGCTGATGTTTATCTCCCTAAACTGGCTGCCCGAAACATTGCCGGAAGATAAACGGGTGAAAGCCTCTTTGGCTGGCGCATTTCGTAATTACCGTTCGTTGTTAACGAATGGGCGTTTTATGCGCTATACCCTGAGCCTGACGTTTTATTACGTCGGTGCGTACGCGTTTATTACCGGGTCACCGTTTGTTTATATTAGCTATTACCATGTTGATCCACAGCATTACGGCTGGTTGTTTGCGCTAAACATTATCGGTGTTATGGCGATGAGCGTGGTTAACCGCCGTCTGGTGCAACGGCACGCTCTGGAACAGCTGCTGAAATATGCGACGCTGCTGGCGGCGCTGGCTGCGGTTGTGCTTGCGCTGCTGGTTAAGCTGGAATCAGGTGGCGTCGTTGCCATTATCATCACTGTTTTTCTGTTTTTCTCGATGAATGGCATTATTGCTGCAACGTCGACTGCTGCGGCGTTGGATGCGGTACCGAACATTGCGGGTTCAGCTTCGGCGCTGATTGGCGCGTTGCAATATGGCAGCGGTATTATCTCATCGTTGCTGCTGGCCGCCTTCAGTGATGGCACGCCCTGGACCATGGCGTGGATAATAGCGTTATTTACGCTGTTAAGCGCCGTTTTGGCTTTTCGCGCGAAACGATAAAGGAAATGCCCCGCGATGGCGGGGCGAAAACTCATTCTTTGTTCAGATCGCTAAGCAGCACGGCAATGCTTTGACCGCCGTTGGTTTGCTCAAGCGCGATTTTCACGATGATGGTTAGCGGCACAGAAAGCAGCATCCCCACGGGACCGAGCAACCAGCCCCAGAAGATTAACGACAGAAATACTACCAGCGTGGACAGCCCCAGCCCGCGGCCCATGATCCGCGGCTCGAGGATATTCCCGAATACCAGGTTGATGACCAGATAGCCTGCCAGAACCACCAGCGCATCGTAAAGACCGCTGAATGCCAGCACCTGAGCAATAGGGGGAATGGCCGCCAATACAGAACCGATATTAGGGATGTAGTTCAGGGCGAAGGCCAGTAATCCCCAGACAAAGGCAAAGCGCACATCCAATGCAGCAAGCATGCCCCAGGCGACCAACCCGGTCACAATGCTGATTGCCGTTTTAAGCACCAGATAGTGGGAGACGCTGTCGATGGCGCGTTGAATCGCCGCCATACCTTCAATGGGGCGACTCATCATTTGTTTGAGTTTGTTGGGCAGTTGCGGTACTTCCAGCAGCATAAAAACTACCGTCAGTAGCAGTAAAAATATCGATGACATAGCATTTGAAAGCTGCGCCAGTAAATTGGTCACCAGCGTCACTGCCGCGTTCGGATCGATATATTTGACGAGTTCGTCCACGGAAACGCCGATCCCTGCGCGTTGTAACCATGGTTCAAGATTTTTCAGTGGGATAACCAGTGAAGAGCGATATTGCGGTAGCGTTCGCGCAAGTTCATTTAAGGATGTACCTAAATACGCCAACAGCAGCACCATTAACATTACAATAATAACGATAAGCAATGACACCGCAATTACGCGCGGTATGCGAAGCTTGACCATCCGCTGCACAACGGGGTTGAGCACAACGGCTATAAATAACGCCAGAATAAAGGGGACGATGATATCTGCGGCAAAGCGAATACCGCTCAGGATGATAACCAGCATGCCCAGCATAATGACTATTTTTAGACCGTTAAGCGTGATGATCGGTTTCGCCATGTGTATTCCCGCATTTTTCATTTTTGAATCTGCATAATAATGTGATTTGCGTCGAGCCGTTATAACAAAAATCAAACGGGGCAGGTAAAGAAGTGAAAAGACTTTGAGTTCGTCTTGAAGCTATGATACAAATCATCTGTGTTTAACTACCGAGGACAATTATCATCCGCGATGATGAGAAGCAACACTGCGGATAATTGTAATATTATGGACAATATGTTCAGGATGTTTTTGCGTTTACCTACACTTCTTCGTACCTCCTCCACTTTCTTGCTTGCGGGTGAGCAACACTGGCGCAACGCGCTTTAGTCCCTTCTTCTGCCTGAGCTGGCGCTGTGCGCTTAGCTAACTAATTTTATTTTTTGGTTTACTGCATGCAGTAGGCCTAAAGGACTATATTCTCAAGCAGGAGAAGTATCATGTTTTACTGGATATTATTAGGTCTGGCCATCGCGGCTGAAATTACTGGCACGCTGTCAATGAAATGGGCAAGCGTCGGTCATGGTAATTCGGGCTTTATTTTAATGCTGGTAATGATCGCCTTATCGTATATTTTTCTCAGTTTTGCCGTTAAAAAAATTGCCCTTGGTGTGGCCTATGCCTTGTGGGAAGGTATCGGTATTTTATTTATTACGCTGTTTAGTGTGTTGTTATTTGACGAAACCTTGTCCACGATGAAAGTGGCTGGTCTGGTCTCACTGGTATTAGGCATTGTGCTGATCAAGTCTGGTACTCGAAAACCTGCCAAAACGAGCAAAGAGGTGACCCATGCAGCAGTTTGAGTGGGTTCATGGCGCCTGGCTTGGCATGGCCATCGTGCTGGAAATAGTCGCTAACGTCTTTTTGAAGTTTTCAGATGGATTTCGCCGCAAGATTTATGGCGTGCTGTCGCTGGCTGCCGTGTTAGCGGCCTTTAGCGCGCTGTCGCAGGCGGTAAAAGGTATTGACCTTTCTGTTGCCTACGCCTTGTGGGGCGGGTTTGGGATTGCCGCGACGTTAGCGGCTGGTTGGGTGTTGTTTGGTCAGCGCCTGAATAATAAAGGCTGGATTGGCGTGGCGCTGCTGCTGGCCGGAATGGTGATGATTAAACTTGCCTGATATCCGTGCTGCCCGTTAATGCGGGCAGCATGTGTTACTCCTTCGCCAACGCTTCCAGCTTATCGCGAAAACCGGTCACGGATATGGCGCGATTATCGGCTCGCCAGCGATCTTTCGCCGCTGGAGCGGAGCTTTGTACGCCAATCAACTGCCAGCCTGAATCTGTCTTCAGCATCAACGGTGAACCGCTGTCGCCCGGGAGCGTGTCGCACTGGTGTGACAAGACGGTATTCTGCGCCCAGCCGGTCACTACACAATCCTGATGGGTGTACAAATCGTCCAGATGATCTTCCGGATAGCCCGACTGTGTGACTTTGCGATCGGCGGTTTTCAACGCCGTGGTTAACGCCGCTTTATCACCTTCAAATAATGGTAGGGGCGTGATTCCGGAAGGCGGGTAACGCAGCACCACCAGACCAAAATCCCACGGGGCTGCTGATGGCGGCACAATCCAGCCATCTCCATCGGCTTTTAAACGTTTACCAAGTGAGGGATCAACCCGTCCTTCGATTCCATGGATTTCATAGCGCCAGACACCCTTTTTCGACACAAAGCGTAACGCGACGGCTTTATCCGGTTTGCCTTTCGGTGGAGCGAGCAAGCAGTGTCCTGCAGTCAGGGCCAGATGCGGTGAAATGAGCGTGGCGGTACACAGATTACCACTGGCTGTTTCCAGTTGTCCGATAGCGTCCCATGGTGATTGCGTTGGATCAGTCACTTTTGTGCGATCGTCATGACCAAAAAACAGCGTTTTTATGTTTTCTGCTTCAGCGGTAGTCGTTGCTGGCTGATCCGCATGCGCAACAACGGGAAAAAAACAAATTGAGCCCAGTAATACAGCAATGGTTTTATGCATATCACACTCTGGTGGGGAATTATGATTATAAACAGCAAACCCTCAGTTAATACTATAGACGGGACGGCGAGAAAGTGGGAGTAAAATCAGATAACTACACTCAGGAAAGATAAAAATGCATGGCGATGAGGGCGCAAATTATCAGAGTAATAAGAATGAACTCAAAGCGGTAATGTGACACCATTTTACCCTCCGAAAGGCGGCGCTACATCAGGTCGATCTAGCGCCGTATGCTATGGCGTGGGGGACGCCATAGTGACTACAAATGCGTTATGCTGCAGGTTGAGCTGCTGGTTTAGCGGTGTCGTGTTTTACGGCTTTTTTGGTGTGTTTTTTAGCGGCCTGAGCTTTCTGCTCTGGTGCTTTTTGTTCTGCTGCTGGCTTGGTTGCCGCTTTTTTGGTGTGTTTTTTAGCAGCCTGAGCTTTCTGCTCTGGCGCTTTTTGTTCTACAGCCGGTTTAGTGGTGGATTTTTTAGCGTGTTTCTTGGCAGCCTGCGCTTTCTGCGGCGCTGCTTTGTGCTGTTTTTTATGATGCGTGGTTTTTGCCGGCGCTGCTTTGGTGGTTGCAGCAGCAGTCGGAGCGGTAGTAGCAGTTGTCTCAGCAGCAAACGCGGCAGAAGACAGACCCATAGCAGCGGCAACAACCAGAGCTAATACTTTTTTCATTCTCATACCCTCGATTTGGTTTTTCATTCAACCCCACTGCGGGGCCGTTGAAATAACTATATCGCTGTAAACACAGGGCTTCCGTGAGTCATTGGTTTCGGCATGTAACGATATGTACAATGACTCACGGTATGAGATTACAAATAGCGGGATTCCAGATGAGAACGGAAATAACGGCTGCTGAGCGGCTCTCCGGTGGCCTGGGTAATAAGCTGTTCAGTAGTAAAGCGGCTGCCATGCTGCCAGATGTTCTGACGTAACCACTCAAACAGAGCACCGAACTCACCTTGGGCAATAGACTGATTCAAATCAGGCAATGCGCGGTTAGCGGCACTGAACAACTGCGCTGCATACATGGCGCCTAATGTATAGGAAGGGAAGTAGCCAAAGCCGCCGTCAGTCCAGTGAATATCCTGCATACAACCGTTACGGTAGTTTCCGATCGTTGACAGCCCCAACCAGGCCTGCATTTTCTCGTTCCACAATGCCGGGATATCATCCACTTCAATATCGCCATTAATAAGCGCACGTTCGATTTCATAACGCAGGATCACGTGAGCGGGATAGCTTACCTCGTCGGCATCAACACGGATAAACCCGGGCTTGACCTGCTGGTTCCAGGCGATGAAATTGCTTTCTTCAAACGCTGCCTGATCGCCAAAGTGGCGCGTTACAGTCGGAATCAACCGCATCAGAAAGGCTTTACTGCGTCCCAGCTGCATCTCAAAGAACAGACTCTGGGACTCATGAATGGCGGTTGAGCGTGCCAGAGCAATAGGTTGCCCAGACCAGCTGCGTGGCAGGTTTTGCTCGTAGCGCGCGTGACCGGTTTCATGGATCACGCCAAACAGCGCGCTGAGTAATTCGTTTTCATCATAGCGGGTGGTAATGCGAACATCTTCTGGTACGCCGCCACAGAAAGGATGTGCACTGATATCCAGCCGACCAGCGGTAAAGTCGAAACCGAGTTGTGCCATCGTTTCAAGGCCCAGCTCTCGCTGTACAGCTGTTGGGAAGGGACCTACCGGGGCGATGAGCGACTGCTGAGACTGCTTTGCCACCACCTTGTTTAGCAGATCGGGCAGCCAGCTTTTAACGTCTGCGAAAAGGACATCCAACTGAGTGCTGGTCATTCCTGGTTCAAAGATGTCCAGTAGCGCGTCATACGGCGAACAACCTTTAGCTTCTGCGCGCAGTCGGGCTTCTTCGCGGCTGTACTTCACAACCTCTTTCAGGTTATCGGAAAATCCTTCCCAGTCATTAGCTGGTCGCTGGCTACGCCAGGCATGCTCACAGCGACTTCCCGCAAGAGATTTTGCTTCTACCAACGATTCGGGCAACAAGGATGCCTGGTGATGCAATCGCGACATTTCGCGCAGGTTCGCCTGTTCTACATCGTTGAGATCTTCCTGTTGCGCTGCGGCGATCCACGTTGCCACTTTCGGGTCAGTTAACAGTTGGTGTTCAAGCACGCTCAGCTCGGCCAACGCTTCGCCTCGGGCTTTACTGCCTCCTGGCGGCATCATGGTAAACATGTCCCAACTGGCGATTGCCGAGAGGTGGGAGAAGCGAGAGAGCCGCTGGAACGTGCGGGTGAGCTGATGGTAATTATCATTGTTACTCATTTTTTGTTCTCGTTCTGTTTAGGTGTGGTTAAGAAGTTTACCGTGATTCACTCACTTTTCATAAACACACCTTTGTACCCGGTTTTCCGTAACAGCTTTTTATAGCGAAAAGCCAGCAGAACCACAAAACAGATGGCGTAGATAATAGGGAGCGGTGATAACACTTTTACCGACCACAGATAATGCAGCGGTAGCAAAATGGCGGCCAGGTAGACGTAGTTGTGCAATGTTTGCCAGCGTTTGCCCATTTTACGCTGAGCGGCTTGTGTCGAGGTCAACGTCAACAGGAATAAGATAATCCAACCGGCCATACCCAGCATTAGCCATGGGCGTGAAACCAGTTCACGACCCAACAATCCCAGGTTTTGTATACCCAGTTCCAGCAGAGCATAGCTGGTAATATGCAGTGTGGCCCATGCAAAGCACCATAAACCTAACAACCGCCGGGTACGAAATAACAAAGGCTGCTTTGCATAGCGTGCGAGCGGCGATACCAGCAGGGTAGCAAGCAAAAACTTCAGCGCGGTAATTCCCGTAAAGTGCTGGATATCTTTTCCCGGGTCGGCACCCAACCCGCCATGCTGCGCGGCCCAGAAGAGCCATAGCAGTGGTAAAAAACCGGCGAGATGCAGCAGCACTTTCAGGCCGGTTATCTGTTTTGCAGTCAACCTCACTTAAAAATACTCCCGAAGATCCATGCCCTGATATAACGATGCCACCTCATCGGCATAACCATTAAAAGGTAACGTGGGCTGTCTCTGTACATCAAGAATGCCACCGGAACCGATAAAACGCTCAGTAGCCTGAGACCAGCGAGGGTGATCAACCTGCGGATTTACGTTGGCGTAAAATCCGTATTCATTTGGTGCTGACATATTCCAGGTCGTCGGCGGCTGCTCACGCGTCAGCTTAATACTGACTATAGATTTAATGCCCTTGAAGCCGTATTTCCAGGGTACGGTCAGGCGTATCGGCGCCCCGTTTTGCGGTGGCAATGCTTTGCCATATACGCCTACGGTGAGAAGTGTGAGTGGGTGCATAGCCTCATCCAACCGCAGACCTTCGACATAGGGATATTTCAACCCACCGCCAATAAAGCGGTCTTTCTGACCCGGCATTTCATCAGGGGCGTAGCGTGTTTCAAAAGCGACGTATTTGGCGTGACTGGTTGGCTCAACCAGCGCCAGTAATTTATGCAACGGAAAACCCACCCACGGCACAACCATCGACCAGGCCTCAACGCAACGCATCCGATAAATACGCTCTTCTAATGGAAAGCGTGTGGTCAGCGCATCATGATCCAAGGTTAAAGGTTTGTTGACCTCACCGCTGATGGTTAACGTCCAGGGATCGGTTTTCAGGCTACCGGCATTGGCGGCAGGATCGGCTTTATCCAGACCAAATTCGTAGAAATTGTTGTAGCCCGTCACCTTGTCTTCTGGCGTCAGTGACAGGCTGTTTTGCCAGCGCTCGGGCTTTGTGAACTCAAGCGCTTTGCCTGCGGGGGCCGGTGGACGATCGTTGCCTTTAAACCAATCCAGCAAATTAGCCTGTGTAGGGGAGGACAGCGTGGCCGCAGCAGCACCTATCCCAAGTGCTTTGAGGATCTGTCGTCGTTGCATAAAAAATACTGACTCGGCTGTAACATCTGCTTCCCGAAGTGGACGTTTTTTTAGCATGACTTTTCCTTCTTATTTTCATGTTAAGGAAAACAAAGCGACGTTTCCCTGTTGATGTCTGACGTGTCTGTAACGACATACTGCTCGCATGCGTATCCCTGGATCCTCACGAAAAGTTAAAAATTTTGTGATAACTTCCGCCCCTTGCCTGAGGTAAGCTTTCAGCACGACGAGAGGGGGATGACACTGATGGCAGGCGCGAAAAAGATATTTTTGGTGGAAGATGACAGCGATATTGCCTCACTTTTGCAGCTTAGCCTGAAGGATGAGGGTTACGAAATTGTTCATGAGGCAGACGGAGCTCGTGCGCTTGAACAACTGGAGAAACACGTCTGGGATGCCGTTATCCTCGATCTGATGCTGCCGGGTGTCGACGGGCTGGAGATTTGTCGTCGCATTCGCCAAATGAGTTTTTATTTGCCCGTCATTATCATCAGCGCCCGCACCAGCGAAACGCACCGTGTATTGGGGCTGGAAATGGGTGCCGATGATTATCTGGCCAAACCTTTCTCGGTGCTGGAGTTGATGGCCCGGGTAAAGGCGTTGTTTCGCCGTCAGGAAGCGATGAGTCAGAACTTACGTATGGAGGCGGGGATTATCACCGTTCATGGCGTAGAGATTGACCCATTAGCGCGGGAAGTCCGGCTGCATGGTAAATCCCTCGATTTAACGCCGCGCGAATTCGATCTGCTTTATTTTTTCGCCCGTCATCCAGGCGAGGTCTTTTCGCGTCAGGCGCTGTTAGATCAGGTATGGGGCTACCAGCATGAAGGGTATGAGCATACGGTGAACAGTCATATTAATCGCCTGCGGACCAAAATTGAAAAGGATGCTGCGGAGCCGGAAATTATTCTCACGGTTTGGGGACGAGGCTATAAGCTTGCTGCGGTTAACGCGGAGCATCAGCCATGATTTATCGCCTGTCGCTGAGCCAGCGTCTGACTCTGGTCTTTACTGTCATTATGCTGATTTGCGCGGTTGCCGTCAGTGCTGTCCAGATTCACAGCAGTAAACAGTATGGCGACGCGATGGTGCAAAGGCTCTCACTGGAGCTGGCGAGCAAGATTGTCAAAAGTGAGTCGCTTATTGATGCCAGCGGGCAGGTTAATCGCCAGACCTTAAAAGGATTGTTTAATCACCTGATGACGCTCAACCCCAGCGTGGAGCTGTATCTGATTTCACCATCAGGTGAAATACTTGCTGATGCTGCACCGCCCGGGCATATCCAGCGGCAGAAAATTAGCGTGCAGCCGATCCAGGATTTCCTTAACTCAGATGCGTTGCCCGTCTATGGCAACGATCCGCGTAGCAGCCAGCAAAAGGTATTCAGCGCAGCGCCGGTTTTATATAACGGTGAGCTACATGGCTATTTGTACATTATTCTGCAGGGTGAAAACCTGAATATGCTGGCGAATACCGCCTGGCAAAAAACGCTCTGGAATACCGTGGCCTGGACGTTAATACTGGTTTTATTAGCTGGTGCAATCGCTGGATTCCTGGTGTGGCGATGGGTGACGAATCCAGTGAAAAGGCTGACTGGGCAGGTGGTCAAACTGGAACAGGACAGCATTAGCGTCATCAAACAGCTGGCGCAAAAAAATCCCGAACCGGTACCGGAGAATGAAATAGCGCTGCTGAACAATGCGTTTATCGAGTTAGCGCAGAAAATTGCCCAGCAGTGGGATTTATTAGCAGACAGCGATCGTCAGCGCAGAGAGTTTATTGCCAATATTTCGCACGATTTACGCACGCCGTTGACTTCACTGTTGGGGTATCTGGAAATGCTGTCGCTGAAAGCCGATACGATGACGCCTGAGGAAAATCGGCATTATCTTAGCATCGCGCTGCGCCAGGGGCATAAAGTTCGCCATCTGTCACAACAGCTGTTTGAGCTGGCAAGGCTGGAGCATGGCGGTATAAAACCGCAGCGTGAACGTTTTGCTATTGGTGAATTGATCCAGGACGTGGCACAGAAATTTGATCTCCCTGTTGCCACGCGTCATTTGCAGTTGCACCTTGACGTAACGGGGCCGTTACCGCTGGTGAATGCCGATTTATCGATGATAGAAAGAGTCGTGACGAATTTGCTGGATAATGCTATCCGTCATACGCCTGACGGAGGCGAAGTACGGCTAAAAGTCTGGCGTGATGAAGACCGTTTATTAGCCGAAGTGCAGGACAGTGGGCCAGGGGTAGAAGAAGCTGTGCGAGAAGTATTGTTTCAGCGCCCGACCGCGTTAATTCCCCGTGAGCAGCGGGCTGAGCGCGGCGGTCTGGGCTTACTGATCGTGCGTAGAATGCTCGAGCTGCATGGAGGGGATATCCATCTGGTTAGCTCAACGGCAGGAGCTTGCTTCCGTTTCTCGTTGCCGCTGGCGGATTCTCCTCTGAGTAGCTGACGGTGAAATTCCGGAGTAAAGAGGGTTTTGGCATTGTACCCATGGGCATTGCGTAAAAGTTGGTAGGTTGTCAGTGATAATGAGAATTTTTATCATGCATAGATAATTCATCAACTTATCTTCGATGAGCGCAAGGAGATCGTATGTCACAGGATGCCGACAACCTGTATATCGCCAGGACCAAAGCAGTTGCTGGCTGCTTTTCAATGTTTTTACTGATGTTTGGCCTCACGTTTACCCCGTTGTTTTTCCCCGCGAGTCAGGACCTGCTTGCCAAAGGGTTACTTTTTCCGCTGCTGTTTGCGCTGGAATTTGTTGTGCTGGTTCCGCTGTATTATTTCTTCTTTAGAAAAAGAGAGGGACTGGGCAAAGGCATTTTCAACGCCAGGTGGTTTGCCATTTTGTTCGCGGCGCTGCTGTTTATTCAGCTTATCCTGCCATTGATTTTGGGTCTCAGACAAACTGAAGCGTGGGTGACCAGCCAAATATCCTTAAGTAGTTATGCGTTGTGGTTATCTACGTTGACCCTGATATTTATCGCGCCAGTTTATGAAGAAATTGTTTTCAGAGGCTGTTTATTCAACGCGTTCCAGTACTGGTTCAATAATAAAACCTGGCTGTCGTCAGTGGTGGTATCGGTCATTTTTGCCATCATGCATACGCAGTATGTGGATCTACGCACGTTGCTGATGTTGTTTCTTGTGTCGCAGGTGTTGATCCTGGCCAGACTGAAAAGCAACGGTCTGTTGATGCCAATTTTGCTGCATATAGTGATGAACGGGACGGTTGTTGCTCTGCAGATGGCGGCTCAGACGTTACAGCCAGGGTGATGAAGGTGATGCCCGGAACCCGGGCATCGTGGATTATACGTGCAGACGATGGTGCAAACGCGCACCGACCAGCAACGCCAACACCAGCATCAGGGCGATAAATCCGCCCACACCGTTCCAGCCATAGCTGTGCCAGAACACACCGCCCAGCGTACCGGCAATACTGGATCCGAGATAATAGCTGAACAGATACAGGGAAGAAGCCTGGCCTTTAGCGCGTTTTGCTCGTGGTCCAATCCAACTGCTTGCTACGGAGTGCGCGGCAAAGAACCCGGCTGAAAAGAGCAGCATCCCGGCGAAGATCAGCCATAGCGATGTGAACAGGGTCATCAAAAGTCCAACCAGCATCACGCCTGTTGAAAAGAGCATTACCGGGCCACGGCCATAACGAGTGGTCATAGAACCCGCCTTTGGCGAACTCCAGGTCCCGGTCAGATACGCCACAGATAACAAACCTACAACCGCCTGGCTGAGCTCCCACGGGGAGAGCATCAGGCGGTAGCCGATGTAATTAAACAGCGTGACAAACGACCCCATCAACAAAAAACCTTCCGCAAACAGCAGCGGCAAACCTTTGTCGCGCCAGTGCAGGCGGAAGTTGATAAACAACGTTTTCGGGCGCAGCGACGTAGGTCTGAAATGACGGGATTCCGGTAAGATTTTCCAGAACATCAGTGCAGAGGCAAGGGCAAAACAGCCGATCGCCGCCAGCGCGATACGCCAGTTAAAAAAGTCGGTAAACACGCCGCTGATCAAGCGACCACTCATACCGCCAATCGAGTTACCGCTGATATACAGGCCCATTGAGAAGGCGACGAAACTGGGATGAATTTCTTCACTCAGATAGGTCATCCCTACCGCCGCGACGCCGCTCAGTGAAAGTCCTATCAGCGCCCGCATGATTAAAATACCGTGCCAGCTGGTCATCATCGTTGAAAGCAGCGTACAACAAGAGGCGAGCAGCAGCGCGGTAACCATCACCGGCTTGCGGCCAATAGCATCTGAAAGTGGGCCGGTAAACAGCAACCCTATCGCCAGCATCGCCGTTGAGATGGAAAGCGAAATACTGCTGCTGGCGGGAGATACCCCAAACTCGTGCGAAAGCACTGGCAGTATGGGTTGTACGCAATAGAGGAGGGCAAAAGTCGCCAGCCCGGCGGAAAACAGCGCCAGCGTGACGCGCATAAATGGGGATGTTCCGCGTTTGATAAAACCATCCGGCGGGGTAACTATCTGTTCATCAACATCGCTTGTTGGCGCGGTATCGACAGTTGTTGTACGGCTCACTTGAAATCCTTGCTCATTCAATTACGTCTACAGGACCAGCCATAAGAGTATGAAAATCACAATATTCTGTCTAATATATTAATAATCTCAAATAATATTTTAAAAATATGAATATCGAACTGCGTCATTTACGTTACTTTGTGGCCGTTGCCGAAGAGCTGCATTTTGGTCGGGCGGCGGCGCGGTTAAACATTTCGCAACCGCCGCTAAGCCAGCAGATCCAGATCCTTGAACAGCAGGTTGGCGCCCGGTTACTTGCCCGAACTAACCGTAGCGTGGCGCTGACCTCTGCCGGAAAGCAGTTTCTGGCGGACAGTCGGCAGATCCTCGGGCTGGTTAATGAAGCCGCCGCCAGAGCTGAGCGTTTGCATCTGGGAGAAGCAGGGGAATTGCGTATTGGCTTTACGTCGTCCGCGCCGTTTATCAAAGCGGTTTCAGATACGTTATCTCTGTTTCGCCAAAGCTACCCGGCAGTGCATATGCAAACCCGCGAAATGAACACACGTGAGCAAATTGCCCCGCTTAATGAAGGAACGCTGGATTTGGGACTTCTGCGCAATACGCAGCTACCGGATACGCTGGAGCGTGAAATCATTCTGCATGAACCACTGATGGCAATGATCCCACGTGCGCATCCGTTGGCGCAAAAACCCGTGGTTACGTTGGCCGAACTGGCGAATGAGCCATTTGTCTTTTTTGACCCCCATGTGGGGACAGGGTTGTATGACGATATTCTGGGCCTGATGCGTCGCTATGGACTGAAACCGACGATTGCGCAGGAGGTTGGCGAGGCGATGACTATCATTGGGCTGGTGGCCGCAGGATTAGGGGTTTCTATACTTCCTGCTTCTTTTAAACGGGTGCAGCTGTATGAAATGTGTTGGATCCCGATAGCGGAAGAAGATGCTGTCTCGGAAATGTGGTTAGTGTGGCCAAAGCATCATGAGCAAAGTCACGCCGCGCAACGCTTTCGTGAGCAGTTGCTGGCGGCCGTTCAGGGCGGTTAATTTAGTTTAAAAATGGGCGAAAATGTGCAGTAAATCACAAGGCTAAGTAAAAAGTTGACGGAAGCCATTGAAGTGCTTCACCATAGCCCGCAGATTATTTCGGAGCGCGAAAATAAAGGGAGTAAGTGGTGGTTGCTGATAGTCAGCCTGGGCATATCGATCAAATTAAGCAGACCAATGCGGGCGCGGTTTATCGCCTGATTGATCAGCTGGGTCCGGTATCGCGTATTGATCTCTCTCGCCTGGCACAATTGGCGCCTGCCAGCATTACCAAAATTGTCCGCGAAATGCTCGAAGCGCATCTGGTGCAAGAGCTGGAAATCAAGGAAGCGGGTAGCCGTGGTCGTCCGGCCGTTGGGCTGGTTGTCGAAACGGAAGCCTGGCACTACTTATCCATTCGTATCAGTCGCGGCGAGATTTTTCTGGCGCTACGCGATCTGAGCAGCAAACTGGTGGTTGAAGATTGTCTTGAAATGGCGCTGGTCAGCGAAACACCGTTGCTGGATCGCGTGATTACGCAGGTCGATCAGTTTTTCATCCGCCACCAGCAAAAGCTGGAGCGCTTAACCTCCATTGCCATCACCTTACCCGGCATTATTGATACTGAAAACGGTATCGTTCATCGCATGCCATTTTATGAAGATGTCAAAGAGATGCCGTTGGGCGAAGCGCTTGAGAACCATACCGGTGTGCCGGTGTATATTCAGCACGATATCAGCGCCTGGACGATGGCCGAGGCGCTTTTTGGCGCATCGCGTGGTGCTCGCGACGTCATTCAGGTGGTGATCGATCATAACGTGGGTGCAGGGGTGATCACTGACGGGCATTTGCTGCATGCAGGCAGCAGTAGCCTGGTGGAGATTGGCCATACGCAGGTCGATCCCTACGGTAAACGCTGCTACTGCGGCAACCATGGTTGTCTGGAAACAATCGCCAGCGTCGACAGCGTGCTCGAATTGGCGCAGGTGCGGCTGAAGCAGTCAATGAGTTCTTCTCTACACGGACAACCATTAACGGTAGACGCGCTGTGTCTGGCGGCCATGCAGGGTGATTTATTGGCGAAAGATATCATTAGCGGCGTCGGGACCCACGTCGGTCGAATTCTTGCCATCATGGTGAATTTGTTCAACCCGCAAAAGATATTGATTGGCTCTCCGCTCAGTAAAGCGGCAGATATCTTGTTCCCAACCATCGCTGACAGCATTCGTCAGCAGGCGCTTCCGGCTTACAGTCAGCATATAGTCGTTGAAAGTACCCAGTTTACCAATCAGGGGACGATGGCAGGGGCGGCACTCGTGAAGGACGCGATGTATAACGGTTCTTTGTTGATTCGTCTATTACAGGGTTAACATTTTTTAACTGTTGTACGAAAAATTGCGCTATCTCAAGCTGATCCTGGTCGTCATACCTTAGACTTTCTCCACTGTTTTATTTTCCTGACTTATATTTTCAAAGCATAACGGTGGAGTTAGTGATGCTGAAGCGTTTCTTTATTACAGGTACAGACACTTCTGTTGGGAAGACCGTGGTTTCCCGCGCATTACTACAAGCGTTAGCGTCAGGGGGTAAAAGCGTTGCAGGTTACAAACCTGTGGCCAAAGGCAGCAAAGAGACGCCCGAAGGTCTGCGCAACAAAGATGCACTGGTACTGCAAAGTGTGTCATCTATCGAGCTGCCCTATGAGGCGATTAACCCAATTGCGTTGAGCGAAGATGAAAGTAGCGTGGCGCATAGTGGTCCGGTCAATTACACCCTGTTATCCAACGGTCTCGCAAGCCTCAGCGAAAAAGTCGATCACGTTGTCGTGGAAGGCACCGGAGGCTGGCGGAGCTTGATGAACGATCTGCGTCCGTTATCGGAGTGGGTGGTGCAGGAACAACTGCCGGTGCTGATGGTAGTGGGTATCCAGGAAGGCTGTATTAATCATGCGATCCTCACCGCGCAGGCGATAGCCAGCGACGGACTGCCGTTGATTGGCTGGGTTGCGAATCGCATTAATCCTGGGCTGGCGCATTATGCGGAAATCATTGATGTGCTGGGTAAAAAATTACCTGCACCGCTGATCGGTGAACTGCCTTATCTGCCTCGTGCAGAGCAGCGTGAACTGTCGCAGTACATCCGCCTGTCAATGCTCGGCAGCGTTCTGTCGGTAGATAGAGTCGTGGCGTAACGTACGCGACAGCACCGACGCCAGGACACAGGCAATCAGTAATCCGGGGAGTAGGCGATACTCCCCGGTCATTTCACAAACCATCAACGTCGACATTATTGGTGCATGCGTGGTAGCCGCCAGCAGCGTGGCCATCCCCGTTAATCCCAGCAAAATGGCAATTTCATCCGAGCCTGGAAGCCATAATCCCCATACCTGACCCAGCAACATGCCCACCGACAAGCCGACAAACAGCGTTGGCGTAAACACGCCACCTGGCGCACCGGATCCACTGCTGGCAAGCACCGCCAGTAATTTGCAGATAAAAATCCCGCTAACCACGGCCAGCAGCGGTGGTGAAAGTAAATATGACTGCACCACGCTGTAGCCATTACCCCAGACCGCTGGCGTGAGCAATGAAAGCAGGCCAACGATCAGCCCGCCAAGCGCCAGTTGCCACGGCGGCGAGAGTTTTAAGCGCAAAAATACATTATGGCTGGCAGTCATCAACCACATGAAGAGCGGTCCGCAGATGCCAGCAGCCAGACCGGTGCTGACAATCATAACGTATTCCAGAGCATGTAATTCCCGCGACAGGTGCACGGTATACAGCAGCGCATTGCTGTCGCTAAGCAGATTGGTGGTGAGTAATGCGACTACGGCGGATACCACTACCGGTCCCAGTGAGGCGAGGATCAGCGTGCCAAACAATACTTCGGCAATAAATAAACTGCCCGCCAGCGGGGCATGATAGGCTCCAGCCATACCTGCAGCGGCGCCGCAGGCAATCCATAACTTCCATTCTGTACGCGGGGTAAAGCGTTGAGCAAAGCAGGAGGCCGCCAGGGCCGCCAGTAAAATCATGGCACCTTCACGTCCGATGGCACTCCCGCTAGCGACGACCAGTAACGAGGCCAGCGATTTCACCAGGCTTGCACTGACGTCAAATTGCCCGTCGGTTTGCAGGGCTTCCATATAATCAGTGGGAGCCTGTGGACGTAAACGGTTAAATTTTTGCCAGCCCC
Source organism: Citrobacter sp. Cpo142 (assembly GCF_030332425.1). NCBI lineage: Bacteria > Pseudomonadati > Pseudomonadota > Gammaproteobacteria > Enterobacterales > Enterobacteriaceae > Citrobacter > Citrobacter sp. Cpo142. Next base: position 205,562 of record NZ_JAOWHW010000109.1, read on the forward strand.
ACAGTAGTAATCCCGCTGCCAGACCGCCGAGCGCAGGTGTCAGCATACGCCTTAAAGGCGAAAGGTTTGTCGCTGCGTTGACCAGACTCCCCATGTTGTTGCTCAGAAACAACCATTCGAGAAGCAGCATGGCATGACGAAATCCTGCGACGGCCAGCGCAGCAAGGACGCCAATCAACGCGGCGATCAGCAGGCGGCGGAACATGGCACGCAGGTCAGGGTAAGCATGTAAATGATGCATGAGTGGCCAGACTGGAAAATTCAGACGCTCTATTTTGCGGCTATTAGGCAACAGAAGCAAAAGCTCAGCGTGCGCAACAGGATGATGCACCACAGGCAGGACAATTCCTGCCTGTGACGAAATTAACGGAACAAAGGCTTATCGGCTACCGGGATCAGTAACTGTGATTGCCACTGTGCCAGCGTCAGACGCGCCAGCTCACCCAGCGCCTGGTAGAACGGGTGGTCGGCTTTTTCGATAAACACATTAAGGAAGCGCGATGACCATGGGAGCAGATGCCAGGCCAGCAGTTGCTCGCACTCGGTGTGGCGTTCGTTCTCAGCAAGCCAGGCCGTTAGCAACAGCAGTGAACCAAAGTGATCTTCTGGCTCATTTTGCTGCATCGCAAACTGGATGCCGTTGTCCCGCATCCACTGACGCAAAGCCAGCGTGGAGTCGCCAAACAACACGTTTTCACGATCCAGCCAGACGGATCCCCAGGGCGGAGAAGGGAGCGCATAGGGGCCAACAAACAGACGTTGCCAGGCCTGTGAGAGAGACTCATCGGCCTCAGCCTGAAACTGTGCGACCAACGGCGAGAGCGTTGTCTTTTCAAGCGGCCACTGCGCCTGCCAGCCATCGGTTCTTAACGCACTGACCAGTGCCGAAGCTTCGGCACTGTCTGGGGCATAGTAAAACAGCGCGCCGAGCACACGCGCTGCAGTAGAAAAGTTGTCTCGTTGTGAAAAATGGGTCATGCAAACAATCCTGAACAGTGCGGGTTGCCCCGCACCCGAAAGTTAACCTGCGACAGTCATTCCGACTGTCATATGTAAACCGTAAAACAATCCGCGGCCAATGATTTCACCGACAAGCACCAGAATTAATCCGAGTGCCAACCCGCCAACGGACGGTCCTTTGCAACGGATCAACGGACATATCCAGCAACCCAGACCCGCAGCCAGCAGCAGGACTCGCCAGACCTGTAAACTGCCGTAGTCGGGAACCAGCGCGCTGGCGGATTGTACCGAACTGTGGATCTCGCCGAGTGATAGTCCCTGCAGCACAATAACCGCCACGGTCACCAGCAGGGCCAGCACGCTGATACCGGCGAATCTGGCGGCGTTAAAAGAAACACCTGCAGCACGCAGCAGCAGAGCGGCAAAAAGCGGTCCACTGAGCAGCATCGTCATGAAAAATGCCAGTGTAGTATAGCCGTTATACCAGGTTGGGACGGTGTCTATCTGGTAGACGTTGGTCATCGCAAAGACAAATACCAGGCCCAGCAGCATGCTCAACAGCAGCCAGATTTTACCTAACGCTGCGGGCATTTTACCGAGAAACGCCACCAGCCACCACAAGCCCCCGACGGCGAAAAACAGTGAACCACCGGCGATTTCGTTACTCAGCGCCGATGCGCCAATTCTGTTCAGTGAGTTAAACGCGCGCAGCGGCGAACCTAGATGCATGACCGAGGCGAGAAAGGCGATGCCCATCACCAGCCAGAGAAAAAACATACTGCGAACGATACGTCGTTTTACCAGCCCATCCTTAGCGGTCAGCCAGCCGTAACCACTTACGATCAGCGCCCCGGCTACGCACTGTCCCAGCACAGTGAACAGTACCAGCGGCCATTCATGCCATCCATTTCCCATTTTACACCTCTTTTGGATTAGCCAGAAAACCCGTGGTATCCCCGGTCGGGCGGCAATTGGCGTTTGGTTTGATCACAATACTCGGTTTGGTGAAGTGCGCACCCGGCAGCGGGGCGACGGCAGCCAGTTCACCATGTTTTTTGCGCAGTTCGTCGATGGGGCCAAAATCCAGCGCACGCAGCGGACAGGACTCGACGCAGATGGGCTTTTTGCCGTCTGCCGCGCGTTCATGGCAGCCATCACACTTGGTCATATGTCCTTTCGCAGCATTGTACTGTGGCGCACCGTACGGGCAGGCCATATGACAGTAGCGACAGCCAATGCACACGTCTTCATCGACCACCACAAAACCATCCTCACGCTTATGCATCGCACCACTTGGACAAACCTTGGTGCAGGCCGGATCCTCGCAGTGGTTACAGGAGATAGAGAGATAATAGGCAAATACGTTCTGGTGCCAGACGCCGTTGTCTTCCTGCCAGTCACCACCTGCGTATTCGTAAATCCGCCGGAAACTGACGTCAGGAGTGAGGTCTTTGTAGTCTTTGCAGGCCAGTTCGCAGGTTTTGCACCCGGTGCAACGACTGGAATCAATAAAAAATCCATACTGAGTTGTCATGGGTTAGTCCTTAAACCTTCTCGATCTCGACCAGATTAGTGTGCTGTGGGTTGCCTTTGGCCAGCGGTGAAGGGCGCTGTGTTGTCAGCGTATTGACGCAGGCGCCATGGTCAATTTTGTCGCCGGCCATATCGGCATCGTGCCATGCACCCTGGCCCATTGCGCTGACGCCAGGCAGGATCCGTGGCGTCACTTTGGCCGGAATACGTACTTCCCCGCGGTCGTTAAAGACCCGCACCATATCGCCATTTGCAATACCACGCTTTTGGGCATCGACGGGATTGATCCACACTTCCTGACGACAGGACGCCTGCAGAACATCGATATTGCCGTAGCTGGAGTGCGTACGGGATTTGTAATGAAAGCCAAACAACTGCAGCGGAAATGCGCTGCGTTTGGGATCGTCCCACCCTTCAAACGTGGAGGCGTAGACGGGAAGCGGGCTAATTACTTCATCCTTCTGCAACTCCCAGGTGTTGGCAATTTTCGCCAGTCGGCTGGAGTAAATTTCAATCTTTCCAGACGGTGTTTTGAGTGGATTGGCCTGCGGATCGTCGCGGAATTTTTTATAAGCGACAAAATGCCCGTTAGGATCTTTGCGTTTATAGATCCCCATTTTTTTCAGCTCGTCATAAGAAGGGAGCGCGGGGTCCTTGGCCAGCATTTTTGCATACAGATACTGGAGCCACTGTTCCTGAGTACGGCCTTCCGTAAACCGTTGGTAGATATCATTGCCAAGGCGTTTGGCGACTTCGCTCATTATCCAGTAGATCGGTTTGCGCTCGAATTTCGGTGACGTCGCGGGTTGAATAAAAATGAGGTACCCCATGTTGCCCGCATAGTCGTTAGGAATAATGTCTTCCTGTTCGACGGTCATTAGGTCCGGCAGCAGAATATCGGCATATTTCGCCGAGGAAGTCATGAAGTTTTCGATGACCACTATCATTTCGCATTTTGTGTCGTCCTGAAGGATCTCATGCGTTTTATTGATATCTGAATGCTGATTAGTAATGGTGTTGCCCGCGTAGTTCCAGATAAATTTAATCGGTACATCAAGCTTATCTTTACCGCGCACGCCATCGCGGGTTGCGGTCATTTCCGGACCCCGGGCGATGGCGTCGGTCCAGCTAAAGCAGGATATCTGGGTCTTGATGGGATTATCCGGCAGCGGCATACGTTCAATCGTGATGGTGTAGGTTGATTCTCGCGCACCGCTATTGCCGCCGTTGATACCAACGTTGCCGGTCAGGATTGGCAGCATTGCGATCGCGCGCGAAGTCAGTTCGCCGTTAGCCTGACGTTGTGGACCCCAACCCTGACAAATATACGCCGGTTTTGTACTACCGATTTCCCGTGCCAGTTTAATGATGCGCTCGGCCGGGATCCCTGTGACATGCGAGGCCCATTGGGGCGTTTTAGCGACACCGTCATCGCCATTGCCAAGTATATAGGCCTTGTAATGTCCGTTAGCGGGAGCGTCAGCGGGTAGGGTTTTCTCGTCATAACCGACGCAATATGTGTCGAGGAACGCCTGGTCGACGAGATCTTCGTTAATCAGGACCCAGGCGATTCCCGCCACCAGTGCGGCATCGGTTCCCGGACGGATGGGGATCCACTCATCTTCACGACCCGCAGCGGTATCGGTATAACGCGGGTCGATGACGATCATGCGGGCGTTAGAACGCTCCCGGGCCTGCTCAAGGAAGTATGTTATGCCACCGCCGCTCATGCGCGTTTCGGCAGGGTTATTGCCGAACATCACCACCAGCTTCGTGTTTTCAATGTCGGATGTACTGTTGCCGTCATTTGAGCCGTAGGTGTAAGGCATTGCCGCCGCGATTTGTGCGGTACTGTATGTGCCGTAATGGCTCAGGAATCCGCCATAGCAGTTCATCAGGCGAGCGACCAGCGAGGCATAAGGGGAGGAGCGAGTAATATTGCCGCCGACAATGCCAGAGGTGTAGTTGATATACACGGCCTCATTACCGTATTTCTGTACGGTATTTTTTAAACTGGTGCTGATGGTATCCAGTGCTTCCTGCCAGGTTATGCGTTCGAATTTACCCTCACCGCGTTTGCCCACGCGCTTCATAGGATAATTGAGGCGATCCGGATGATTGATCCGTCGACGGATTGAGCGTCCACGCAAACAGGCGCGCACCTGGTGCTGACCATAAATATCGTCTCCGGTCGTATCAGACTCCACCCATACGACTTCGTCATCTTTGACGTGGAGTTGCAGGGCACAACGACTTCCGCAGTTCACGGAACAAGCACCCCAAACCACTTTCTCTTCAGCCGGTTGTATCGCCTGTTGTACCGCAGCAGCAGCTGCGGTGCGCATCCCAAAAGGTAACGATAACCCGCCAGCGGCAAGCGCCAACGAACCTATAGCCGAGGATTTCACTAACATCCTGCGGCTAATACCTCCATATTGCTCAGTATCAGACATAACTCACTCCATTATAGTTATCGCTATATATTAATCTCTATAGCGAAATTAATAGCATGCTAATAATAGAGTGAGTTTACCCATTTATGAGTATGGCATTTTAATGCATATCAAACTGGAGTAACCCTCCGCGTACGGAGGGTATGATTTATTGCGGTTCGGCGACGTGCCCGTCCTGTGCAGGCGAGCTGTTGGCAGGGGCGTTTCCACTGTTAGTCCGGGTGTAGAGAATTTTGTGCGTATCGTTTGCACAATGTCCTACCACCAGTGAATCAGGTTGATCGGCCTGATCGTTGGGGACAATGTTCAGCGTAAAGCTGGACTCTGCGACGCCATTATTGATGATGCGCTGCTCGATATCGCTTTTCACGCGTTCACATGACGCAGGTGCCGCCAGAACCTGTGGGGATGCAACTGCCAGTAAGATCGTGGCAATTCCTGTTACGTATTTCATCATCAGCTCCTTTATGATCGACATAGACTAAGATTAGCATTTCTGGTGTAAATAACTGTATTTGCTAATATGATTGAGAATTATCTTCTTATCCCGGTGAAAAATGTGAAGAAACAGACCCTGTTAGGTTTCCTGTGTGTCGTGCTGGTTGGGTGTGATAATGCCAAAGGGCTGGTTTCCTTTACGCCGGAAATGGCCAGTTTTTCCAATGAATTTGATTTCGATCCGCTGCGCGGGCCGGTGAAAGATTTCAGTCAGACGCTGCTCAACGACAAAGGTGAGGTCACCAAGCGCGTCGCTGGTACCCTGTCACAGGAAGGGTGTTTCGATACACTTGAACTGCACGATATCGAAAACAATACCGGTATGGCGCTGGTCCTGGATGCTAACTACTATCGGGATGCCGAAACGCTGGAAAAACGGATCCGTTTACAGGGCAAATGCCAACTGGCGGAACTGCCTGCTGCAGGTGTGGTGTGGGATACCGACGATAACGGTTTTGTCGTTTCTGCAACGGGGAAAGAGATGAAGGTGCAGTATCGATATGATGCCGAAGGCTACCCGCTGGGTAAAACAACCGTCAGTAAGGACAATACCTTACAGGTTGATGCCAAACCGTCGGTCGACCCGTTGAAGAAGCTGGATTACACCGCGGTGAGCCTGCTCAACAATCATCCGTTAGGCAATGTCAAACAAACGTGCAAATACGATGAATACGCAAATCCGATCAACTGCCAGCTCGTTATCGTTGACGAGAGCGTGAAGCCGGCAGTTGAACATCATTACTCGATTGAAAACACTATCGATTACTACTAATCGCCTTTACTGAGCGGTAGGTTGCAACAGGTTAGGGCCTGCCGTTTTGTGTTCTGCCAGATACTGCTGCTGGAAGATGCACATGCGGATAGTGTTGCGGTATTGGCCGTTGATAAAGAATTCATGAATCAGCTCGCCTTCCACCATAAAACCGAGTTTACGGTAAATGTGGATAGCCTTTTCGTTCTCTTTATCGACGATCAGATACAACTTATAGAGGTTGAGCACGGTAAAGCCGTAATCCATCGCAAGCTTAGCCGCCCGTGAGGCCAGACCCTTCCCCTGATATTCCGGCGAAATAATGATCTGAAATTCGGCCCGGCGGTGCACATGGTTAATTTCAACCAGCTCCACCAGCCCGGCTTTTTCACCGTCGCACTCCACCACGAAGCGACGTTCGCTTTGGTCGTGGATATGTTTGTCATACAGGTCTGACAGCTCAACAAACGCTTCGTAAGGTTCTTCAAACCAGTAACGCATTACGCTGGCATTATTATCAAGCTGATGGACGAATCGTAAATCTTCACGCTCCAGCGGGCGCAACTTAACACTGAGGGCGCTAGTCATATCGTATCCTTTCAATATCCTTCAAAGTGCAATGATTATGGGGCAACGGTGCGGCCAGTACGGCGGTCGAGGCAGCGCAGGGTGTTAGGTTCCCAGTATGCATTAATATTAGCGCTCTGCTCGCACTTATCACGGCTATCAAAGGCCGTATCGGCTTTGTCCCATTCTTTCTCTGCACGTTTATTGACTTTCTGGCGAAGCTGGCGCGTATCGTTCCATTGTTCCTTTTCCATTGCGGCTTGTTGACGACTTTGCGCACTGTCTCCGGATTCAATGACCAGTTTACTGGTTTCAGCAAATGCGGAAGAGGTGTACACAGCCGCAGCCAGCGTCAGCATAGCCGTCAGGCACAGGCGTTTGGTCAGTGTAATTTTCATGGTGAATTCCTTTTATGGGAAAGGGTAAAAACGATAAAACAGGGTTAAATTCTACACTATTCCAGTTTGCGGGCATACCCACCCGGTAGATATGGATACGCTAACGAGATTCTGTCGTATCATGGTTAAACCGAAGGTAACTGAATAACATCAATGCTTAAGACCACATTTCTTTTTTTCGTCACCGCGTTATGCGAAATCATTGGCTGCTTTTTACCCTGGCTCTGGCTTAAGCGAGGGGCTCCAGCCTGGTTGCTGATACCCGCCGGGGTGTCACTGGCTTTATTCGTCTGGTTGCTGACGCTGCATCCGGCAGCCAGCGGGCGTGTATACGCAGCCTATGGTGGTGTTTACGTGGTGACCGCGCTGCTATGGCTACGCATTGTCGATGGTGTAAAACTCAGTTTATATGACTGGTCTGGCGCGCTGGTGGCATTGTGCGGCATGTTGATCATTGTGGCTGGATGGGGGCGCGCATAGCGCCTTTTTTGTGATCAAACAGCGTTTTTTTGATCTTTATACTTGTATGGTAGTGGCTCAGTTGAGTAAATTTCCTGCATCACAAGAACAGATGTAGGGAATAAGAAATGAAGATTGTTGGGGCTGAAGTGTTTGTCACCTGTCCTGGGCGTAATTTTGTAACGTTGAAAATTACGACAGAAGATGGGATCACCGGGCTGGGAGATGCCACGTTAAATGGACGCGAGCTGTCCGTGGCGTCGTATCTGAAAGATCACGTGTGTCCGCAGCTTATTGGTCGCGATGCGCATCGTATTGAGGACATCTGGCAGTTTTTCTACAAAGGTGCGTACTGGCGTCGTGGTCCGGTCACTATGTCGGCGATTTCTGCGGTGGATATGGCTCTCTGGGACATCAAAGCGAAAGCGGCGAATATGCCGTTGTACCAGTTGCTCGGCGGTGCTTCTCGTGAAGGGGTTATGGTCTACTGTCACACCACAGGCCATACCGTTGATGACGTACTCGAAGATTATGCGCGTCATAAAGAAATGGGCTTTAAAGCTATTCGCGTGCAGTGCGGCGTGCCGGGTATGAAAACCACTTACGGTATGTCTAAAGGCAAAGGACTGGCCTACGAACCCGCCACCAAAGGGCAATGGCCGGAAGAGCAGTTGTGGTCAACGGAGAAATACCTGGATTTCACACCAAAATTGTTTGCTGCCGTGCGTGACAAGTTTGGTTTCAACGAACATCTCCTGCACGATATGCACCACCGTCTGACGCCAATTGAAGCGGCCCGTTTTGGCAAAAGCATTGAACAGTACCGTTTGTTCTGGATGGAAGACCCAACGCCAGCTGAAAATCAGGAGTGCTTCCGCCTGATCCGCCAGCATACGGTCACGCCGATTGCGGTAGGGGAAGTGTTCAACAGTATCTGGGACTGTAAACAGCTTATTGAAGAACAACTGATCGACTATATCCGCACCACCATCACCCATGCGGGTGGTATCACCGGTATGCGCCGGATTGCCGATTTCGCGTCGCTGTATCAGGTTCGTACCGGTTCACATGGACCTTCCGATCTGTCGCCTGTGTGCATGGCCGCCGCGCTGCATTTTGATCTGTGGGTGCCGAACTTCGGCGTACAGGAATATATGGGCTATTCCGAGCAAATGCTGGAAGTGTTCCCACATAACTGGACCTTTGATAACGGCTATATGCATCCAGGAGACAAACCTGGTCTTGGGATCGAGTTTGACGAAAAACTGGCGGCGAAATATCCGTATGACCCTGCATATCTGCCCGTTGCTCGCCTGGAAGATGGCACGCTGTGGAACTGGTAAGGAGTGATTTGCTATGAAAAGTATCGTAATTGAAAAACCGAATACGCTGATTATCGCCGAACGACCGGTGCCAGAACCTTCAGCAGGTGAGGTGAGGGTAAAAGTGAAACTGGCGGGGATTTGTGGTTCCGACAGTCATATTTATCGCGGTCATAATCCATTTGCACAATACCCGCGCGTGATTGGCCACGAGTTTTATGGCGTGATCGAGGCGGTAGGTGATGGCGTTGACCATTCGCGAATAGGTGAGCGGGTGTCCGTTGATCCGGTCATCAGCTGCGGACATTGTTATCCCTGTTCAATTGGTAAACCTAACGTTTGTACATCGCTGGTGGTGCTGGGCGTGCATCGCGATGGTGGTTTCAGTGAGTACGCTGTTGTGCCAGCGAAAAATGCCTGGACGATCCCCGATACAGTGCCTGATGAGCATGCCGTTATGGTGGAACCTTTCACTATCGCCGCAAACGTGACCGGGCAAATTAAACCAACAGAAAACGATATTGCGTTAATTTATGGCGCAGGGCCTATGGGACTGACCACTGTACAGGCGCTTAAGCGTGTCTATAAGGTCAAAACTGTAGTGATTGCTGACAGAATCGATGAGCGCCTGGCCCTGGCGAAGCAGTGCGGTGCAGACTGGGCAATCAATAATAGTCAGCACTCGTTGCAAGAGTTCCTTGCGGAAAACGGACTAAAACCGACCATTATCGTGGATGCAGCTTGCCACCCATCCATTTTACAGGAGGCAATCACGCTGGCATCGCCGGCCGCGCGAATTGTTCTGATGGGCTTCTCCAGCGATCCTTGTCAGATTATTCAACAAGGCATTACCGGGAAAGAACTGTCCATTTATTCCTCAAGATTAAATGCGAACAAATTCCCGATTGTGATTGATTGGTTGGTCAACGGACTTATCGATCCTAATCAACTTATTACTCACACTTTTGACTATCACCACGTTACCGACGCAATTGAATTGTTTGAGAAAGATCAGCAGCACTGCTGCAAAGTCTTACTTACATTCAGTGAATAATATAAATAACTGCGAGTAAGTGGTACGCATCTTACCTCTTAGAGATAGCCAATATGAATCAAGAAAAACACGAAAGATCCACGAAAGATCTGGTTAGAGCTGCCGTATCCGGATGGTTGGGTACTGCGCTCGAATTTATGGATTTTCAGTTATATTCTTTGGGTGCCGCACTGGTATTCCATGAAATATTTTTCCCGGAACAGTCTGCCGCCATGGCGCTTATTTTAGCGATGGGTACATACGGTGCAGGATATATTGCTCGTATCGTTGGAGCATTTATATTTGGCAAAATGGGAGACAGCATCGGCCGTAAAAAAGTACTGTTTATTACCATTACGATGATGGGAATTTGTACGACCTTAATTGGCGTGCTGCCAACATATGCACAAATTGGTATCTTTGCGCCTGTGCTGCTGGTGACGCTGCGTATCGTGCAAGGGCTTGGTGCGGGGGCTGAAATTTCGGGCGCAGGCACGATGCTTGCCGAGTACGCGCCAAAAGGTAAACGTGGCATTATTTCCTCACTTGTTGCCATGGGGACCAACTGTGGAACCCTTAGCGCAACGGCCATCTGGGCGGTGATGTTCTTTGCGCTCGACCGTGAGGAGTTATTAGCCTGGGGTTGGCGCATTCCGTTCCTGGCGAGTGTCGTGGTGATGATCTTTGCCATCTGGTTGCGTATGAATCTCAAAGAAAGCCCGGTATTTGAGAAAGTGAATGATGAAGAAAACGCTCCGGCATTAAATAATTCGTCAGAAAATACGCTGGGGGCGATGTTTACCAGTAAATCTTTCTGGCTGGCAACCGGCCTACGTTTTGGACAGGCGGGTAATTCAGGATTAATCCAAACCTTCCTTGCCGGTTATTTAGTACAGACGCTGTTATTTGATAAATCTATACCCACTGATGCCTTAATGATCAGTTCGGTGTTGGGCTTTATTACAATACCGTTGCTTGGCTGGTTGTCTGATAAGTTTGGTCGTCGTTTGCCTTATATTATCCTGAATATCTCGGCAATTATTTTGGCTTACCCGATGCTGTCAATTGTAGTGGATAAAACGTATAGCCCGGGTGTCATTATGACGGCACTGATTGTTATTCATAATTTTGCCGTATTGGGGTTATTTGCTCTCGAAAATATTACCATGGCGGAAATGTTCGGTGCGCGTAACCGGTTTACGCGAATGGCGATTTCAAAAGAAGCGGGCGGGTTAGTTGCTGTTGGTTTTGGTCCGGTTCTGGCGGGTATTTTCTGCAACATGACTAATTCCTGGTGGCCAATTCTGGTGATGGTCATCGCTTACTCACTGATTGGTTTGATTTCCGCGTTTCTGATGCCAGAAGTGAAAGATCGCGACCTGAGCGTACTTGAGGATGCTGCCGAGGTGAAAAAAGCCGAGAAGGTTCGTTGCTCGGTGACTCAGACAAGCTGATACAAGACAGTAGCATGGGCGGATGTACTCGTACGCTGCCCATGCTATTACACAGCTTTACATGATGTCATACCAATCATAAAAAGCTTAATGCAAATCAAAACATACAACCATACAGGCGTTACTCTGGAACAGTCCTGATTTCATTTATAAGTAGGCCATACCATGCAAAACAAGCTCTTAGCGGCTAAGGCTGCACTTCCTGACTACGATCGTACAAAACTGGTTCCGCGTATTGTTCATCTGGGGTTTGGCGCGTTTCACCGCGCACATCAGGGTGTTTACGCTGACATTCTGGCCGCCGATCACGGCAGTGACTGGGGCTACTGCGAAGTGAACCTGATTGGCGGCGAGCAGCAGATTTTCGATCTGAAACAGCAAGATAATCTGTATACCGTTGCAGAGATGTCTGCTGATGCCTGGACTGCGAGAGTCGTGGGCGTGGTGAAAAATGCATTGCATGCGCAGGTTGATGGTCTGGAAAGCGTACTGGCAGCGATGTGTGAACCTCAGGTCGCGATCGTTTCCCTGACCATCACTGAGAAAGGCTACTGCCATTCTCCGGCGACCGGCCAACTGATGTTAGACAATCCGATGATTGCCGCCGATCTGCAAAATCCCAAACAGCCAAAAACTGCGCCGGGCGTGGTGGTTGAAGCCCTGGCTCGTCGCAAAGCTGCGGGTTTAGCCGCCTTTACCGTGATGTCCTGCGATAACATGCCAGAAAACGGTCATGTGATGCGCAATGTTGTCACTGCATATGCCCGAGCGGTGGATATGGAACTGGCCGCGTGGATCGAACAACATGTGACATTCCCATCAACCATGGTTGACCGCATTGTCCCGGCAGTTACGCAGGAGACACTGGACAAAATTGAACATATCACCGGTGTACGCGACCCGGCAGGCGTGGCATGCGAACCGTTCCGCCAGTGGGTAATTGAAGATAACTTTGTTGCCGGCCGTCCTGAATGGGAAAAGGCCGGGGCGGAACTGGTGGCTGATGTCATTCCGTTTGAAGAGATGAAACTGCGTATGCTCAACGGCAGCCACTCTTTCCTTGCGTATCTTGGGTATCTGGCGGGATATCAACATATTAACGATTGCATGGGTGATGAAAACTATCGTCTTGCTGCACGTGCGCTGATGTTGCAGGAACAAGCACCTACGCTGAAAGTAAAAGGTGTTGACCTACAGCGCTACGCCGATCTGTTAATTGAACGCTACAGCAATCCGGCGCTGCGTCATCGTACCTGGCAGATCGCCATGGACGGTAGCCAAAAACTGCCGCAGCGTATGCTTGATTCCATTCGTTGGCACATTGTGCACGGTAGTGACTTTGCGCTGCTGGCACTGGGTGTCGCTGGCTGGATGCGTTACGTCGGTGGTGTGGATGAACAGGGCCAGGCGATTGAAATTAGCGATCCATTGTTGCCGGTGATCCAGAATGCCGTGCGTAGCAGTAACGAGGGCGAAGAGCGCGCTCAGGCGCTGCTGGCAATCGATGCTATTTTTGGTCGTGAACTGCCACAGGTTGAACTGTTCAATCGGCAGGTCACACAAGCGTATCTTACTTTACTGGCTGAAGGGGCGAAGGCGACGGTTGCGAAGTATGCAGCAAAACTGAAGTAACGAAGATTATGCTTTATGTCGCCATCTGGCTTGCAACGGCCAGATGGCGCTGTGTTTTCTGGCATTCACACCAATTAGTTCATGCCTAAACGAATCAGCTCGAGGGGGGCGTATTTGCCTTCACATCCTTCGATTTCCACTGTTTTCCCGCGGCGGATCTGCTCAGCGGTCAGGCCATCGGTATCTATCGCTGTAATGCGGCCTGTGAGTCCGGTGTCGCTGATCATGACGCGGCTGCCAGTGGTGATTGCGTTACGGTTACGATCGTATGTTTTCATGGTGTTTTCTCCTTTCCAACTTACCGTCAAAGCCCGTGGGCTTTTAGTCCCACGTAACGGGCGCAATATAAATACGCTTCTCGTTAATGATTTTTTTTGTTTTCGATCAAAATCACAGCTTTTTTTATGCAGTTATGCGGGAGAGGGGAAAACGCAGGAGAAACTCACCCCGGAGTGAGGTGAGCGTAGTATTAATCTTCGCTGAACCAGTCGCTATTTTCCTGACGAATAAGCTGAACGGACTCACCAATTTCCTGAAGATGGAGCATCATTGCGCGCTCGACCGCATCGCCATCATGCTTCTCAAGGGCGGCAAAGATATCGTGATGCTGGCGTAGCAGCATTTCAGGCGGGGAAATATGATCCAGGCTCATATAACGAACGCGGTCAATTGTAGCCTTTATATTCTCAACGGTATCCCAGGCGAGTTGGCACTCGGCGATTAAAGCCAGTTTCTGATGAAACTCATCATCAAGCTGGAAGAAATCATTAATCTGTTTTCGGTCAATTGCGATGCGCTGCTGATGCAAATTCTGTTCAAGCTGATAGCACTGCTGATCGTTGATCAGCGATGCGGCGCGGCGTACCACGGCACATTCAATCGCCTGGCGGACAAAACAACCATTTTGCACCTGCGACAGCGAAATCTTGTTCACGTAGCTGCCACGCTGCGGGCGGATCTGAATCAGGCCGTTTTCTGCCAGTTTGATGAATGCTTCTCGTACCGGTTGGCGTGACACATTAAAGCGTACGGAAACCTCTTTCTCCGACAGCGGTGTACCGGGTGCAATCAGACAATGCACGATATCACGGCGAAGAATACGGTAAATCTGTTGATTTACTGGCTGTGTAGGGTTGAGCTGCGTTTCTACGGTCATTCATTCTTACTTTTTAGAGAGTTAACCCGGATATTTTATCACTTCTTTCTGGCTATCTATACCCGGCGCAAGGCCGGGTAGAGAAATTAGCCCCGATGAATACTCAGCCCGGCAAAAGACTGTGTGACAGGCATCATTTCAAGGGTGTTGATATTGACATGAGCCGGTAAAGAAGCCACCCACCATACCGCTTCTGTAACATCTTGCGGAGTCAGCGCCGTGGTATTTTCGTAGGCTTTTTCAGCTTTGGCGTCATCACCTTTGAAACGGACATTAGAGAATTCCGTACCGCCAACCAGACCCGGCTCGATGTCGGTAACGCGAATTGCAGTGCCGTGTAAATCAGTACGTAAATTCAGGCTAAACTGGCGAACAAACGCTTTAGTCGCACCGTAGACGTTACCGCCAGCGTATGGCCAACTGCCCGCGGTAGAACCGATATTGATAATATGACCGCGGTTGCGTTCAACCATACCAGGCAGAACGGCACGGGTCATATAAACCAGCCCCTTGTTGTTGGTGTCGATCATATTCTCCCAGTCTTCAATGCTGGCCTTGTGAGCAGGCTCAAGGCCCAGCGCCAGACCTGCGTTGTTGACCAGAACATCAATATTGCGCCATTCTGCGGGTAAGGCGTCCATCATCTCTTCAATCGATGCACGATTACGTACGTCCAGTTGCGCGGTATAGAGGCGGTCACCCAATTCCTCTTTCAGTTCCTGCAGGCGCTCCTGGCGGCGTCCGGTGGCAATAACTTTATGCCCATTCTCAATAAAACGACGCGTAATGCACTCACCAAAACCTGCGGTTGCTCCGGTTACTAAAACGATCATCTCACTGTTCCTCAACGCTTTTTATGTCGTACTACCATAGCACGTCATTTCCGTTCAGAGCTATTCCTGCGTAACGCGATTGCGGTTGATTCCCGGGAAGTCTACTCTGGTAAACAAATCGTTTTCAGGAGTGGAAGATGTCGTTAACGAATCCTTTTTTACACCACAGCACGTTGCCGTACCAGGCCCCGCAGTTTGATCAGATAGATGTGCAGCACTATCGCCCAGCGTTCGATGAAGGCGTGCGGCAAAAACGTGCAGAGATCGAGGCGATTGTGCAAAACCCGCAGGCCCCTGATTTTGCCAATACGTTGCTGGCGCTTGAGCAAAGCGGCACGCTGCTCACGCGTGTAACCAGCATTTTCTTCGCGATGACGGCGGCACACACCAACGATGAACTACAGCGCCTTGACGAAGAATTTTCCGCGGAACTGGCGAGCCTTGCCAATGATATTTATCTCAATGGCGCGCTTTTTTCGCGCGTTGAAGCGGTCTGGCAACAGCGAGGTTCACTGGGGCTGGATAGCGAATCATCACGCTTGCTGGAGGTCATCCACCAGCGTTTTGTATTAGCCGGCGCGCGTCTGAATGAGGTCGATAAAGCAAACCTTAAAGCGCTCAATACAGAGTCCGCCACGTTGACCAGCCAGTTTAATCAACGGCTGCTGGCGGCGAACAAGTCCGGTGCTCTGGTGGTGGATGATGCACGTTACCTGGACGGACTTAGCGCAGAGGAAATTGCTGTTGCCGCCGAAGCTGCAAAGGAGAAAGGGCTTGAAGCGCGTTGGGTTATCCCGCTATTGAATACGACTCAGCAACCGGCGCTTGCGGGGTTACGCGATCGCCAGACCCGTGAGAATCTGTTCAACCGCGCATGGACGAGAGCAGAAAACAATGACGCTAACGATACTCGGGCGATTATTCAGCGACTGGTCGAGATCCGGATGCAGCAGGCGAAACTACTCGGTTTTGCCAATTACGCTGCATGGAAAATTGCCGATCAGATGGCAAAAACACCGGAGGCGGCACTGAATTTCATGCGGGCGATTGTTCCCGCTGCGCGAGCCAGGGCATTGGATGAACAGGCCGAAATCCAGAATGTTATCAATCACGAACAGGGGCAATTTAACGTCGAGGCCTGGGACTGGGCATTTTATGCCGAGCAGGTTCGTCGTGAGAAATATGCTCTTGATGAGGCGCAGCTCAAACCTTACTTTGCCCTTGATACGGTGCTGAACGAGGGCGTTTTCTGGACAGCTAATCAACTCTTTGGCATAAAATTTATAGAACGGTTCGACATTCCTGTTTATCACCCGGATGTTCGGGTATGGGAAATATTCGATCACGATGGCGTAGGGCTGGCGTTATTTTACGGCGATTTCTTTGCCCGGGAATCGAAAAGCGGTGGTGCCTGGATGGGCAATTTTGTTGAGCAATCGCAACTCAATGAAACCCGGCCGGTTATTTATAACGTGTGTAATTATCAAAAACCGACAAAGGGTCAGCCTGCATTGTTATTGTGGGATGATGTTATTACGTTATTTCATGAGTTTGGGCACACGTTGCACGGCCTGTTTGCCACTCAGCGTTATGCCACACTTTCAGGAACCAATACTCCGCGGGATTTTGTTGAGTTTCCTTCGCAGATCAACGAACACTGGGCGAGTCATCCGCAGGTCTTTGCTCGTTTTGCTCGTCATGTTGATACCGGGGAGCAAATGCCGCAGGCGTTGCGGGATAAGATGCAGCGGGCCAGCCTGTTTAACAAAGGTTACGACATGACCGAACTGCTCAGTGCCGCATTGCTGGATATGCGTTGGCACAGTCTGGAAAATAGCGCGTTATCTCTTTCGGTTGATCAATTTGAACAGCAGGCGCTGGCGGCAGAAGGTTTGGAACTCAAGGCTGTGCCGCCTCGTTATCGTAGCAGCTATTTTGCCCATATCTTCGGCGGCGGTTATGCCGCAGGTTATTACGCCTATTTGTGGACGCAAATGCTGGCCGATGATGGCTATCAGTGGTTTGTAGAGCAGGGCGGATTAACTCGTGAAAACGGGCAAAAGTTCCGTGAAGCTATTTTGTCCCGCGGTAACAGTACTGATTTAGCTGAACTCTATCACCAGTGGAGCGGGCGCGATCCCCGAATGGAGCCGATGCTGGAACATCGTGGTTTGAGCGCGTAAGGTTTGTTCAGAGGGGGAAAGTCCTCAATTCAGCTTAGCTAAACATAATGACGCCGATAAATTCATCATTGTGCTGAAAAGGGAATTACGCTGTAGGCCGGATAAGCGAAGCGCCATCCGGCTGCTTGTAACAGATTGCCGGATGGCGGCGTAAACGCCTTATCCGGCTTACTGCTCACTATCGTTTCGTGCATTCCCAACCGGGTGTAACGCCCGGTTTTTATATTACCTAAGAAATAACCTTGCAATTTAGGTCTCTAATCGGAAAAAGATAGCTATAAAAAGCTTAAAGCATACACATCAGCTTTCTTAGCGGTTTTTATCTATCCGCGAAAATAAAAGGCTCAATGGCCGTGTTCAATTTGAGTCTGGTATGAACTGAGTGATGTACGCTATGCCGCGACCAGTGGCATAGCGCAATGCTATTGTTAATCGCGGCTTATTAATTACTATTAAAAAATTTACATAAATTTTCTTTTTTATCGTTAAGATAATTCCATCAGAAACGCTCGAACAGGGAGAGAGAACGTGATGATGAGAAATACGAAGGAAATAGATACAATTTTGATTGAGTTGAACAAGTCCATTGATGCCCACTACAAATGGCTGGTAAAGATGTTCCGCTGCGTGGTGTCTTCAGATGTAACACAGCCTGATATTATGGGTGAAAACTCGCATTTTGTTTGTCGATTTGGACTGTGGCTTAATAATCAATCGCGGTACAATGAGGATGATTGTAGTTACGTGAGCAAGATAAGTGCCACTCACGAAAAGATGCATTTATTAGGCAAGGAGTTGCTATTGGCTATAGTGGAGAAACGTAGCCATTCATGGCATTTCGACAGTTTCCAGGACGCGCTTCTGGCATTTACCTCATCTGTAATGGACTACAAAATATATTTATTGAGTATCCGCAGTAATATCGATGTATTAACAGGTTTACCTGGCAGAAGAATGCTCGATGAGTCTTTTGATCGGCAGTTGCTCGACGCCGAACCGCTTAATCTCTATATATTGTTGTTGGATATCGATCGTTTTAAATACGTTAACGATACATACGGTCATCTGGTCGGTGACGTGGTATTGCGCGCTCTGGCATCAAATTTATTGTCATGGACGCGATATGATGAGGCGGCGTACCGCTACGGTGGAGAAGAGTTCATTATCATCATCAGAACAAAAACGGACGAGCAGGCATGCCTGGCGGGTTTGCGACTTTGTCGTCTGATTGGTCAGAAAAAAATTCCCTACGCTGATGGAGAGATCGGTATCACGGTGACGGCAGGCATAACCCGGGTTCAACAGGGTGAAACGCTGGATACCGCGCTTGGTCGGGCCGACAGGGCGATGTATCAGGGGAAACAGACTGGCAGGAATCGCTGCATGTTTATGGATGAAAATGAGCGGATCGCGTTGGTGGACACCAATGACGGAATCTCGTATCCCCTCAGTGCGTGAGTTTTCGAAAAACGTTTTGAGGTAGTTGCGTTTCGTTTAACTTTCATTGGGGTTGTCGATGATAGGTTAGCTGACTATCCGTTATCTTCGCAGGGAATTGCCAGATAGCGTATAAAAGCAAAACACAAATCTATCCATGCAAGCATTTACCGCTGGTATATCCGGCGGTTTTTTTTATCTGTAAATCAGGATAAAGGCACAGCGAGCGCGATTCAGGTAAAAAAATGGCCCCTTGTGCAGCTACGCAACAAGGGGCCGGGTCGGTGCAGGACTATCTCCGTTCATCAATCATCCCATCTGTGGCTAAAATACGCGGCCAGAAAACCGGAAAATAAAATAATTCCCAGAACAGCCATAAAAATATTCATATTACCCAGCATAGTAAATGCTCCTTTATCTGTGAGTTTCCTCTCTTACCTTAAGTTCACCTCGCTTATGACTATAGTAGCAATTCAATCTTAAACAAAGGCTGAACTGTGTGATTATTTCGACTGAAAAGTAAATTTTTGACATGATCACGTCGAATAAAATAAATAATAGTGACGAGACACATTTATCTGCGCACAAATAACCTTGTTTTTAAACCCTGAGACGCTGTTATGACGGTGTGATGCTGACACAGATTGTTGCACGTTTATAATGCAGAGTTGTCTCATGGTGGTTCATTTTTTCGTGTGATTAATCCTTTTGGAGGGAAAATGTAATACTGATTTTTGTGTGCGGGATGCTAATTTATTGATTTTATATGAGGTTTTAATATCTGGCATCGTTTTTGCCTTATCACTTCTGAACACCCTTAATTTGCACCGTTTTGTCTGCCCGGCTGCACCGGAGCTTTCAGCAAGTCTAATTTCAGGAGTGAAACTATGCAGCGTCGTACATTTTTAAAAGCTTTTGCACTTTCTGCCTCTGTTGTTGCAATGGGCGTGAGTTTTAGCGTTCAGGCAGCCGACACCATTAAGGTTGGCATCATGCATTCGTTATCCGGCACGATGGCCATATCCGAAACGCCGCTAAAAGATGTGGCGTTGATGACCATCGATGAAATAAATGCTCAGGGCGGTGTGTTGGGTAAAAAGCTGGAACCGGTGGTGGTTGACCCGGCCTCGAACTGGCCGTTATTTGCTGAAAAAGCAAGACAACTGCTGAGTCAGGACAAGGTGGCGGCAGTTTTCGGCTGCTGGACATCGGTTTCGCGTAAATCAGTTTTACCGGTATTTGAAGAGTTGAATGGTCTGCTGTTTTACCCGGTGCAATATGAAGGTGAGGAGATGTCGCCTAACGTCTTCTATACCGGCGCAGCCCCCAACCAGCAGGCGATCCCTGCGGTTGAGTATCTGATGAGTGAGGACGGCGGCAGCGCGAAACGCTTCTTCCTGCTGGGCACGGATTATGTTTATCCGCGCACGACCAACAAAATTTTACGCGCCTTTTTGCACTCAAAAGGGGTCGCCGATAAAGATATCGAAGAGGTGTACACCCCATTCGGACATAGCGATTACCAGACCATTGTCTCTAGTATTAAAAAATTCGCCGCAGGGGGAAAAACGGCGGTGGTATCAACCATCAATGGGGATTCTAACGTACCGTTCTATAAAGAGTTAGCGAATCAGGGGCTGAAAGCCACCGATGTGCCGGTGGTGGCTTTTTCCGTGGGTGAGGAGGAGCTACGCGGTATTGATACCAAACCGCTGGTGGGCAACCTTGCCGCCTGGAACTACTTTGAGTCTGTCGATAATGCGGCCAACAAGAAGTTTGTCGCGGATTACCGGGCGTATGCCAAAGCGCACAAATTACCGAATGCTGATTCGGTAGTGACGAACGACCCAATGGAAGCCACATATGTTGGCCTGCACATGTGGGCGCAGGCGGTAGAAAAAGCCGGAACTACCGATGTGGATAAAGTTCGTGCTGCTATGGCGGGGCAATCCTTCGCTGCACCATCAGGTTTTACCCTGACCATGGATGCGACCAACCATCACCTGCATAAACCCGTCATGATTGGCGAGATTGAAGGCAACGGCCAGTTTAACGTGGTGTGGCAAACCGATGAGCCGGTCCGCGCCCAGCCGTGGAGTCCGTACATCGCTGGTAATGATAAAAAATCTGAACAGCCTGTGAAAACCGCCAGCAACTGATCTAACGCCCTCCTGCGGGAGGGTAATGCTTTGGAGAACGCTCATGAAAGCTATGCGCTTGATTCGTGGTGTGTTGTTGCTGATGTGGTTTTTGCCGTGGATAGCCCAGGCCGCAGATGCTGATTCCTTTACCGCCGCCAACCGTGCTCAGCAGGCCGCCTTGCTTGAACAATGGGCGGTGAATCCCGACGTTCAGCGCATCCCGCTGCTCAGCGCGCTGCGAGATGAGAACCTGCTGACCGATAACACGAAAAATGCCTTCATCATGAACGGCTCGCACGTACAGCCGTTAGGAACAGCGACAGCCCCAAACGGCGAGCTAAAAAAAACTCGCCTGACTAACCGCCTGCGTAATTTGGTAGCCGGAGCGTTGGCTGTCCATCAGCTTTTAAGTGACAGTGTCACGGTAAGGGGGGAGGCAGCTCGTGCATTACAGCGTGAGGCGCAGCCGGGCATGCTGCCGTTTTTACAACAACGACTGGCTCAGGAGTCAGATGGTGATGTGAAATCCGCACTCGCTATTGCACTGGCAAATCTGCAACTGAGTAGCACCTCGCCGGAGGTCAGGCTTCAGGCAATCGAACTATTAGGGGCGTCAAATGATCCTGAAACTCAGGCGCGCCTGCAGCCATTCACCCGGGCTGAACATGAACCCGATGCCCGAGTGCGTGCTGCCGCTGACGAAAGTCTGAATTCCATCTCGCATCGCATGAAGGTTGGGGATCTTCTAGGGCAGGCTTTCATGGGACTGTCACTGGGTTCTATTTTGCTGCTGGCGGCATTGGGTCTGGCGATAACCTATGGATTGCTCGGCGTAATCAATATGGCGCATGGCGAGATGTTAATGCTCGGGGCGTACTGTACCTGGATGGTGCAACAGTTGATGGGGCAGTTTTTCCCGCACGGGTTAGCCTGGTATCCGGTTATTGCACTTCCGGTCGCCTTTTTGCTGACTGCGGCAGTAGGAATGCTGCTCGAGCGAGGGGTGATACGCCATTTATATGGCCGTCCGCTTGAAACGCTACTGGCGACCTGGGGGATCAGCCTGATGCTCATCCAGTTGGTGCGAATGACTTTCGGTGCGCAAAACCTGGAAGTCGCCAATCCGGCATGGCTTTCCGGCGGTATTCAGGTTTATGCCAATCTGATATTGCCATGGAACCGAATAGTGGTGCTTGGCTTTGCCATGCTGGTGCTGTTCTTCACCTGGCTGCTGTTGAATAAAACGCGCCTCGGGCTGCGCGTGCGTGCCGTGACGCAAAATCGCAATATGGCGGCCTGCTGCGGCGTACCCACCGGACGAGTCGATATGCTGGCCTTTGGCCTTGGTTCAGGAATTGCCGGTCTGGGAGGCGTGGCGCTCTCGCAACTAGGTAACGTAGGACCGGAGCTGGGGCAAAGCTACATTATCGATTCGTTTTTGGTGGTGGTACTGGGCGGCGTTGGACAGCTTGCCGGGAGCGTGGCTGCGGCATTTGGGCTGGGGATCTTCAATAAAATTCTGGAGCCTCAGGTGGGGGCGGTTCTCGGCAAAATCATGATCCTGGTGCTGATCATTCTGTTTATTCAGAAACGACCTCAGGGACTGTTCGCGCTGAAAGGGAGGGTTATTGACTGATGACGATGCCAATGACAATAACGCTGGCGCGTAAAGCGCCGCGTGCAACACGCGTGCTGGGTCTGGGCTTACTGCTGGCGTTGATTATTCTGCCGTTTCTTGCGCTGTTACCTGCGGAGCATCCGCTGGCCATATCGGTGTGGACGTTGACGCTGGCCGGGAAAATTCTCTGCTATGCCATTGTGGCCGTTGCGCTGGATCTGGTGTGGGGCTATGCCGGAATGCTCTCGCTGGGACACGGTATCTTCTTCGCGCTGGGGGGCTATGCGATGGGAATGTACCTGATGCGGCAGGCTTCCGGCGAAGGATTACCGGCCTTTATGTCATTCCTGTCGTGGAGCGAGCTGCCCTGGTTTTGGTGGGGGACGCAACATTTTCTCTGGGCGATGCTGCTGGTTGTTCTGGTGCCGGGCCTGCTGGCGCTGGTATTTGGTTGGTTTGCCTTCCGTTCAAAAATCAAAGGTGTCTATTTCTCCATCATGACCCAGGCCCTGACTTTCGCCGGAATGTTGCTGTTTTTCCGCAATGAAACCGGCTTTGGTGGAAATAACGGCTTTACCGGTTTTACCACCATTCTGGGATTTCCGGTGACCGCGACGTCCACCAGGATCGCGCTGTTTCTGGCGACGGTTATGCTGCTGGTGCTGGCAATATGGCTGGGACTTGCGCTGGCCCGCAGTAAGTTTGGTCGTATTCTGACCGCCGTGCGCGATGCCGAGAACCGTCTGATGTTCTGTGGTTACGATCCGAAAGGTTTCAAGTTACTGGTGTGGACGCTTTCAGCTGTACTGTGCGGCCTGGCCGGGGCGCTTTATGTCCCGCAGGTAGGGATTATCAACCCCAGCGAAATGTCGCCGACCAACTCGATTGAAGCGGCGATTTGGGTTGCTCTGGGCGGACGTGGAACCCTGATCGGCCCGGTATTTGGCGCAGTACTGGTGAACGGTGCTAAAAGCCTGTTTACCGTCATTATGCCGGAATACTGGCAGCTGTTTCTTGGCCTGATCTTTATTGGCGTTACGCTTTTTTTACCTAGTGGTGTGATTGGCCTGTTTCGCAAAGGAGACAAATAATGCAGCCGGATGAAGGACTTTTTACACGCCAGATGCCGGGCGATCGGTTTCGCGAACAAACGGACCCGGTACTCCAACTGGAAAAAATTAACGTTAATTTCGACGGATTCCAGGCGTTAACGGATCTCTCGCTCAATATTGGCGTCGGGGAACTGCGCTGTATTATTGGCCCCAACGGCGCCGGGAAGACGACGTTAATGGATGTCATAACCGGTAAAACCAGACCGCAAAGTGGTCGTGCGATATACGACCAGTCGACCGATTTAACAACGCTGGATCCCATCGCCATCGCGCGTCAGGGGATTGGACGGAAATTTCAGAAGCCCACGGTATTTGAAGCATTAACGGTGGAGGAGAACCTGGAGTTGGCGCTGAAAAATGATAAATCTGTCTGGGGTTCTCTACGGGCACGACTCTCAGGCGAACAACGGGATCATATTGATGAAGTACTGGCGCTGTTGCGGCTGGGTAATGAGCGGGCCCGCCGCGCCGGACTGCTTTCGCATGGGCAAAAACAGTTTCTCGAAATTGGCATGCTGCTGGTGCAGGAGCCGCATTTACTGCTACTGGATGAACCCGCGGCGGGGATGACGGATGCGGAAACGGAATACACGGCGGAGCTGTTTCGCCAGCTTGCCGGTAAGCACTCTCTGATGGTTGTTGAGCACGATATGGGATTTGTTGAAACTATTGCCGATCGCGTCACAGTATTACATCAGGGACGTGTCCTCGCTCAGGGGAGCCTTCGCGATGTGCAGGCCAACGAGCAGGTTATTGAAGTCTATCTCGGGCGTTAAGGAGTTCATATGCTGCAGGTGAAAGAACTGAATCAATATTATGGTGGCAGCCATATTCTGCGCGGGGTGAGCTTTGAAGCGCGTATCGGCGAGGTGACATGCCTGCTGGGGCGTAACGGCGTGGGGAAAACAACACTACTAAAGTGTCTGATGGGGATTATTCCGGCCCGTAGCGGAAGCGTGCTCTGGCAGGATAAAAATGTCACTCACTGGAAGCCGCATCAGCGGGTCAGGGCCGGTGTGGCGTATGTCCCACAGGGGCGTGATATTTTTCCGCGTTTGACGGTAGAAGAGAATCTGCTGCTCGGTCTTTCCCGTTTTTCAGCACCGGAGGCCCGGCATGTGCCAGATGATATTTACGCGCTCTTTCCGGTTTTACAGGAGATGAAGCATCGGCGAGGCGGAGATTTGTCCGGCGGGCAACAGCAGCAACTGGCGATTGGGCGAGCGCTGGCAAGTCGCCCACAGCTGTTGATCCTCGATGAGCCCACCGAAGGGATTCAGCCTTCGGTAATTAAAGAGATTAGTCAGGTTATTTCTCAACTGGCGCACCGGGGTGATATGGCCATTTTGCTGGTGGAGCAGTTCTATGATTTTGCGCAGCAGCTAGCCGACAAATACCTGCTGATGTCGCGGGGCAGCATTATTCAACGCGGCGACGGTAAAAATATGGAGGCCGAGGGCGTACGGGGACTGGTTGCTATCTGAGGTATGCGACAGAGCGGTTTCGGCTCTGTCGCTATACTCATCAGCAGACTGCCGTCTGCCCCCAGGGCTTGGCGCGCATGCCTTTTATCATGAGCGTCCAGGCAAGAACGATCGCCACTATCAGCGCGACAAACAGCGACCATGGCGGCAATGTGGTTAAAATGACGCCGCTGACTAATGGGTTAACCGCTGCGCCAAGCCAGCCCAACGACTGGGCGGAAAAATAGCTGGCTTTCATGCCTGCTGGCGCGATGTTGTCGATAAGCATATATTCGCCCGGCGCGTAAATGACTTCGCCGATAGTGAAAAAGGCAGCAGAAATTCCCCATAACAACAGACTGTTGCCGGAAAAGGCGAAACCGATCAGGCCAACGACAAAGAAGACTGTACCCATTGTCATTAACGGGCGGATATTCGTGGCGGTGAGCCTGCGACCAAGTGCGTATTGCAGTGATACTACGATGGCGGCGTTCACGGGCAGGACCACCGCCACGACTTTCTCGGCAAAATCGCCATCGGCGACCACCATAACGTATTGCGAAATACAGGACGCAAAAGCACCGCCAACAAACGATGCCAGAAAGGCCGATAACGTAAACCAGAATAATGCCCGGTCGCGCAGGAGTACCGAAGGGGACCACACCGCGGCGTTTAAACCTTCTGATGGTGCTGTTGAACGTTTTACCCAGGTCTGGATAAACACCAGTGGCAATGCTGAACAGGCGGCAGCCAGCCAGAATGGCAGGTTAATGCTTTGCATCACCAGCAGCGTGCCCAGCGGTGGACCAACGGTCCAGCCAATATTCAGCACGGTATAGTTAAGCGAGAAAATTTTAGTCTTGTTGGTAGCAGACAGATTATCGGCAAACCAGGCCTTCAGCACCGTGGCGAAGACGGAGTAGGCACAGTTGATCAGAGCAAAGAGCAAAACCACGACCACCACGTTATGCACCAGTGGGATCGCAATAAAGCCGGACGCAAAGCCACAAATTGCCAGCAGCATAAAGCGTTTTTTTTCAAATTTATCGGCCAGGATGCCGAATCCAAGACTGAAAACGACGCCAATAGTCAGTGCTACTGTCATTGCATAACCGATCAGATCGACACCCAGGCCATACTGACGACTGAGGTAAATCGTCATGAATGGCAGAGTGGCGCCACGGCCAATTGTTAATAACAAAGATGACGCGAGTAACGCGAGAGTGGACCTTCTCAGAGAGATATTCATTTTCCTGCCCGACAATGCATGTTGTTATGTTTTTTTTAGATATAAGAAACAAATAGCATGCTAAAACTGTGATGTACACTCAATAAGTTGTCCGAAAATGCCTTGCGTGGCCTACCTGAAATAATGATCTGTTACGGCACAACGATTTCCGTTACTTTAACTTGTTTACAAAAATTTAATATTTGCAGGGGCGGTGGTATGTCGCGTAAAGACGGGTTATTGGCGTTACTGGTCGTTGTGGTTTGGGGACTGAACTTTGTGGTCATCAAAGTGGGGCTGCATAATATGCCCCCTTTAATGCTGGCAGGGCTGCGTTTTTTACTGGTGGCGTTCCCGGCAATACTCTTTGTTGCCAGGCCGAAAATCCCACTTTCGCTGTTGCTCGGCTATGGGCTGACCATCAGTTTTGGGCAGTTTGCGTTTCTCTTTAGCGCTATCAAATTCGGTATGCCTGCCGGGTTAGCTTCTCTGGTATTACAGGCTCAGGCGTTTTTCACCATCATTCTGGGGGCATTCGCCTTTGGCGAACGTCTGCAGGGTAAACAGCTGGTAGGCATTGCGCTGGCGGTATTTGGCGTGCTGGTGCTGATTGAGGCCAGTCTGAACGGGCAGCATGTTGGCATGCTCGGTTTTATGCTGACGTTGGCGGCGGCGCTAAGCTGGGCCTGTGGCAATATCTTTAACAAAAAAATCATGCAGCATACCTCGCGCCCGGCCGTTATGTCGTTGGTGGTATGGAGCGCGTTAATCCCTATTGCTCCGTTCTTCCTTGCTTCATTAATTCTCGATGGTCCAGCGCAAATTACCCAAAGTCTGGTGGCGATAGATATGACCACCATTCTGTCACTGGTTTATCTGGCGTTTGTGGCGACCATCGTGGGTTATGGTATCTGGGGTTCGTTACTCGGACGCTATGAGACCTGGCGTGTAGCGCCGCTGTCGCTGTTGGTGCCGGTCGTTGGACTGGCGAGTGCGGTTGTGCTGCTGGATGAAACGCTGACCGGATTGCAACTGCTCGGTGCGCTACTGATCATGGCTGGGTTGTATATCAATGTGTTTGGCTTTCGGTTGCGTAAGGTTGCGTCGGTGAGGGGCTAAAAAAAGCCCCGCAGTGGCGGGGCAATATAATTACAGGTTGCGCATATTGTAATATGGCACACCTAATTCGTCGGACTTGTCGCTGCCTGCACCCATATGATTAAAATCGAACGGGGACTGATCGTTCGCAGGGGGCATAATCATCGCGTCGCGACTGTTCTGGGTGGCAGGTTGCGCGGTCTGTTCCGCCATGCTCTGGCCCGAAACAACAAACAGTAGGGCCAGCATTGCATAAGACAGAAGTTTCATGATTTCCTCGGTTACGTCGTTAACTGGCGTTTAGCAATTACATTGATTAAGTGGGAGCAAATAGCGTGATTCGCCGTGCATATTCGTCATACGGTATTTATGCGGCGGAACATCAAAATAGTTTTTGAATGTCCGGGTCAGCGTCTGCTGAGACTCAAAACCGTAACGCTCTGCCAGATAAAGAATAGGTTCGTTACTTTCTTTTAGTTTTTGCGCTATTTCAGTCATTTTACGGCTGCGAATGTATTGACCCAGTGAATGACCGGTTTCTTTTTTAAACATCCGTTGCAGGTGCCATTTGGAGTAACCTGAACGCTCTGACACTTTTTCCAGTGAGAGCGGCGATTCAAGGTTATTTTCGATCCAGTCCAAAATGCTATGAATAGTGATTGTGTCAGTATTGCGTCTGGACATCGTCATACCTCTTTCTGTTTACGGCAGGATTCTCTTAAGCAAGTGCTCAAGTGTGGCTACTTCATCCGCCGTTAAGTTTTTTGTTAGTTCCTGGTGCAGGTCTTGCCCTACTAATTGATGACACTGCTCGCAAATTGCTGCGCCATGCTCGGTGAGTTTCACCAGCACGCCACGCTTATCATGTGGATTCGGAAGCCTTTCTATCCAGCCTTTACAGGCCAGTCTGTCCAGCATCCGCGTCAGGGCGCCAAGGTCGACAGACAGCACTTTTTTCAATTCGACAGGGGTGATGCACACCGCGCAACGGATGGAGCAGAGCACCTTGAACTGCGATGCCGTGATATCCAGCGGTGACAAATAGTCGTTTAACAAACGATCTTTTTTCTGATTAACCATATAGATCAAACGACCCAGTGGGATGATTTCGTTAAACAGATCACTGGTGTTTTTCACAATGGTTGCCCTGGCAAGTAGTTAGTCACGGCTGATATTATTGCTTAGGCAAATATAAGTCAAACGAATGAATCAGCAAATGCCACGTTTTGCTAAATCATCAGACTCAATACCTGGCGTGTGGAAATTTAACGATCTGATAATTATGGTTTATACGCGTAGATGAAAAATGAATCCTTACATCGCGAAAATGGCTTATCTTCTGGATTTCACCGTATACTTGCCGTTGACGATTAACGCACAGGAAAGATGACATTATGATGGACTTGTTTAAAGCAATAGGGCTGGGGCTGGTAGTCCTGTTACCGTTGGCAAACCCGTTAACCACCGTGGCGTTGTTCCTTGGCCTCGCGGGCAACATGAACAGCGCAGAGCGTAACCGTCAGTCACTCATGGCATCTGTTTACGTGTTTGCCATCATGATGGTGGCGTACTATGCCGGGCAACTGGTGATGAATACCTTCGGGATTTCGATTCCCGGACTCCGTATTGCGGGTGGGTTAATCGTTGCGTTTATCGGCTTCCGGATGCTGTTTCCGCAGCAGAAGGCACATGATTCTCCGGAAGCGAGAAGCAAGTCAGAAGAGCTGGAAGACGAGCCGACTGCCAATATCGCCTTTGTACCTCTGGCTATGCCAAGCACTGCCGGTCCGGGGACGATTGCGATGATCATCAGTTCCGCGTCAACCGTGCGCCATGGCTCCGAATTTCCGGACTGGGTGATCATGATCGCGCCGCCGATTATTTTTGCGGTTGTCGGGATTATCCTGTGGGGCTGTTTGCGCAGTTCCGGGGGGATCATGCGCCTCGTCGGCAAAGGTGGTATAGAAGCGATTTCTCGTTTGATGGGCTTCCTGCTGGTGTGTATGGGCGTGCAGTTTATTATTAACGGCGTGCTGGAAATTATTAAAACCTACGCTTAGAACACTGTGCCCGGTAATCGGTAATGTCTACCGGGCACATTTTTTACGAATGCTGAGGCTGTTCTTCCAGCGATACCGGCCATTTACGAAAGATAATCACCGACCATATCAACGCCACCACGGCAGGCACTGCGCCGACGTAACCAATCGTAGACATTGACCACTGCAAACTCACCTGATTGCCTACCAGCGCGCCAGCGCCAATACCGATATTAAAGATGCCTGAGAACAGTGCCATTGCGACGTCAGTCGCATCAGGAGCAAGCGCCAGCACTTTCACCTGCATGCCCAGACCTATCAGCATGATGGCGACGCCCCAGAAAATACTCAGGATAGCAAGGTGCATTTCGCTGTCAGCAGCGGGAAGTAACAACACCAGGCATACCGTCAACAGGGCAATGGCACTGCTAATCAGTACGGAAGCATGCAGATTCCCCAGCTTACCGAAAATGACGCTACCGACAATTCCCGCGCCACCCAGAACCAGCAACAGCACGGTAGCAAAGTTTGCGCTCAGACCCGCGACGGTCTGCACAAACGGCTCGATATAGCTGTAGGCCGTGTAATGTGCGGTGACCACAATCACCGTCAGTAGATACAGACTCATCAATGCCGGACGATGGAATAACACCGGCAGGCTTTTTAAAGAGCCGGAGTGCTCACTGGGTAGTTTGGGCAGGAGCTTAATCAGGCAAAGCAGGGTAACTAACGCCCCCATGCCGATGGCGAAGAAGGTGGTGCGCCAGCCAAAATACTGACCGACAATGCGCCCGATGGGCAGACCCAATACCATAGCCAGCGCGGTGCCGGTGGCAATCAGGCTGAGAGCCTGTGCACGTTTACCGGCAGGAGCCAGGCGGATCGCCAGCGATGCGGTGATCGACCAGAAAATAGCGTGCGCAAAGGCAATACCAATACGGCTAATTACCAGCACGGTAAAATTCCATGCCAGGAAAGAGAGAATATGACTGGCGATAAACACAACAAACAGACAGATCAGCAGTTTTCGGCGCTCCACCTGACTGGTAAGTAACATAAAAGGGAGCGACATCAGGGCGACAACCCAGGCGTAGATCGTCAGCATGATCCCGACCTGAGCAGTCTGCATATTGAAGCTTTGTGCGATGTCGGACAGCAAGCCGACAGGGACAAACTCTGTGGTATTGAAAATAAAACCGGCAATGGCAAGCGTAACTACCCGTAGCCACGCGACCTTGCGGGAAACAGTGTCTGTTGTCATATCAAATAAGAGGATTAGCTGCGAAAAGGTAAGGCCACGATCTTAAAACGTTTGCTGGCGAAAATACAATCATTTTGTGATGCGGATCTCATTTCATTGGCAGGGCGCCACAATTTGCTGCCGAACATTCCTCGTATTTTTAAGTATTTCAATAATAATGAAATTCCGGGCGTATGACTTCACCCGGATTTACAGGTATTCATGTTCTTTGAGGAGCGCCAGTTACTCCGGGCTCTGTGATAACTGAGGGTTCAACACCTCAATAAACGCTTCCAGCTGACGTGTCATTGCACCTCTGCGCCAGACCAGCCATGTATTCAGCCAGCGCCAGTTCTCGCTTAGCGGCCAGGCGTTGACCTGATGATGCCCTGGCATGCTCTCCAGCATCGAACGCGGGATCAATGCGATACCCGCGCCGGCAATGACGCAGGCCAGCATGCCGTGATATGACTCCATTTCATGAATGGTGCCGGGCATGGCGCGATCGGCATGAAACCAGCTTTCAAAATGGCGGCGATAGGAACAGTTGGCGCGAAAGGCGTAAATACTGCAACCGTTGACGTCACTGGCCCGCTTAATGGGGGGATGACCGTTAGGCGTGACAATCATCATCTCTTCACGGTAGACCGGCATTCCTTCAAGTCCCGGATGGGTAATTGGACCATCGACAAAGGCAGCGTTCAATGTACCGTCGAGCACGCCGTCCAGCATTGTGCCTGAAGGACCTGTCGCCAGCGCGAACTGAATTTTGGGGTAACGCTGGTTATATTCAGCCAGCGTGGCGGGGATGCGAACTGCTGCTGTACTTTCAAGCGAGCCGAGAGAGAAGAATCCTTGCGGCTCATCCCCGGCGACGACCATCCTGGCTTCCTCAACCAGTGCCAGGATCCGCTGGCTGTAGCGCAAAAAGTTGTGCCCGGATGGGGAAAGCCGCAGGCGCTGGTTTTCACGAATAAACAGATCAACACCCAGGTCGGCTTCAAGCTGACGTATACGGGTGGTGAGATTGGATGGCACGCGATGCACCTTCGCGGCGGCCTGCGTAATACTGCCAGTCTCCGCGACGGCATTGAACATTTCCAACTGCGTCAGATCCATAATATTCTCTATTCGTGAATGGTATGGTTAATATTATTCATTTTTCAGAAAGAGTAAATATGCTCATGATATAACCATACCCTGCGATAAAGAGAGGCACTTATGACTATCACAGCAGCAACACATGCGATTTCCATTGACCCTGCCAGCGGTGAAAGGCTGACGGCAACGCCGTGGGCCAGCGCGGAAGAGATTGATCATGCGCTGAACCTTGCCGCGAATGGCTATAACGAATGGAAACATACTTCCGTTGAGCACCGTGCGCAAACGCTGCGCCAGATCGGGCAAGCTCTGCGCCATCGTGCGGAAGAGATGGCGGAGTGTATCTCACGTGAAATGGGTAAACCCATTAAGCAGGCGCGTGCTGAAGTCGCCAAGTCAGCTGCATTGTGTGACTGGTACGCCGAGCATGGACCGACGATGCTCAATCCGGAACCCACGCTGGTGGAGAATAACCAGGCGGTGATTGAGTATCGTCCGCTAGGAACCATTCTGGCGATCATGCCGTGGAACTTCCCGCTCTGGCAGGTAATGCGAGGTGCCGTCCCGATTCTGTTGGCCGGAAATGGCTATCTGTTAAAGCATGCGCCTAACGTAACCGGCTGTGCTGCAATTATTGCGCAGGTTTTCGCTGATGCGGGTGTACCCGCGGGGGTTTACGGTTGGGTGAATGCCGATAACGCCGGGGTCAGTCAGATGATCAATGACCCGCGTATCGCGGCGATAACGGTAACGGGAAGCGTACGTGCCGGTGCGGCGATTGGCGCCCAGGCGGGTGCCGCGCTGAAAAAATGTGTGCTTGAACTGGGCGGCTCCGATCCGTTTATTGTCCTCAATGATGCTGACCTCGATCTGGCCGTTAAGGCGGCGGTCGCTGGGCGTTATCAGAACACAGGGCAGGTTTGTGCGGCAGCCAAGCGCTTTATTATCGAAGAAGGGATTGCGGCAGAATTTACTTCACGCTTTGTGGCCGCTGCGAGTGCGCTCAAAATGGGCGATCCGCTAAACGAAGAAAACGATCTGGGGCCGATGGCGCGATTTGATCTGCGTGATGAGCTACACCAGCAGGTAGAAGCCACCCTTGCCGAAGGGGCACGGTTACTGCTCGGCGGGGAAAAAATTGCGGGTCAGGGCAATTACTATGCCGTGACGGTACTGGGCGATGTCACTCCGGAAATGACGGCGTTCCGCCAGGAGCTGTTTGGTCCGGTTGCGGCAATTACCGTGGCGAAGAATGCTGAACATGCCTTAGCGCTGGCGAATGACAGTGATTTCGGCTTATCCGCCACGGTGTTTACTGCGGATGAAGCGCTGGCGCAGAAGATGGCGTCACGCCTGGAGTGTGGTGGCGTATTTATCAATGGTTACAGCGCCAGCGATGCTCGCGTTGCGTTTGGTGGTGTGAAGAAAAGTGGCTTTGGCCGCGAACTTTCGCACTTTGGCCTGCATGAGTTTTGTAACGTGCAGACCGTCTGGAAAAACCGCCTTTGATGGTGTGGGTGCCTCCGCTGGGGGCACCTGTCTTATTTCTGCAATTTTTCTGTCATTTACTCTCCGTACACTCGCGACTAACGCTTTGATACAGAAGAGTAATATGAACATAACGCAAATTTCCCATCGTCTAATACCCCGTCAGTTCGGTCTGTTAACGGGCATTTTTTGCATTATTGCGCTGTTCTCTGTTTTGCAGGTCGTGTCCTCCTTGATGCTCTCGGCCTCAGTCAGTGACGCACAGCAGAATGAAGGGCGTAATCAACTCGCGCTTTTGCAGCAGGCAAAGGTTGATGAAGCGCGGGTGGCGTTATTATCTGCCAGCGATTTACTTAACCGTGCGGGGATTTATTTTATGCAGGATGCCGCCACCGGATCGGACGGGAGTTGGCGTCCGTTAATGGAAGAGGCGTATCGGACGCTGGCGCAGTCAAAAAGTGCATGGGAGGCCTGGCGGGATATGAAGCCGCAGTCGGATCCGGATCTAACGGAGAGCTATCAGCGTTTTTATAGCGGTATTAAGGAGCAGGCGGACGGGCTGATGCAGTCAGGTTCTATTGATGCATTTTTTGCCGTACCCGTGCAGGCCTTTCAGACAGACTTTAACGGTAATTACGCGCGCTTTCAGCAGGGCAGTGGGCGACATGCGGAAGCTGGGCGTCAGCAGCTGTTGACCAGTCTTGAGCGTTTACAGAATCTATTTTTGTTTATTCCTCTGGTACTGGTGGTTATCGCCTTTCTGGTCTGGCGTAGTATGTTCCGTTGGGTGATTATGCCGCTGCGACGGCTGATCGATCATATCGATATTTTAGCGGCGGGTGATCTTTCCCGGCCAGCCCCGCAGGTAAGTCAGTTTAATCGGGAAGTGACGCAATTAAGTTCGCGTATTGCTGCAATGCAGCAGGGACTCTGCGCGCTGGTACGGCAGGTGAATGATGCCACCACCGCAATGGTAGGAAATATCAACGAACTTGCGCAGAACAATAAACAGCTATACCAGCAGTCGGCAAAACAAAGTGAAGAGTTGAGCACTGTGACATCGCATATTTCGGTTCTGGAAACGCATGTTGAGGATAACAGTGGCTTTGCTGAACTGGCGAATCAACGCGCAGTGCAGGCGCGTGATATTGCGGCAGGTGGAGACCGAATGATGGCGACGGTAAATGCGTCAATGCAGGCGATTGTGACTCGCTCGTCTGAAATGCGAGGGATTACAACGCTTATCGACAACATTGCATTTCAGACAAATATCCTGGCTCTCAACGCCGCAATCGAGGCAGCACATGCCGGGGAGCAAGGGCGCGGGTTTGCCGTGGTTGCGAAAGAAGTTGGGCTGCTGGCGCGAAAAAGCGGTCAGTCTACGCAAAACATTCAGACACTGATTAAACACTCGTTACAGGGCATTGAAGAGGGCTTTCACGCGGTTAACGGACTGGATAAGAATTTGCAGCAGGTTATCGCACTGGTGGAAAACCTCGGCGCGTTACTGAACGACATTTCGACTGCAACGTTAAATCAGGGGAACAGTATTCACCAGTTAACCCGTCAGCTCCATGTCCTGAACGGCGAAGCCCGACAAACCAGTGATCTGGTGAATGCTGCATCTGATTCTTCCTTACAGCTTCACCATGAATCTAACCAGCTTATGCAGGCCGTGGCCAGATTCCGCCTTCCGGCCTGACGTTGCGTATTCAGCTCTGTTATACTCGCAGGCCTTTCATACCTGCGAGCAAGGAGCATGTTGTGGCCAGGGCCATGGACAATTCAATTTTAGAGACCATTGTGCAGCAGGTTCGTCCGCTGATTGGTCAGGGTAAAGTCGCTGATTACATTCCGGCATTAGCCTCCGTCGACGGTTCAAAACTGGGTATTGCTATCTGTACCGTTGATGGGCAGCACTATCAGGCGGGAGATGCGCAAGAACGTTTTTCTATTCAGTCAATTTCAAAGGTGCTCAGTCTGGTCGTGGCGATGCGTCACTATCAGGAAGAGGAGATCTGGCAGCGCGTCGGCAAAGATCCTTCCGGTCATCCATTTAACTCCCTGGTGCAGCTGGAAATGGAGCAGGGTATCCCTCGCAACCCCTTTATTAATGCCGGGGCGCTGGTGGTTTGCGATATGCTGCAAGGGCGTCTAAGCGCACCTCGTCAACGGATGCTGGAAGTGGTGCGGGCATTAAGCGGCGTTTCGGATATCGCCTATGATGCGACGGTCGCGCGATCGGAGTTTGAGCACTCGGCGCGTAACGCCGCTATTGCCTGGCTGATGAAATCCTTCGGCAATTTTCACCATGACGTGCCCACCGTTTTGCAGAACTATTTTCACTACTGCGCGCTGAAAATGAGCTGTGTGGAACTGGCGCGGACTTTTGTCTTTTTGGCAAATCAAGGGCATGCCTTTCATCTTGCGGAGCCAGTGGTCACACCAATGCAGGCCCGGCAGATCAATGCGCTGATGGCGACCAGCGGCATGTATCAGAACGCAGGGGAATTTGCCTGGCGGGTTGGGCTTCCGGCGAAATCTGGCGTCGGCGGCGGCATCGTGGCGATCGTGCCACACGAGATGGCGATTGCTGTCTGGAGTCCGGAACTGGATCCGGCGGGAAATTCACTGGCCGGTATCGCCGTGCTGGAACAATTAACACAACAGCTGGGGCGCTCGGTTTACTGATGAAAACGCTCGATCCTCTTTTTGCCCGGCTGGCGAAATCAACGTTTCGCTCGCGGTTTCGTCTTGGTCAGAAAGAAAGGCAGTATTGTCTGGATAAAGGGGCGCCAGTTATCGAACAACATGCTGCGGATTTTATAGCTAAACGACTGGCACCTGCGTTTCCCGCCAATGATGGAAAACAGACGCCTATGCGTGGTCACCCGGTATTTATTGCTCAACATGCTACGGCGACGTGCTGTCGAGGGTGTCTGGCGAAATGGCATGATATACCTCAGGGTGTAGCGCTAAACGATGAACAGCAACGTTACGTTGTCACGATTATTTACCACTGGTTAGTGCTCCAAATGAATAAGCCATAGATAACATTATCCTATAATATGCCCCCTTGTGTTGTGTAATTGTTAAAAGCAGTATGAAGGGGTCAATCTAAGGAGAAACCATGGCTTCCGGCAAACCCTGCTTTGTGCTGAGCGCGACACAGATTCTGTCGCGAATCGACGAGCTCAGCGATGTTCTTGAACAGTGCGTCAATGACGGCGCCTCCATCAGTTTTATGCTGCCCTTTAATCGCGAAAAATCAGAGCCTTTCTGGATGAAGGTCGCGCAAAGTGTTTCTCGCGGAGAACGGATCGTTCTTGGTATGCAGAATGCGCAGGGGGTGCTTGTCGGTACCGTCCAACTCATTATCGATCAACCCGAAAATCAACCTCATCGTGCTGATGTCGCCAAACTGCTGGTTCACCCCTCAGCGCGACGCGGTGGCCTGGCCCGTGAATTGATGAACGAACTGGAAAGTTGCGCGCGTCAACAAGGTAAAACGCTGCTGGTGCTTGATACGGCGACTGGCAGTGGTGCGGAGTTGTTCTACCACAATTGCGGGTGGAAAAAGGTAGGGGTGATACCTGACTATGCCCAAATGCCCGATGGGACACTGACCGGAACCACACTTTTCTATAAAACGCTCTAATTTGTCGCCGGGGATTGATCAAAACAGGGTTTCAATGTATTAAAGTTTGCTAACCTATTGGACCAATTCAATCAGGTTGTATGACTAATCATAAAGGGAACCCATTGTGCAAACACTAAATCGTCGCGATTTCCCCGGTGCTCAGTATCCTGAACGCATTATTCAGTTTGGTGAAGGAAACTTCCTGCGCGCCTTTGTAGACTGGCAGGTAGATCTGCTCAACGAACATACCGATCTGAACGCTGGTGTGGTCATTGTTCGTCCTATCGAAAGTTCCTTCCCGCCATCGCTGAGTACGCAGGATGGCCTCTATACCACTATCATTCGTGGTTTGAATGAGAAGGGCGAGGCCGTCAGTGATGCCCGTCTAATTCGTTCAGTTAACCGTGAAATCAGCGTCTATAGCGAATACGATGAGTTCCTGAAGCTGGCGCATAATCCTGATATGCGTTTTGTGTTCTCTAACACCACGGAAGCAGGTATCAGTTACCACGCGGGCGATAAGTTTGACGACGCGCCAGCGGTTAGTTATCCGGCTAAACTGACGCGTCTGCTGTTCGAACGCTTCAGCTATTTTAACGGCGCATTGGATAAAGGCTGGATTATCATCCCTTGCGAACTGATTGATTATAACGGTGATGCACTGCGTGAACTGGTTCTGCGCTACGCTCAGGAATGGGCGCTGCCGGAAGCGTTTATTCAGTGGCTGGATCAGGCCAATGCATTTTGCTCCACGCTGGTGGACCGTATTGTTACTGGCTATCCGCGTGATGAGGTAGCTAAGCTCGAAGCTGAACTGGGCTATCATGATGCTTTCCTCGATACCGCAGAACATTTCTATCTGTTTGTCATTCAGGGGCCGAAGTCATTAGCAGCAGAACTACGTCTGAATAAGCATCCGCTGAATGTCCTGATCGTGGATGACATCAAACCGTACAAAGAGCGCAAAGTGGCGATTCTCAACGGTGCTCACACCGCGCTGGTCCCTGTTGCCTGGCAGGCAGGGTTGGACACCGTGGGTGAGGCGATGAATGACGCTGAGATTTGTGCTTTCGTGGAGAAAGCGATCTATGAAGAGATCATTCCGGTACTGGATTTGCCACGTGATGAGTTAGCTTCTTTTGCCAGCGCGGTAACCGGTCGATTCTGCAACCCGTATATAAAACATCAGCTGCTGTCTATTGCCCTGAATGGCATGACCAAGTTCCGCACCCGTATATTGCCGCAACTGCTGGCAGGGCAACAGACCAGCGGTAAACTGCCGGCGCGTTTGACGTTTGCGCTTGCCGCGTTAATTGCTTTTTATCGTGGAGAGCGCAACGGTGAGTCTTATCCGGTTCAGGACGATGCGCATTGGATAGAACGTTTTCAACAGCTGTGGTCCCAGCATCGCGATCGCCAGATAAGTACCGAAGCGTTGGTCAAATCTGTACTGGGTGTCAAAGAACACTGGGAACAAGATCTGACGCAGGTTTCTGGACTGGTGGAACAGGTCTCTACCGATCTGGATACCATTCTGGCAAAAGGTATGCGTGAAGCCGTTAAGCCACTGTGCTAAGGCGACTACCGACAACCCGGCTCAGGCCGGGTTTTTTCTGGATATGCATTAGTTACAACATACTATGTGGTTTAAATAATAAACCCGGTCTGTGACTTAGGTGCGACTTCGTTTTAAGCAGGACAAAAGTTGTTGGGATAATGTTGCGATTAACTTGCAACATTGATCGCTATCGCGTCTAATGTGACGGATTTCACATTTTCCCGAAGATAACCATGATCGTTCGTCCCCAACAACACTGGCTGCGCCTGATATTCGTCTGGCATGGTTCCGTATTATCTAAAATATTTTCACGACTGCTGCTGAACTTCCTGCTCTCCATCGCCGTTATCATCATGTTGCCCTGGTATACGATGTTGGGTATCAAATTTACCCTGGCACCGTTCAGTATTCTGGGCGTGGCGATTGCTATCTTTTTAGGTTTTCGCAATAACGCCTGCTATTCACGTTATGTCGAAGCCCGACACCTGTGGGGGCAGTTGATGATTGCTTCCCGATCACTACTTCGCGAGGTGAAAACCACCTTACCGGATGACGCCGAACTGGGACAGTTTGTTCGTCTGCAAATCGCATTTGCCCACTGTTTACGCATGACATTACGTCGAAACCCACAGGCAGAGCCGTTGGCGAAATATCTCAGCGAGAAAGATCTGCAGACGGTATTTGCCGCACAATCGCCAGCAAACCGCATTTTGTTGCTGATGGGGGAGTGGTTGGCCGTACGCAGACGTGATGGACAGCTGTCCGATATATTATTTCATAGTTTAAACAACAGATTAAATGATATGTCGGCAGTATTGGCAGGTTGTGAGCGAATTGCGAATACGCCAGTGCCGTTTGCTTATACTTTGATCCTTCATCGCACTGTTTATCTGTTTTGTATCATGCTGCCATTCGCGTTAGTGGTGGATCTTCACTACATGACACCGTTTATTTCAGTGCTTATTTCCTATACTTTTATCTCGCTCGATGCGCTTGCGGAAGAGCTTGAAGATCCGTTTGGTACTGAGAACAATGACCTGCCGCTGGATGCGATTTGCAATGCAATCGAAATCGATTTACTGCAAATGAACGATGAAACCAATGTGCCAGCAAAACATATGCCGGATAAACATTACCAACTAACTTAGTTTCGTTCTGTTTCCCACCATGCTGGCCGCATATCAGAAAACGAATGAAACTCCGGCGCCAGATCTTCATCATTAGGATCGTCAAAAGCGCCGGCTAAAAGCGCAATGACCGGAGCGTCATCGATGGCGCCCACGGAACTCCCGCACTGAGGGCAAAAAGCCCGACTGGTGGTTTCAGATGAGCGCCAGGTTGTCGGTTTTCCGGCTTTTCCCGTCCATTCTACATTTTCTGCATCAAACTCAATCCAGACGACGGTCGGGGCACCAGTATGTTTCCGGCATATATCGCAGGAGCAGGTATGGGAATTATTAGGACTGCTGGCTGTGAAACGGATCGAGCCACACAGACACCCACCAATGTAGACTTTAGACATAACAACTCCCGTCAGAAACATGTGGCAAGACACTAGCAGATGCCTGACATAGCCACTAGATCCTTATGATAAAAAGGCGAGGGCGCGCATACTCGGTAGCCCAGTCCTGTGATCTGTCTGATGATAAACGCTTAACTATTGCGTCTGGCAACAATAAACAACCGCGGAAATGCCAGCAAAATATTGCCGTTTTCCTGCAACGGATATTGTTCCTGGAGCAGTTCATGATAGCGCGCCAGGTAATGACGTTGCTCGCTTTCGCTCAAATCCTGCAGCCAGGGGCGGAGTCCCGTTGAGCTTACCCAGTCGATAATCGCCTGA
The DNA here is from genome assembly GCF_030332425.1 of Citrobacter sp. Cpo142. NCBI lineage: Bacteria > Pseudomonadati > Pseudomonadota > Gammaproteobacteria > Enterobacterales > Enterobacteriaceae > Citrobacter > Citrobacter sp. Cpo142. The sequence goes on from NZ_JAOWHW010000109.1 coordinate 245,800, forward strand.
TGCGAATCCATAATGTGATAATACGTAGTACGCCAGATATCCACATCACAACCCGCTTCGGTCAAAATATCATAGTAGGCGTGAACGCCAGGAAGCGCTGCTCGGCCCCGATCAGGATAACCTTTTTCATAAGCCACTTCGCGCATCAGCACATGCGTGGGCTCCAGCCAGTTATCAGGCATTTGCACGGCCAGAACGCCGTTGTGACCGAGTTGTGAGACCAAATGTGGGAATAAGTCATAGTGATCGGGCACCCACTGTAACGACGCATTTGCATAAAGCAGATCCACGGGATGCTCGGGCTGAAACTGGCTAATATCCGCTTCGATAAAATGGCAGTCAGGTAATGCGTTGCGCGCTTCATTCAGCATAGCAGGTGAAGAATCGACACCTGTTGTCTTTGCCGTAGGCCAGCGCTGATGCAGCAATGCCGTACTGTTTCCCGGACCACAACCAAGATCAACAACTGAGCGGACATTTTCTAACGCCACACGGCTGAGTAATTCTGCTGCGGGTCTTGAACGTTCAGTTGCATATTGCAGATAAAGCGAAGGGTTCCAGTCGGCCATGTATAAATCTCCAGTATGAGAGGAAAAGTCAGAAAAGGACGGTATAAGACCTTGCCGATGAGCCACTTATTTTAGAAGATTATATGAAAATGAATGATAAGGGCAGGAATATGCTGGAAACATCAAGGTTGATATTACGACAATGGGAGGCTAAAGACCGGGCCCCTTTTGCTGCACTCAATGCCGATTCTGACGTGATGCGCTTTTTCCCCGCGCCGCTAGAGAAAGCTGAAAGCGATAACCTGGACGATAGATTTAGTGAAGGTATTGCAGAACGCGGCTGGGGATTTTGGGCCGTAGAGCTAAAAGAAACACACCAGTTTGTGGGCTGTGTGGGGTTACATCCACAACCTGATAAATTTCATTTTTCACCCTGCACCGAAATAGGCTGGCGCCTTGCTAAAGCATACTGGCACCAAGGTCTGGCGTTAGAAGCCGCGCAAGCGAGTCTTGCATTTGCTTTTGACGTACTGGCGCTAAATGAAGTCGTTTCATTTACTTCTGTGCTGAATAAGCCGTCAGAGAATCTGATGATACGAATTGGTATGAATAAAACAGAAGAGTTTGTGCACCCCGCGTTGCCGCCAGATCATCGATTGGCACAACATGTCCTGTATCGTCTTTGCCGATAATTAATCAGTCTATTTTGCTCCTTTTCTCATATCAGAGAAAATAACTAAGCCAATTCCAGCCAAAATAATGACGCTTGCGAGAAGGATTCTGACGGTGAGCGTTTCGCCCAAAAATATGATCCCACCGAGAGTGGCCAGACAAGGTACGCTGAGTTGAATAGTACTGGCCGTTGTGGACCGGAGTAAGGGGAGCAATGAATACCAGAGCAGATATGCACCTCCCGATGTAATTGCACCAGAAAGCACGCCCAGAACTAATCCATATATATCAATATGAAGATGAGAGCGGAAGAACAGAGGAATAATCAATGCGACCGGGATTGCCAGGATGAAATTCCCCCCGGTTGAGGCAGCAGCATCCGTGATTTTCTTCCCTGTGATACTGTAGAAAGCCCAGGCTAACCCAGCAATAACCATCATTATTGCGGCATAAAAGGAAGGACGCTCCACACCAGGAAATAGCAAAATCGCTATTCCAGCCAATGCCCCGAGTATTCCTGTTATTTTTAAAATTACGAGTTTCTCTCCCTGGGCTATTCCCCATACCGTCATGACGAGCTGAACGGTACCAAAGAGCAGCAGGGCACCCGCGCCGGTGCTAAGAGAAACATAGGCAATGGAGAATGAAAAAACATAGATGCAAAGGAGCAGGGCATTTAACCACTTGAACTCAAATTTTCTGCTGTCAGATGTTATCGCGATAAATAAAAAAAGGGCAATTGCGCCACTTATCAATCTGATGCTGCTGAATGAGATAGCATCAGCATGCATACCCTTCAATGCGAGTCGGCAAAGCACTGAATTTCCAGCAAATGCGATCATTGCGATGATGATTCTGATGAGCAAGATAGCGTCCTTTAGTCGATACGAGGTTTAGCGCAATATGCAGGTGTTGCCTTCAAAAACAGGTGTGTTGATTAATATAGTTGCCGACATCAACGACTGTGTTCGTGCTGGGCTCGACATTAAGAACGACAAAACGCATTTGCGGGCAGAACAGCTCTGCACTTTTCTTGCTGCACTCAGTTTGTAGCCATCGATGCTCACCCTGTTCGGTTACAACCGTGTTCACGTTTCCGTATTCGCTGCACACAAAACCTTTTTCAGTTGCTCTTTGCCTTGCTGCCTCCAGGCTCAGACCAATAACATTCAGCTCATCGACCTCTTTGGCGAGTGTGCTGTCGGAAACACGGGTTAATGTGCAGCTCGACAGCGTAGAGGTAAATAGTAGCAAGAGCGCGAAGCGTAGGATGGTTTTGCTTTTTTTGTTTCGCATTGTCCGATATGTACTCAATTTTATTATCGTATTTCTGAAAGTAAGTGAAGTCACCTGGTTCAGTATATAACGAACGATTACATACCATTGCTTAAAAATCACAGATGTGCGGCTTTATATTTTTAAATGAAAGCTACTAAAGACAGAATCTCATGACGTAATAATTGAGACTATGTACTTTTGGTCAGAGATATGCATTTCAAATTAGCGACGATGAAGATAAGAGCCTTCCCAGAGAAATGTCATCTTTCACATCAAATGAAGACCTCATTCTCACTAACATTGCGTAAGTGAAAGGCTGGTCTATGCTAAAAAAGCAATCAAATTTGCGTTGGCTTTTTGAATAATAACGATAATTCTCGCGTTTTCGGTGGCGAATATGAACAGGATTGTGATCGCTTTTTTAATGTGCTGTGGCGTTTTTTTTACAGTGAAGAATTGGGCGTCAGACGGATACAGTTACACAGTTTCACACCTCCTGCAACAATGGCGCAGCGTTACACGTTAGCTGCCTGGTTGGCGGCGAATCTGGCATTTGAACTAGCTCAGTGGCACGAAATTGCTCAATGGTATGGATTCGAGTCTGTTCCCGGTTTTTCTGCATTTTCCCCGGAAGACCTCTATTCAAATCTACTTGGTGCGCGTATCGCCATCAACGTGATTTTACGGGGCAGGGTGGAATCCATTGCGGCATACAACGCGGCGGTGGATCGCGAACTGCAGCAGGTTTTACTGCAACTTGGCGTCGCAACCCGGACTGAAACTGAGCGTAAGTTTCGCGAATTGGACGGCGACTGGTGGAACAGTAAACGTAGGGTTCCAGATAAATTTCTGGTGTTAAAGCGTAACTATAATCTTGAGCATAACCGGTTACCAACCCCAGTTTCGTACGAGAACGCCACGCCACTGCAACTGACTTTTCCCGCCGTGATCGAAGGATATCGGCTTGCGCGCCTGAGCGAGTTACAAATTTACCCGGGCACTTCCATGCAATCGCTTCCGCGACCGAAAACTTATTACGCACCCGATAGTTTTCAGTCCTTGGCTGACACAGCGAGTGAAGCAGACAAAATCCAGCTCGAACGTATGCACAAGTCGCGCTTTTAATCCGGTGCTTTGGCCTGGCAATTTAAATGCTGCGAGCTACGCTTTTACAGACGCTAACTCCTTCAATAATGAAGAAATTCTGCAGGTGGCATATGAAAACAGTTTTGATGTTCAGTGAAGTGAGAGTTGCGGTGGAATTGTAGAGGACATAAAACAGCTATTTGCATAACCAGCTGTAGCCGAGAGCCATCATCCAAAACTGTTAGCGCTGTTGAGGCAACTGCGCTTGAAAGAGTTTTGAGGCGTCATTATTGAGCAGCACAAGGATGACCATAAAACAGCAGATTCCGCCTTTATCTATGTTAGTGCGCATAATGTATGACGTTATGTTACAAAAGGGTTCTGAGCCATTCCGGTAGAATGGGGTTGGGTTTACCGGAATGGCGAGGGTTCGTCTTTACACATAGCGTGCATTATGCGCACCAGTGTTTCTTTATGAGTATGTTATAGAGATTGTGCCATCATCTAATATTTGTAGTTCAATATCGGACTTTACAAATTTCTCTCTAGTAAGCCCGCCAAAGGTTGATTGTACTAACCAAATCGTATGGATTAAATTGAATGTGGAATATTCTATTTTTTCCTCATCCACTTGATTTTTAATTGTTTTTATTAATTCACTAGCGAAGATAGGCAGGCCATCGAATGCCCATTTTGCGCCTTTCTCTTTTATAAGAGCTAGTTTTTTCTCGTCTTTTGCTTCTGCGATAATAGCTAATTTATTAACATCATACTTACTTTCAAAAAACAAAATCCCATTTTCATCAAAAATTTTGGTATGCACTGTCATTTTTATTTAGCCTAAATTGATTTAGTCGGCATCCCCCGTCCTGTAAAACGGGGGTAGTCTCAGGATAACTACGGGCTTTCAGCCAGCATAGCTAACTATTTTTGACCTTAAACGTTAATTCACCTTTTTCGTTTACATCTATCTCATTCATTTTATTTTCGATTAAAAAATGCACTAAATCAGACTCTTTATAAATGATGTTTATTCCATTCATAATGTTTTTCTTAGTGAGTTCATACGAAAGAACTCCTAAATCGATAGACTCAGAATCCTTCAATCGTATTGTTTTAATTAGATTTTTCTTCATTTCGGCTATCTCTGTATCTGTTTTGATTAATCATATTACATGTATACATATTTTCAATTACTAGTTGACAGGTAATCCGTTACAGGTGTACTTTTCTACTAAATGTAATTAGTAATGTGTATACACGGTGCTTTTATGAACATCATCTACTTCGACTACATACCAGATTTTGGAGTCAATGCTAGCATCGGCGGGGAATGGGACTTTTACCGCTCCTTTGATGAGCTGGTAGATGAATGTTTTTGCTTCTATGGTGATGATTTTCTTTTAGTTTCTGTCGTTCTGCATTCTGATTCTTTCGTGGGTTACAGGGAGTCACTGACATGCAACTGACGGAAAGAAATGTAAAAATTGACTATCTTGCATTTACCATGCCTTTCTGTTCCCTCAAATCGTTGGAAACGTACCCGCATGGGCTAAATGAATGGCGCAAGTACGGAATTTATCCAACATTTCATAACCATGTATCTCATAAGGATGCTTTTTTTACCGATGTGATTAAAGGTGGTAAATGGTGTCCGTCCGACGATGAGCTAAACGAACAGGTTCAAAGCTACACGACTGATTCAAAAGGTGAACTTGAGCAAAAAATAAATGACCTGAATAGGGAGATTTATTTAGCGCGTATGCATCGTCTTAAATTGTGGTTGTCCGCTGTCTTTGGGCTTCATCTTGGGCCAGAACGGGACAGAGGAGGCTATAACTATGACCGTTCAGCGCCTCTGTATTCAGTTGATGGCGGTTATGAGCATCTTGGAATGGTGTTTTGGGGTGGAAATAACGACACGATCTATATTCAGATCAGCGGTGAAGGGTGTACTCATGTTTTTAATGGCACGTCACCACATGAAATTTATAACTGGCTCAATCATCTTGATGTAACGATGTTGAAACGTATAGATCTTGCTGTTGATGATTTTGACGGTGTATTTACTGTTTCTGCTGCCATGCGGGATCATAAATGTGAGGCTTTTTATGGCGGTAAAGGCCCGAAGCCGGGTCTTGGCATTTCTCACAAATATCATGGTGATGGATCGTTACAGCAGGAAATGATTACTGTTGGTTCTCGTGAATCTCGTGTTTATTGGCGTATTTATAACAAAGCGCTTGAACAGAAAGTTGATGATGTCTGGCATCGTTCAGAAGCTGAACTTAAAGGCTTTCCGCTTGAGATACTACTGAACATAGAAGGGATTTTTACTGGTCTTTGTGAATACGCGCAACAGATCAATCCAGCCAGACCTAAAACACTTCAGCGTTCTGGAATTGTCCGGCTGGCGATTAACAGTTTTGAATCTGATGTTCGTTGGCTTCGCAAGCAGGCATCGAAAACCATTGCCAGAATTTTCCATCAACTTGGCAATGATTATGAAGCTGTCTTTTCTTCCATTGTTCGCAAAGAGCATATGGATGACCTGACGCTTAAATTCAGGACGCCAGATATTTACCAAAATATAGTGGCTCAAAAATTCTACAACCGTGAATGTGCATTCTAATAGAGGTTATTTATGGAACAGGAAACACTCAAAGTATTTTTTGTACAGTTTGGCACAATGAAAAATGATAAAACAAATGAAGATTTTAATTGGGGTAATGCGCAGGCATTATCTACTGAATTTGAATCAACGAATAGCTCATGTGGCTTTGCTCCGGCAAAAGTGAAAATTACACCAGATAATCGTCATGCTGTTTGCCTGAAAATGCGTGATGACCTGGAGAGTGCTTATAAATCTGGAAAGCCTTTTCTTGAAATTATACCGTCATATGGGCTTAAGGCATCTAAAGGTGTCATGATTCCTGTGATTGTTGATTACAAAATTGTTGGAAAGATAGATTTGAAGGGGTGATTTATTCCATCTGTTAATGTCACTTAGGTTTTTTGGGATATATGTCTGCTACAGACTTCGATTCTCTTTATCAATTAATATTTAATGCGGGGCTTGTTATTTGCTTTGGCCTTGGCGTTATTAGTGGTGGTCAAAGATGAGTGTACTATCTTACTTCTTTGCTGCTTATTGTGTTGGATGGGTTATATCCCATTCTATTCTGGTGTTTAAAAAACTATCTGAGGTTTCAATATGAAAAAATCAGTCGTTGCAAAAATCATTGCTGGCTCAACTCTGGTTATTGGTTCATCTGCCTTTGCAGCAGATGATGCAACCAGTCAGGCTAAAGCTGCTTTTGATTCTTTAACCGCTCAGGCAACCGAAATGTCCGGGTACGCATGGGCGCTTGTTGTTCTTGTTGTTGGTGCAACGGTGGGAATTAAACTGTTTAAGAAATTTGTAAGCCGCGCATCTTAATTCAATATCCTTTCGCTCCAACCATTTATTTGGGTGGCATCTGCCACCCTTTATTCAGGTAGCATAAATGAAGAAAATAATTATTGCTTTATTTTTTGCTCCTTTCTTTACCCATGCAACTACAGACGCTGAATGTTTAAATAAACCCGCATTTGATGGCACATTAAGTAATGTCTGGAAAGAAGGAGACTCACGTTATGCAAATTTTGAAAACTGCATTTACGAACTTTCGGGTATTGGTATCGGTTATGATAATGATACTTCGTGGAATGGGCACTGGACGCCTGTTCGTTCTGCTGATGGCTCTGGCAATGGTGGTGATGATAATTCATCTGGCGGGGGTAGTAATGGAGACTCAGGAAACAATTCTACGCCAGATACAGTAACACCAGGGCAGACTGTAAATTTACCGTCTGACTTATCTGCTCTGAGCGTTCCTTCTAATGTGGTTAAATCTGACTCAATAGGTTCTCAGTTTTCGCTTTATACAAATGCCAATTGCACAATGTGCTCAGGGTATTATCTGTCTAACAATGCTGATTCAATTGCCATTGCTAGCATTATGGAAACGGTAAAGTATGATTATAACCAGCCTGATATGTGGTTTGAGCAAACCGACAGTGACGGCAATCATGTTAAAATACTACAGAACAGTTATAAGGCTGTTTCTTATAATATCGAATCAAAACAGTCGGACGTGAATAACCCGACATACATTAGTTATTCTTATTCCGTTAATGTAAAGCAGGTTTCCTATGACACATCAAACGTCTGCATAATGAACTGGGAAACTTTTCAGAATAAGTGTGATGCCTCACGTGCTGTTTTGATAACTGATACGGTTACGCCATCTTATTCCAGAAATATAACAATACAGTCGAATATTAATTATCAGGGTGGCAATGGGTCAGGCGGGTCAGGCGGGTCAGGCGGGTCAGGCGGGTCAGGCGGGTCAGGCGGGTCAGGCGGGTCAGGCAATGATGGTGGCGGAACCGGGAATAATGGCAACGGAACCGGTGATTTTGATTACGTCAAAATGGCAAATGCCAATAAAGATGCACTGACTGAATCATTTGACTTGTCAGCTTTACAGGCCGATACAGGGGCATCTCTTGATGGTTCTGTACAGGGAACGCTGGATTCTTTAAGCGGATTTTCCGACAGCATTGGTGGGCTTGTTGGCAACGGGTCAGCTATTTCTGGTGAGTTTGCAGGTTCATCATCTGCGATGAATGCAATTGGTGAGGGTGATAAATCTCCTCTGCTGGACTCATTTCTGAAAGACGGATTATTTCCGACCTTACCTGAATTTAAACAATGTACGCCATTTGTATTTGCTCCCGGCAAAGAGTACGAGTTTATTATTGAGTGCAAATACATTGATATGTTTAAAGGTATTTTTGCTTTCATATTATATTTCTGGACGTTCGTTACTGTTTACGATTCTTTTTCTGGAATATTACGTAAGGGAAGGGGGTAACTATGCCAGCTTTTCTTGGGCTTCCTGTTCTGGCAAGATTTATTGGATGGCTTGCAGGTGCTCTTATTGCATATGCTGCCAAGTTTTTTACATTGGGTATTGCCAGAATAGCACTTGCAATTTCGCTATTCCTTGGTCTCATTATCGGTCTGAATGGATTGTTAGTTTCCTATCTCTCAGATCTTACTTCTGTATTACCGCCTGAAATTGCCAGTGCAATTTCTTATGTTGTTCCTGCTAATGCAGCACCATGTTTGTATGCGATTTTTTCGCTTAAAGCAGCAGTTTTTATTTTTGACGTTAAAGACAGAATTATAGGATACCTTGACTGGAATAAATCATAATGGCTGTATATGTCGTAACGGGAAAGCTTGGTGCAGGTAAAACACTGGTCGCTGTCGGTAAAATCCAGGACAAAATTGTTTCTGGTTGCAGGGTGGCAACGAATCTCGACTTGAGCATTCATAAGTTACCGAGAGTGGGAATATTTGCAAAGTCACCGGATGTTATACGGATACCTGATAAACCCTCACTGGAGGATTTACTGGCAATCGGGAGAGGCAATAATTCCTATGATGAAAATAAAAATGGATTATTGGTTCTTGATGAATGTGGAACATGGTTTAACTCACGCTCATGGGCTGATAAAGAAAGACAGTCCGTAATTAATTGGTTTTTACATGCCAGAAAACTGGGCTGGGATATTATTTTTCTTATTCAGGATTTATCCATCATGGATAAACAAGCTCGTGTGGCACTGGCCGAGCATGTTGTTTATTGCAGACGCCTCGATAAAATCACAATCCCATTCATTGGCTCAATTTATAGTGTAATAACGGGTTCAAAACTTCCGCTGCCAAAAGTACATGTCGGAATTGTTAAATATGGTGACTCTCCTCAGTCAATGACTGTAGAACGCTGGACTTATACGGGGCGAGATCTGTATGCCGCTTATGATACCAAACAGGCATTTTCAGACGCTTATGAGCATTCATCATTCTCATACCTGACACCATATCTTTCACATGGCAGGTATGCCGTAAAGAGGGACGCTACATTTTATATGAGACTTTCCAGAATCTATTTAAAGAAATATTCAAGAGTATTGTGCCTGTTTTGTGGTTTTGTATCAGCATTCGCATACCTCAGTCTGTCCAGACCGGAAGCGACAACTCAGATAAAACCAGCATCGCCGCAGATTATCACATCCCGTTATAAACCATCAGATTTGAAAATAACAACATCGTATCGAATGGGAAATACGGTTGGTTTTGAGTTTATGGATGCTAAGAAGCAAAAAATCGCATCTGACGATCTAATTAAAGACGGTTTCCGCATGGTCTATATAGCACCTTGCGCGGTAGAGCTTATTAAGGATGGGAAACATGAAAAAGTTACTTGCTAGTTTGCTTTGTGCATTGTCATTTCAGAGCTTTGCTATCCCTGTCGAACTGAATAACGCGCCAGTCAGGGAGTTTGTTTCATGGTATTCAAAAACAACCGGAAAGCCTGTGATTATTTCACCGGACGTAAAAGGGGAAATTACAGTTTACTCAGCGGATGTCACCAAGGATGAACTGTCTCAGTTTTTTACGTCGGTTCTCCGGGCGAACGGTTTTGACCTCAGTCCGGGTAATCCTGCTGTGGTTCAAAAGTTTAACCGTGATACGTATGAATATTCCGATTCATTCTCAGAGCCGGTTCCGGCATCCTCTTATGAGGGGGATGTTCCTCCTCCAACTGGAGACTTTTTCACTAAATCTGAGATGCGCGCCAATTTGATTACTCAGACGTATCCGGTCAATAACGTCAGAGCAAAGGATCTCGCACCAGTTATTGATATATTCCTGAAGGGGGAAAATATTGCAGGTACTAAAGTTTATCCTTTTGATGGGGCGAATATTCTTGCTGTAACGGCATCAGCATCACAACATAAAGAACTTGCAGCATTTTTTCCCTCTGTTGATGTGCCAAGAACGCAGGTTCTTGTTGAATCAGTCATTTTTGAAACAACGGCTTCCGATGGTTTTGATTTCTCCTTTGCAGCGGGAGATCCTTCCGGCAGTCCGGTGGCGGGAGGAATCAATACTGATCGCCTCACGTCTGTTTTATCCAGCACTGGCGGCTCCTTTGGTATTTTTAACGGCAACATTCTGGGGCTTAGCCTGAAAGCGCTTGAAACATCGAGCAAATCAACGCTTTTATCAATGCCGCGCATCCTGACTATGTCAGGCCATCCAGGAACATTTACGGCAGGGCAAAATGTTCCATTTGTTACGGGACGGGTCACGGGAGAAGCTGCAAATGTTAATAATCCATTTCAGACGATCGAGCGTCATGATGTGGGGATCTCATTGAAGGTTGTTCCGGTCGTGACACCCGGAGGATTGTTAATCATGGATGTTTCAACAAATGCGGACAGTATTTCTGATTCGCAAACGGCTTCCGACATCATCACAAATACACGCTCAATTTCGACAACCGTTCAGCTAAAATCCGGCCAGACAGTTCTGCTCGGCGGGATGGTGGATAACAGGGAAAGCGACAGTGATTCATCTGTACCGTGGGTATCGAAAATTCCCTTAATTGGTGCGCTCTTCACGTCCAAAAGCTCAAATGCAAACAAGCGCACGCTGTACATTCTCATTCGCGCCCGCGTCGTTAACCTGCTTTAATCCCGGATCACCGGCGTTCTCCCTGCGCAGCGGGGGGAACGTTGGTGAGAAGGGCGCTCAGACAGGAAAGTCCCCCCGTGCATATCAGGTGGAACAAATCGCCGCTTATCTCTTTTTTAATTATCGGCAGGCGGAACAAATCACCGTGCAACATTCCTGACTCAAAGGTGGGGAGCTATGCCGTTAAGGCATGGCAATAAATTAATAACCTAATAACCAATTGATAATATTATGTTTTTACAACCTTTTAAACTTGAAAGGTGGGGTGTTATGCCGTGGAACATAAGGAGAGGCAAAAATCAGGGGGGGAACAAATCGCCGCTTTCAGCTAATCAAGTGGATAGTTTTTTGCCTCATACTGCATAATCAGCGTAGACAGTTCATCCAGTTTTCTGGCTTCCTCAGAACCATCCGGCGGGTCGAGATCGTAAAGCGGTGAGACTTCTTTTAGAGCAGCGTAATATTCCTGTTCATTTTTTATCATGACGGAAGCGTTCCTTATGCTGATGGCAAGACGCCAGTTTATCGCATGCGAAAAAAATTTCTTTTCAGAGCAGTAGTAAACAACCGTGAACCCTGACATGCCCACGAAACCCGGACTCATTTTGCGGTAAGAGACAAGTAAGGTGCATGAGCCATTGCATAACCGCAGAGCTTGTCCGTCCTATAACATCGCAGACGATTTGTCGTGTGTAACTGGTGAGGAAACAGTACGACCATCCGCTTTGCATAATTGCTTACGACTGCATGACGATAATAGGACAGAAGCAATTGTGGCTGCAAAGGCTTTGGCGTTCATGTTTTTAACGGTAACTCCGGGAAGTGACAAAACTTGTTTTGGTGCTGACCGGGGTTGGCCAAGCCGCGCAGTCATTGATTATAGGTTTGGAGCTAATCCGGCGCGGCAGCTTCACCAGAGCCGTCCTGACGGACGATGACCTGATGGCTGGGTTTTCCTGTGCCAGAATGCTGGATTCTCTCTTACGCCTTACTGGTGCGCATAATGTATATTATGTTAAATACAATTGCTGCGTACTCAGTTGAGACTCCATGTGGCCCACGTTTGGCCATTGACCTCCTCTGCTCATTACAATCATGAAAGCCTGAGGAACAGAGTGCGTTCCTGCAGTTGAGATGCTTTGAATCCGTGGTGAAGATAAAAACGTTTAGCTTCGTCTGTGAGCGCATGTACCATAACGGCACGCACGCCAATATTTTCTGCCACTTTGTAACACCGCAGTACCGCATCGTGAAGCAGATCGGCCCCTAACCCTTTTCCACGAACAGAAAGATCTACGGCCAATCTGGCAAGGATAATTACGGGGATTGGATCTGGCATGTTACGCCGAAGATTGCCTGTTGCTTCTGTGTGGTTGACGCTACCTGTGGCCAGTGAATAAAAGCCAGTGACGTGTCGCGTGTCTGTTTTGCAGACAACAAACGTCCTGGCTGCGCCGAGAGCCTGATTTTTTAGCCCTTTTTGCTTTAACCAATCATCGAGAACAATTTCTCCGCTGACAAATTCCGCTAATTGATGAATGTGAGTTAGTGGTTCCGGTGCGGTTACAAATCCCACTGTGGTTTCCTTGCCAGTAGCTTCCTGATAGCGGGATCTTCGGCAACCGGAGCATCAAGCATCTCGATAAACTCAGCGTATTGTTCATCATTAAAATTAAACACTCGGCGATCGAGAATAACGTTCTCTGCCGCCTGGCAGGCCATTTCCAGAATAAAGTCTGTACGCGATTTATGTAGAATCTCTGCGGCCGCATCAATAAGCGCGCGTTGGGATTCTTTAGCTCTAAGGTTTAGCTGGACATCTGATTTCATTATTAAGCCTCTTGTATAGCAATTGCTTTACAAGCATATCATAAGGCTTATGTATAGCAACTGCTATACAGCATCGTTCAACTCAATACTCTGATAAGCAACAATAAAAAACCCGCCAGTGCTGGCGGGTTATGGCATGGTTTGTCTCTACAGTTAAGGCGTTACCATGTTAAACCAGAAATCAAAGCTATCTAAATACCCGAGGAACTCATCAAGCTTGGCATGATTGCCGGAAATTTGTACATCACCCTTCTCTTCTGCCTGTTTCAGCGATTCTTCCTTGAGAATGATTTTGTTCAACGTTGCACGGTTAAGCGTAATGGAGGCGTCAGCATTGCTGGCCTGTGTATCAGCGCTATGGTTAAGAACACCGTTTTCCAGTTCCAGTTTGTATTTACCGCCATCAGCACCTAAATCGACGTTGAAGACTGCCTGCGCATTTGCCGCTTTTTCTCCGTTAATATGTACCGCGAGATAATCAAAGAACATCTCAGGTGACATGGCTTTAACGGTATCCGGGCTGGCGGTATTTGGCGTCGCGCCTTTCACCACACCGTTGCGTAATTCTTGTGCACCAGTCAGATAAAAATTACGCCATGGACCGGACTCAGCCTGATAACCCATTTGCTCAAGGGCATCTGCTTCCAGATTACGGGCTTCTCTATTGCTCGGATCAGCAAAGACGATATTGTTAGTGACTTGCGCCACCCAACGGTAATTGCCTTGGGCGTAATCAGTTTTCGCTTTTTGCATGATTGCATCGGCGCCGCCCATATAATCGACATATTTCTTCGCGGCATCAACGGGCGGTAATTCATTCAGTGTTGCCGGATTACCGTTGAACCAGCCGAGGTAAAAGACATACGTTGCTTTCACATCATGGCTGACAGAACCATAGTATCCGCGGCTGGCCCATGATTTTTCCAGACCAGACGGCAGTTTGAAGTTAGCGGCGATTTCGTCACGGGTCAGCCCCTGGTTAGCCATGCGCAGCGTCTGATCGTTGATGTAACGGTACATATCACGCTGACTTTTCATTAACTTCACCACATTTTCATTACCCCAGGTCGGCCAGTGATGCTGAGCAATAATAATGTTTGCCTTTCCCCCCCAGCGGCCAATAACGTCATTGATATATTTTGACCATGCCAGCGGATCGCGGATCTTCGCGCCACGTAATGAATAAGTGTTATGCAGCGTATGGGTGACATCCTCTGCAGCTTCGATCATTCCCTTCTCTTCTACATACCACAGCATTTCAGAAGGTGCTTCCGATCCCGGCGCCATCATGAAGTCATAGGTTAGACCGTCGATAACTTCTTTCTGCCCGGTGTGGGTAATATAGTTAGTGGGTTCAATCAGCGTGACCGTACCGGCGGAGGTTGTCGTCCCCAGACCCGCACCGACCTGACCTTTTGCATCCGGTTTCAACAGATTGCCATACATGTAACTAGCTCGGCGACTCATGGCGTTACCTGCCATAATATTTTCAGATACAGCTTCCTTCATAAAACCAGCCGGTGCATATACCTTCACTTTACCGGATTTCACATCCGCTTCATCAATCACGCCGCGGACACCACCGTAGTGGTCAACATGGCTGTGCGTATAAATGACGGCAACAACGGGTCTTTTACCGCGATTCTTATAATAAAGGTCCATTCCCACTTTCGCGGTTTCTGCAGATACCAGCGGATCAATGACCGTAATACCCTCTTTCCCTTCCATAATTGTCATATTCGAGAGATCAAGATTACGGATTTGATACACGCCATCAGTGACCTGGAACAAACCGCCAATATTGATCAACTGTGACTGACGCCACAGGCTTGGATTAACCGTGTCGGGGGCTTTTTCGCCCTCTTTGATAAAGGCATATTGCTGAGGGTCCCAGACAACATTTCCCTGCTTCCCTTTAATCAATTCACTGGGAAGCGGAGCAATAAAACCTTTATGTGCGTTCATAAAATCGGTTTTATCAGTGAATGGCAATTGACCATATAAGGCGTCATTCGCACTTTTGGTCTGAGCAGTCGCATCTTTTGCTCCTTCCTGTGCCAATACAGGTAGTGATATTAATGATGTTGAACACACGCCAGCTAAAGTCAGATAACTTACTAGTTTATTAAGTTTCATAAATCCTCGCTAATAATATATTATCCAGAAGAAAGAAATCCTGCAGTTCTGATTGTTGAGAAGCTTCCGTAATACTGTACTTATCAGGTTTCTATGATCTAATGCTCGTAGGCTAACATGGTCTTATGAAACAATGTAATGCAATGGCATTTAATTTTAAATTTCCTTTTGTTTTTATTTAAACAAAATAGCTGTAGACACCTGACTGTATAAAAAGATAATAGCTGGCATCCATTGTCTTTAGAACACTATATATGCGCACTCTCTATCTACTTCTCATCGTTGGGATACTTTCTGGCTGTAATACTTCTCCCCCAGAGAAAGTTGTTAAAATCAATAAAATGGTGATCCCTGTTGTTCAGGCACAACCCGAGTCAAAATCAAGTAGTGACTCGGCATCCCTGTCCTTATATCAGGATAATAAACAGAAAATTGAAAACGTCGCGAGTTCATTAAAAAATGAATATCTTCATGAGGTTAAGCCAAGAGATATGTTTGACGTTCATAGCCAGGCATACCAGGTTTATGCTTCTTTAACCAAGCTCGAACAAATGCAGCAAATGAACAATTTTTATTATAAGGAGCATAATCAAACAGGACTGTTAAGCATTAATCAGTCCGTGAACTCTCTTATTGAATAACAAGAAATCCTCCTCAGAAAATGATGAGGAGGATTTCTTACGATTGATATATGGCATGCCACAACAATAGAATATTAAATTTAGATAATCGATTTGTAACTTGTTTGTGGGTTTATTTAAAATCGTTCAGGCAATTTATTGATGGAAGTAAGATACCCTCCGCGTTCAAAATCAATATACCCTCCTTTTTTTAACGCAGATACAACATTTAAAACACTGCTGCGCGATAAGTGGGTCCGATCCTGAATATAATCTAAAATAGAGACTCGCGTGCGCGTCTCTTCCGGCAACAAAATCATCTCTTCGAGGTGGTTACGTATCACTGAATAAGTACGCTGCTGTACGACTAAATCATCACGATAAAAGAGATAGCCCGTATGATATGAAAGCACTGCCGCCGCATCTTCCCACAAGCCTTGTTGATGAAAGAGTTCTCGTGCTTTATCGGCATCGACGCGTAATAATGTTGACTCAGCTTCAGCGCGCAATAAATGGCCGTGTACCGGTTGGATCATTTCGGCAATACCGAACAGATGGGGTTCATAGACGGTCACGATTAACAGACCATCAGAAGAACGTAAAATAGACAGCTCCCCTTGCAAAAAAAGGTAGAGTTGAGGCTTATTCTTGTATTTCCACATGATACGCCGCCGCGGCACAACCTTCATCTTTTCTGCAATCGGTTCAAGTGCTTGCATTAAGCGTTGTATGCTTTGTTCTGGGCGTACCGGAGGTGAAATTTGCATAATCAAACCTGTATTATTTAGATTGAAAACAATATGCTTTTACCTATATTCCATGAAGGTAGTACAGATTCATATTAAAACCATAAATTGCTCAATAATAAAAGTAGAAATTTATTTTTATTTAAACGAGCGTGTGTGATAAGACCACCAGCAGACGGTTACCAGACACTGTCGGATAGATAATCCGCCATGGTGACTATTAACAATGCGTGAGATAGTTAATCGGGAATAACGGCGCTAGAATTGATAGCTGTAGTTGACACTGGCAAACCATAGCCACGGATTCTTATACTGGCCTGCAAAGATATCAGATTTGACATTAGACGACTGCATGTGCAAATACTCAACGGCAACGCCAATATTGCTGGCTGGCGTAATCTGGTACTGTGCACCGGTGGCAAGTCGCCATTCATCGCCGGTTGGCATCGAAAGCGCTACATCACTTTGCGATTTGTACGGTGAACTGTCATAGGCAATACCGGCATTAATGCGCCACTGCTCATCGGGATGATATTGCACGCCCAGCGCTGTATGCCATGTATCTCTCAGACGATTATCACGATCGCTTTGCTGACCATTTATTGTAATCTGCGGGCTGCCAAACTGACTCCAGTCCTGCCAGCCAAGATCGCCCATCACTGACCATTGACAGTTGATATCGTGAACCAGACTAAGCATCACCTGCTGCGGAGCACGGACCTGTGTGGAGATCGGCAGATCATATCCAATATTAGGTATATTGGGAAAACGCGCTGTCCCGTCAATATTGAAATGATAATCAGTCTTACTGGTCCAGGTTACACCCGCCCGAGTATTGTCAGTTAAGTCCATTAATAACCCAAGGTGGTAATTCATCGCCCAGTCATGATCGCTTTGTTTCTCATCGTGGCCATCGACATCTCTGCTTAGCGACAGAAAACCATAGTTTAGCCCTGCAGCTGCGCCAACCGACACCTTATCACTTAGTTTCCATGCAACGGCGGGACTCAGCGTCATCGCAACCATGGTACTTTGTTTAATTAACCGATCCCCTGCCCAGTTGCCGAAGTCGATACCTAATCCATAGTTGCCGTACAAACCCAAACCGGCAGAAACGGTATCACTCAGCCGTTGCGTATAAAACATGCTGGCATTGGGGAAAAGCGTCATTACATTACCGGGGCTTTGCCTTCCATCTGTCGTATTGTTCAGCGTATAGGGAATATCTCCGCCCATCGCCTGTAATCCTCCGCTGACCATATGGTCAGGTAAACGGGTCATCCCCGCAGGGTTCGTTAACAGCGTAGAGGCATCCTGAGCACGAGCGGCCTGCCCTGCACCAGCCAGTGCGGTATCCTCCGTTCCGACTTCATAGAAGTAGAGCGCACTGGCGTGACCGACTGACGAAAAAATCATCCCGGAGAGAAAAATTATATTTTTTTTCATTGCATTACCTGTTTGGAGGGGGCGTTCTTTACTAAACGTAGGGTCAGCTATCACACTGTATTGATTTATGCTAATAGCATAATCAGGCATCAGGAATGATGTCGTGTTAAATTTCATCCAATATTAAATTTTATAATTCAACACAATGACATCTTAAAAGTCGACTTAATGAGAATTCTTCTTAAGAAGAGATTTGACATAAATTCTAATGTAAAGAAATGAAAATTTAATCTTTTCATAATAAAGTATGAGTGAAGTCGCCAACGGAAAAACCATAGTTATGATCATCACATAACTGTAATATGCGTTTTAAAAAGTAAAACCTTTACAGCCTTGAGGAGACCTTGTCTTCTCAAAACTGCGTGTCTCGAATATACCTTTAATTTCAATGGGGCACGATGGTCATCAACCGCTCAAACCTAATATATAAGTGAGGTGCATATCTTACTGTGCTAACTAAATTTCAGGAGAATAATGCTAATCAAGTCGTAGATACTTCATTTTTTTAAATATGGAGTTTTAATCATGTAATAACAATCAGGTATCTTATACGACTCATTCTTCTGTCAGTTTTTGTAAGTGGAAGAAAAGAGTGATGATAGCTAATACAGGTAAAGATAGGGGTAATGACTTATGGCCTCACAATATGACTTTACTGTCACTCTGCACGATCTTGCTTTTATTCTTAAGCAGATCAAAATATCCGAAGCGGCAACTAACCCGGATGGTAGCGTTAATGCTGAATTGCTTAGAGAATTAGTTTCCAGTCCGCTATTGCCTTATGGACTTCGCACGGTAGATGGTTCATGGAATAATCTTCTACCAGGCCAGGAGTTATATGGCTCTGCCGACCAGACAATGCCGAGATTAACCGCGTTAAACTGGCAAGATGCGGACCAAATGACCAGTTATATCCAAATTGGTGGCACCGTTATTGATGCCGACCCACGTATTATTAGTAACTTAATTTCCGATCAAACGGCATCTAACCCAGCCGCACTGGAGGTATTTAACGCGTTAAAAGATGCTCCCGGCGGGGGGACTATTACAGGAGACGGAGAAACGTTATCCATTCCTAATCAGTCTCCCGATATCGGTCTCTCCCCTGCTTTTAACGGCTGGATGACCTTCTTTGGCCAATTTTTTGACCACGGTCTGGATTTGATTCCCAAAGGCGGCAACGGTATCGTTTTCATTCCGCTACAGCCGGATGACCCTTTATATGTGGAAGGGTCGTCGACAAACTTTATGCTATTAACCCGGGCAACGGTGGATGAAAACCGAGAGACAGTAAACCTGACGACCCCCTTCATCGACCAAAACCAAACCTACACCTCCCATCCTTCACATCAGATTTTCATCCGCGAATACGTCATTATTGATGGGAAACCTGAGCCTACCGGGAATTTATTAGGCGGTGCGAACGGCGGACTGGCGACCTGGGCCGACGTTAAAAACCAGGCTGAAACTCTGCTAGGCATTAAACTCACCGATCAGGATGTGTTTAATGTTCCCCTGCTGGCAACGGACCGCTACGGTAATTTGATTTTAAGTGAAAATGGAAAGGTACAGATTGTTACCACCGGGGGACTGGTTGAAGCAAACGGCGGTCTGTTGCCTGAGGGAACATTCCGCACCGGCCATGCGTTTCTTGATGATATTGCGCATACTGCCGCGCCCAAAGTGGGTCTGCTGGCAGATGATGACACTGCGATTGGGGGCGAAGGAGCGCAACCGGCAGGAACCTATGATAACGAACTGCTCGATCGTCACTTTATTACCGGTGACGGGCGTGGGAACGAAAATATAGGTTTAACCGCGGTGCACGCCGTTTTTCACAGCGAGCATAACCGTCTGGTTGAGCAATATAAAACAACACTGCTGGAAACCGGTGATATCGACCTCATTAATCAGTGGTTGATGCCCAATCATCAAATAACGGAATTACCTGCCGATACCAGTACGCTGGTATGGAACGGTGAGTACTTATTCCAGGCAGGCCGCTTCTCCACGGAAATGCAATATCAGCACCTCGTATTCGAGGAGTTTGCCCGTACCGTACAACCCGCCGTCGATCCGTTTGTTTTCTCCAACACGGCGGATATAAACCCGATGATCTTTGCCGAGTTTGCGCATGTGGTTTACCGTTTCGGGCATTCAATGCTGACAGAAACCGTGGCGCGCACCGACATTGATATGCAAAGCGGTGATATTGACCTGATTTCAGCATTCCTGAATCCGGTAGCATTTAATCAAATCAACGGGGCCACCGTCACGGACGATCAGGCTATTGGCGCAATTGTGCGTGGTATGACGCGTCAGGTGGGTAACGAAATTGATGAATTTATTACCGATGCGCTGCGTAATAATCTCATCGGCCTGCCCCTCGATTTAGGCGCGCTTAATATAGCCCGTGGCCGTGACACCGCAATGCCGACGCTGAACCAGGCCCGCGAGCAGTTTTTTGCATTAAGCGGTGATAGTCAACTGAAGCCTTATACCAGTTGGGCTGACTTTACTACCTACCTGAAAAATCCCGCTTCAATCATTAACTTTATGGCCGCCTATGGTCAGCATGAGCTGATCCTCAATGCCACCAGCCTTGAAGGTAAGCGTGCAGCGGTAAACTTCCTGTTGTTTGGTGATGCTAACAATGCCCCGCCTGCGGATGCGATGGATTTCTTTAACAGTACCGGAGCGTGGGCAACCAAAGAGACCGGCCTGAATATGGTCGATTTCTGGATTGGCGGGCTGGCAGAGCGCAAAAATGAATTTGGCGGCATGCTCGGCTCAACCTTCAACTTCGTCTTTGAAACACAAATGGAAATGCTTCAGGACGGCGATCGTTTCTACTATCTGAGCCGCGTTCAGGGACTGAACTTACTCAATGAACTGGAGGCCAACTCGTTTTCCGCGCTGGTAATGCGTAACAGCGATCTTGGTGATGAGGGATCCTCCCACCTGCCCGCTAATCTGTTCCAGACACCGGACCATATTTTTGAAGTGAACCGCGTGCTGCAAACGGAAATCGACCCGAAATGGGGTAATCCGCTGAAGGATCTGCTCTCGCCGTTGTTGGTGCGTCGCGACCCAGGAGTGGATGTTGACGGCGATAGTTTTGCCGATGGCGGGTATCTGAAATATACCGGCGATGGGCATGTGGTGCTTGGAGGGACGGCAGGCAATGATACGTTAATCGGCGGTAAAGGGATCGACAGTCTGTGGGGTGATGGCGGAGATGACCGGCTGGACGGCGGCGACGAAGCAGACGTGGTCCATGGTGGTGACGGTGATGACATTATTACCGATACCGGTACGCCTGTTGGTGATGCGGACTTCCTGCACGGTGATGCCGGACATGACGTTATCTTCTCCGGTAACGGAAACGATCTGGTCTTTGGTGGCAGCGGTAGCGACTTCGTGGTGGTCGGCGAAGATGCGCAGGAGGTCTTCTCGGGTCAGGATAACGACTTTGCGCTTGGCGGCTCGGGTGGTGATTTCCTGATGGGCAACGAAGGCGATGACTGGCTGGAAGGCGGCGACGGGTTTGACACACTGGCGGGTGACAACTCTGAGTTGTTCTTCAACAGTACCATTATCGGTCACGATGTCCTCAACGGTCAGGGTAACGACACCGACTACGATGGCGAAGCCGGTGACGACATCATGATTCAGGGCGCGGGGATCCAGCGCAATAATGGCATGGCCGGTTTCGACTGGGCTATCCATAAAGGCGACCCAAATGGCGCTAACTCTGACCTTGGGATCCCTATTTTCGTCAACCAGCAGGAGTTTATTCTACGCGACCGTTTTGATCTTGTTGAAGGGCTGTCGGGCTGGAAATACGACGATATCCTGACCGGGACAGAACAGCCGATAGGTACTGCGCCTGTTCAGGGCGTTCCCCTCTCTAACAACCTGACCCAGGAAGGTGCGGACAGGATCACCGGTTTACAGGCTATTCTCGGCGTAGAGCGTTCTACAAATCCGGACGCGGTGCTACTGAACCCTGATGATGGTAGCGATATTTTACTCGGCGGTGGCGGTAGCGACCGCATTATGGGTAAAGCCGGTAACGATATCATTGATGGTGATGCATGGCTCAACGTGCGTATTGCCGTTACAGGTATGGCGGGACTCACCAGCGCCGAAGGTATGGCCGAACTGAAATCGTACATGCTGGCCGGCACGCTGAAACCGAATCAGCTGTCGATTGTGCGAGAAATCCTGCATGAAGGTAACGGCACGGAAACTGACGTCGCGGTGTACCGTGATGTCAGCAGCAACTATGTCTTTACCCGTATGGCGGACGGTAGCCTGCGCGTCGATCACGCCACGCCGGATGCCGCGCTGAACCTGAATGATGGCATCGATCGTCTGTTGAACATCGAAAAACTGGAGTTTGGCGATGGGAAGCAGCTGTGGGTGACGGCGCAGCAAGCGACGGGCGATCTGACCATCAGCAATCCTAACCCTTCGGTGGGCGACCTGCTGCGCGTCAACGTGGCGAACTTGCTGGATGGTAACGGCCTGGCGGCGGATGTGGCCATCACCATGACCTGGCAGGCATTCGTCAACGGCCAATGGCGAGACCAGGCAACCGGTGTTGAGTTCAGAGTGCCTGGCGCTATTCAGGGTGCTCCGCTGCGTGTGGTAGCCAGCTTTAACGACCGCATGGGTGACGCTGAAACCCTGGTGTCGGCACAAACTCAGGCGATCCTACCGCGAAATCAGGCCACGACCGGTGTGCCGGTAATTAACGACCTCACCCCAACTGAAAGCCTGACGCTGACCGCGGTGGTTTCAGGCATTGCTGACGCCGATGGTCTGAGCGGCGGTAATTTCACTTATCAATGGAGAATGAGTTCGCCAACCGGATTCGTCAACATTAACGGTGCGACTTCCGCCACCTATACGCCGGGTCAGGCTATGGTTGGCAGAACGTTGCAGGTGGTCGTTACCGTCGTCGACGATGAAGGCAACCCCCCTGTTGTCCTGACGTCGACCACCACCCAGCCCGTGGGCGATCTGATTGTGGGTACCAACGGGGCTAACACCCTCGTCGGCACTGCCTGGAGCGATATCCTACGCGGTGAAGGCGGTAATGACACCTTACTCGGCGGTGCAGGTGACGATCTGCTCATCGGCGGTGCAGGAAACGACAACCTCTCTGGTCAGGCTGGGCAAGATATTCTGCAAGGTGATGCCGGTAACGACACGCTTGATGGCGGACTTGGTGCCGACAGTATGACCGGTGGTACGGGCGATGATACCTACATCGTTGATGATTTCGGTGATGTAGTTATCGAAGGTGTGAATGGCGGCACGGACGTTGTCCGAACCAACCTTAGCAGCTACGACCTCACCGATAACGTGGAAGAACTGGTATTTACCGGCAGCGGCAGTTTTATCGGTACCGGTAATGCCATTGCGAACACCATTACGGGAGGGACCGGTAACGACTATCTGTTCGGTATGGGCGGTAACGACCAGTTGTTTGGTGGTATCGGGAATGACTTCCTCGATGGCGGAGATGGCGCTGATAACCTGCAAGGCGGAGTTGGTAACGACGTCATGATTGGCGGTGCGGGAGCGGATACCCTCTCCGGCGGTAGCGGGGACGATATTCTTAATGGTCAGGAAGGTAACGACATTCTGGACGGTGGTGCCGGGAGCGATATCTTCGCCTTTGGTGCCAACTTTGGGCAGGACCGAATTACCGGTTTTGACAGTAACCCCAACGGCGGGCAGGACTTCCTTGATCTCGTCTTGTTAGGTATCAACGCGGGTAATTTTGCCAGCAGCGTGTCTATCACCGGAAACAATGGCAACACCATTGTGACTATCGGTACAGATACCATCACATTGGTGGGCGTCAATTCGAACACCGTGAATATTGGTGACTTTTATCTGGAAATGCCCACTACCCTTGCCAGTAACAATGGCAATAGTTCATTGATCGTATAAGGAGAAGACTATGTCGCGCCAGCATACGCCAACAGAACTGAATGATGCATTAAAGGGAACGAAACCCACTTTTCTGATGCTGTTGTTTTTTAGTTGTGTGATTAATATGCTTATGCTGGCGCCGGCAATTTATATGCTACAGGTTTATGACCGTGTGCTGGTCAGTAAAAATACCACCACGCTGTTAATGTTAACCTTATTAATTGTCGGCTTGTACATCGTTATTGCCATGATTGAATCTGCCCGCGCGCAGGTTATGGTCAGGCTTGGCAACAGGCTGGATATAAAGCTAAGCCAGTTGGTTTTTAACGCAGCCTTTAAAAGAAAGATGGTTACCGGTGATAACAATCCGGCGCAATCTTTAGCCGAATTAGATCAGGTTCGTCAGTTTCTTTCCGGGAATAGCCTGTTCGCCTTACTGGATATTCCCTGGACGCCAATATATCTGTTCATCGCCTTTTTGGTCCATCCCCTGCTGGGATATCTTTCTCTCGGCGGAATAACATTATTATTTATTCTGACGCTGGTATCTGAAATCTCTACCAAGCGCCCGATTCAGCAAGCGCACGCCTTAACCATTAACAATGCTAGCAAACTGAATAAACAGCTGCAAAACGCCGATGCCATTGAAGCGATGGGGATGCTTTCGACCCTGAAGTCCAACTGGCAGGAGCAACATAACAAAGTGCTGGCGCTACAAACGCAGATTGCCGACAAAACGGCCGGGTTAAGCAGTCTCAGCCGCTTTGTGCGGGTGTTGCTGCAATCTATTGCGCTGGGCGCCGGGGCTTTACTGGTGATCGGCGGCCATATTACTCCGGGCCTGATGATCGCCGCCTCGATCATTCTTGGCCGCGTCCTCAATCCGGTAGAACAAGTCATTGGCAGCTGGAAGCAGTTCGTGCAGTTTCGTAGCGCGTGGCATCAGCTCTCAACCTTGCTGAAGGAGTATCCGGCACCGAAAGAGGTACTGACCCTGCCGCGTCCTAACGGCAACATCAGCGTCGAAAGCGTCTTCGCCGCAGCCCCCGGCCAGCCTTCCCCGCTACTGCGTAATATCTCATTCCAGCTGGAGCAAGGTGAAGTTCTGGGGATTATCGGCCCCTCAGCCTCAGGGAAAACCTCGCTGGCAAAGGTTCTGGTTGGCGTCTGGAAACCGCTATCAGGGAAAGTCAGATTAGACGGCGCAGATATTTGTCAGTGGGATAAAGCGCTGCTGGGCCCGTCTATTGGCTATCTGCCGCAGGATGTGGAACTGTTTGACGGTACCATCGCGCAAAACATTGCCCGCTTCGCGCAGAATGACAGTGAGCTTATCGTCGCCGCCGCATTACTGGCAGGCGTTCATGAGATGATCCTGCGCTTGCCACAAGGTTATGACACGCTGTTGGGAGCAGGTGGATATCAGCTCTCCGGCGGGCAGCGGCAGCGCATCGGGCTGGCACGCGCCGTGTATAACAATCCTGCATTCATCGTGCTTGATGAACCGAATGCCAATCTTGACGACGCGGGCGAATTCGCACTCGTTAAAGCCATCAATACCCTGCGTACTCAGGGACAAACCACTGTCATTATCTCACACCGCCCGACGCTGCTCGGCGTGGTCAATAAGGTTTTGCTGCTTAACGATGGCGCTATACAGGAGTTTGGTACCCGCGATCAGGTTTTTGCCCATTTGCGTCAGGCCAACGTACTGAAACCAGTGGCTACGCCTTCTCCATCCACGACTGAACAGCAACGTGAGGCCTGATGATGAAAAAGAAATCTGAGAACGCGGCCTCTGCTGGCGTTGATACTAATATCTGGTCGCCGATTATCCGGGGCGTGATCGTCATTGTGCTTGGTGTCGGTAGTTTTATCCTCTGGGCAGTGCAAGCGCCGTTAGATGCGGGCGTGGTCGCCGATGGTACGGTAACCGTATCGAGTAACCGCAAAACCATTCAGCATCTGAGCGGCGGTCGGGTAACGGATATCTTTATCAAAGAAGGCGACTTCGTGAAGAAAAATCAGGTCCTCGTCCGGTTGGATAAAATGCAGCTTGAAATGCGTTTCAGCGCGTTAAATGCCCAGTATATTTCTGCAAAAAGTATCGAAGATCGCCTGTTGGCAGAACGCGATGGACTGGATGCGATCGTCTTTAATACGACGCTGACGCAGCAATTATCTGGCAATAAACGGCTGGCAGAAGTCAGAAATCTGCAGGCTAAACTTTTCGATACCCGTCGCAAAACGATTCAGGATGAACTGTCGATGATTCAGGAAACGCTCGATGGTCTGGTAGGACAAACGGATAATCTCAATAAAATAAAAGGCTATCGTGACCACCAGTTTTCTCTGATTAACCGGGAGTTAGGGGCTATTCGCGCGCTGAGTGAAAAAAACTATTATCCCAAAGCGCAATTACTGGTGCTGGAGCGCGAGGCGGCAGAAATATCTGGCAGCGTTTCAGAAGATATTCTTAACATTGCCAAACTGAAATCGCAGCAAAACGAATTAAAAATTAAAGCCTACCAGGTGCGTCATCAATATTTACGTGAAGTTGAGTCTGAACTGACGGAAAACCAAAAAGAAGTGGCAATGCTGGAGGATGAACTGGCGTCCACCCGTCACGAGCTGGATAACACCGAGATCCGCTCGCCGATTAACGGCATCGTGCTGGATGTTAAAGTCAGTACCGTTGGCGGCGTCATCCAGCCTGGAGAACATTTAATGGATATCGTTGCCGCCGGGCAACCGATGCAAATCGATGCCAAAATACCGGTGCACGCCATTGATAAACTGGTCCCCGGTTTAACCGTTGATGTGCTATTCCCTGCCCTTAACCACGCGCTGTTACCGTCGGTCCCGGCCCGGGTTCTCACCATCTCGGCGGACCGCTTAATTGATGAAGCCACTCAGCAGCCTTACTACCTTGCGGAAGTACAGGTTTCAGCAGAGGGTGCGCGTTTGCTGGGCGATTACAAAATTAAAGCGGGAATGCCCGCCAGCGTGACGATCAAGACCGGTGAACGAACCCTGATGAGTTACCTGTTTAAACCGTTGATTGCCCGTCTGGAACTGGCTTTTAAAGAGTATTGAGCCATCCATTGCCGGTATGGCGTACGGCTTGTCGCGCCATACCGCTTTCTGCCATTGCTGGCAGCTTTGCTTTCTTGTAACCTCCTTCCCGTCACACTACTGACAAAATCTGGAACCACTGAACTGGACTTCATATGAATGCTCATATTTCTAAAGACCCTTTACATGGCGTAACGCTTGAAATGCAGGTCAATGCCCTGGTTGAACGTTATGGTTGGGCTGAACTGGCGCAACGCATTAATATCAACTGCTTTAAAAATGAACCGAGCGTTAAATCCAGTCTGAAGTTTCTGCGCCGTACGCCGTGGGCGCGGGCAGAAGTTGAAGCGCTTTACCTTGATTCGCAGCATGACCTGGCCTCAAACAACACCCCCGAACCGGCCTTCGATCCCTGGGCTAACAGCCGCAATAAAAAGAAATAAGAGCAAAATCAGATGGCAGCATCCGGTTTCTTTTCAGGAAATTATCAGAAAAAACTGGCGAAGATTCTCGCCCGTTCTCGTGCCAGACTACCGCTGACCAACATGAAATGGTTTGCTGTACTTGTGGGCAGTATGTTGTTACTTGGCAGCTGTTCTTCACAACCACCCGGTCACAAGACCACTCCGCTACCTCCGGTGAGCAAACCCCAGCAGAGCAAGGAGCCAGTGCGCGGGATCTGGCTGGCGACGGTTTCACGTCTTGACTGGCCGCCGATTTCATCCGTGAACATCAGTTCGCCTGCCCTACGCATCAGCCTGCAGCAAAAAGCGCTGACGGATAAGCTGGACAACCTGAAACGGCTTGGTATTAACACCGTTTTTTTCCAGGTTAAGCCCGATGGGACCGCATTGTGGAAGTCAAAAATTCTACCGTGGTCAGATACCCTGACCGGCACGATTGGCCAGGATCCGGGTTACGATCCGCTGCAGTTTATGCTCGATGAAGCGCATAAGCGCGGAATGAAAGTTCATGCCTGGCTTAACCCCTATCGCGTGTCCGTAAACACCAAACCTTCGACGGTCACTGAATTAAACAGCACGCTGTCACAGACGCCGTCCAGCGTATACGTCCTGCATCGGGACTGGATCCGCACTGCGGGCGAGCGTTTTGTGTTAGACCCCGGTATTCCCGACGTGCGCGACTGGATCACCAGCATCGTGGCGGAAGTGGTTGAGAATTACCCGGTTGACGGTGTGCAGTTTGATGATTACTTCTATACCGAATCTCCCGGCTCTGCGCTCAACGACAGCCAGACCTTCAGAAGATACGGTCAGGGGTTCGCTTCCAAAGCTGACTGGCGGCGCGATAACACGCAAAGGTTGATTGCCCAGGTATCGCGGACCATCAAGAAACTCAAGCCTGAAGTCGAGTTTGGCGTTAGTCCTGCGGGCGTGTGGCGCAACCGTTCGCACGATCCAGCGGGCTCCGACACGCGCGGCGCCGCAGCGTATGATGAGTCGTATGCAGACACCCGCCGTTGGGTGCAATTAGGTTTGCTGGATTACATTGCACCGCAACTCTACTGGCCTTTTGCCCGTGACGCAGCGCG
This sequence comes from Citrobacter sp. Cpo142, assembly GCF_030332425.1. NCBI lineage: Bacteria > Pseudomonadati > Pseudomonadota > Gammaproteobacteria > Enterobacterales > Enterobacteriaceae > Citrobacter > Citrobacter sp. Cpo142. The sequence goes on from NZ_JAOWHW010000109.1 coordinate 274,293, forward strand.
TTACGATGTACTGGCAAAATGGTGGGCAGATGTCGTGAAATCAACCAACACTCGCCTCTACATTGGTGTAGCTCTGTATAAAGTCGGTGAACCATCGAGAAAAGAGCCGGACTGGACGGTAAAAGGCGGTGTGCCGGAACTGAAAAAGCAGCTCGATTTAAACGAATCCGAACCGTACATCAACGGCACGATCCTGTTTCGCGAAGATTATCTTAATCAACCGCAAACGCAGGAAGCTGTGACCTATATTCGCAATCGTTGGGGACGTTAATGGTTGTCCTCTGGTCAGTTTAGCGGGGAAATGTAGCGGGGAAACCTTGCCCCGCTCAGCTTTAATTTTCCGGGAAGTGTTGCGGCCGTATCTGCGTCACCGGGACATTAGCCGGCGGACATTATCATTAATTTGTTTCTGAATCGTCTTCAGCGTAGATAGCGTTATCTGATCGGGGTATTTGTCCCTGGCGATAGCGCTCAATGCAGTGGCAAAGTGACAGACTTTTTCGATTATGCCGTTCACATGGTCAGCAGATAACTCAGCTTCCTGAACGCCAAGCGACTGAAGGTGCTTTCTTTCGATATCCAGCGCCTCTCCCAGCACGTCCATTTGGTGATACCCACCAGGCCCTTCGCACCAGGTGACGTCGTAAGCCGGAGCCAGAGTCCAGTTTCCATCGGCGGACATTAAATAGGCAAAATTCTTCGGATGATCGTCGCGGTTGTTAAAAGCCACGTTGAAAACCACGCGTTCGAACGCTTTTGCCTTTTCTCTGACATCATTGGTACAAATCTGCGTGGCGCGCAGAAAATCCCGGTAGTCTAAAGCACCGGGTATCTGGTAATTTGCCCCGGTAAGTGCAGCCAGGCTCTGCATAGGAATTCGTATCGACTGGTCACGGTCGAAACGGCGAGTGGCAAATGCCGCCTGTCCGCCGGGCAGATTGAAATACGCCGTATCAGGCGTGGTGATCCCACATTGGCGCAAGCATTCAGCATAAACCGCTTCGATGGCACATACCTCAGCATGCTCCTGCTTGGCGGGAAATTTAATCAGCCAGCTTTCGCTCCCGGGTTGCGGCACCGTGGTGAATTTAGATGTGACAGCGTCACGATAAAGTAGCGCCTTAGGCCTTGCTCCTTGTGGCGAACCGCCCATCTGGAGCAGTTTGTGCAAAAATTCCCCGCCTTCGCCGCTCAGGACTTCCTGAACCTCAGCGGCCAGTTGTTCGAGAGGAACATTCTCTTTTGACAGCATCTCGACATCTGACTGAACGGGCTGGAATGTCATGGCGCCCATCGCGTTGTTGCCGACCCAGGTTAAACGCTCTAATGGACCTATGCGTGCTGCGTTGAGTCCGCGGCGTTTAAATAGTCGGTCCATCAACAGCATGCCCCAGCCGTCAGGTAGCGAATCATAAACCGGTCCGGGTAATCCCAACTGATGAGCCGGGAAATCCCTGCGCAAACGGGGACCGTTCAGCGGTAACATCAGACGGGACAGCTCCAGGCCCCTACGTAAGGCGTCTTCACTGTATTCAAAGGCGATCAACGGACGTCCGGTCAGGGCTGTGGAAGACACCAGTTTTCCCCACAGCCATTTTTCACCCCAACCTTCATAGAAGACATCAACTTGTTCAGGCATCAGGTTTTTTCCTTTTGATCCGCTGGCGCGTTGCGCTCTTTTCGTAACGCAAAATATCATCCAGACTATCAATCCTGGGTTTGAATAACCCCTCCAGTGCATCGCCATAGCCTAACACCATTGCGACTTTGACCAGATTCTCAAATCCTACATTCTTACCTGTTTCCAGATTTGAAACGGTATTCACACCGACACCTGAACGCGCGGCAACATCAGCCTGCGTCATTTGCCGCGCGAGTCGTTCTTTACGTAATCTGTCGCAAAGCAGTTTGACGATATCAGCAGCTGTATTGAGCGTTAAATCCATAATATTGGCCCTTATAAGAATAAAAGCTACTTTACACCCAATATTATAGAGTTAAATGATGGGGAATTCAAAATCTTATAAAACACAATAAAAGGGAGTTAAACCGGAAAAATTTACTTAAAAGCCATTATACTAGAGTTATCCGGGCACAAGGTCTGTACCCGGATATGGTGTGGTTATCAGGCAACGGAAGGCTCAGGTAACCTGAAGGATGAGACCAGCAGTGCCAGCTGTTCCGCCTCCTCTTTCAGCGCCTGCGTCCGTGCTGCGGCATCATCAATTAACGAGGCATTCTGCTGAACGGTGCTGTCCATTTCGGTAACGGCCAGCGTGACTTCGGAAACGCCCTTACGTTGTTCTTCACCCGCAACGCGTATTTCCCCCATCAACTGGCGCACCTGACGCACATTGCTGACCAGTTCTCCCAGACGTTCGCCGGCAGTGTGGATTTGCTGACTTCCGCTACCTACATGAGAAACGGATTCATCAATCAACGTTTTAATTTCCTGGGCGGCGGTGGCACTGCGCTGAGCCAGCGTGCGCACTTCGGAGGCCACGACGGCAAACCCCCTGCCAGCATCACCCGCTCTGGCGGCTTCAACCGCGGCATTCAGGGCGAGAATATTGGTCTGGAATGCAATGCTGTCGATGACCGCGACAATTTCCACCATTCTGCCGGATGAGGCGCTGACGTTATCCATTGTTGAGATCACGCCCTGCATCACATCGCCGCAGCGGTTGGCCGTTTGCGCGGTGCTATCGGATAGCTCATCCGCCAGTTGTGTATTACTGGCGTTTTGATGAACGGTCGCATTTAACTGTTCCATCGCCGCCGAACTCTCTTCCAGCGCAGCGGCCTGCTGCGTGACGCGAGATGAAAGCTCCATATTACTGTCAGCCAGGCTAACGGCGTTATTCGCTACCACTGTGCTACTGCTTCTGACGGTGATCAGGATGGCCGAGATTTTATCGACGAACAGGTTAAACGCCTCGGCGATAGCTGAAATCTCGTCTTTGCCACGAACATCCAGACGACGGGTAAGATCGCCTTCGCCCTGCGCAATATCATCAAGTGCCTGGCGAGTATCATCGAGACGCGAAATCAGTCGGCGAACCACCAGCCATGATCCCACCAGCAACAGCGTCATGATAGGGATCAATACTTCCAGAACATCCTGCATCATCACTTTGGCGAGACCGACGATGCGTGATTCAGGTGTCACCAGCCCCACGACCCAGCCGGTATCCGCCATCGGGAACAGCATTACCCGGGATGGCGTATTCAACACGTTGTCGTTCGCAAGCGTAATCGTCTTCACTCCATCCGCCGGGCGCAAGGATTTCAGACCGTTTTGCACCGGGATAAGCCACTGTGCGCTTTGCGCCAAATCGTTAATGGTTTTATATTTTGCCAGGTCGGCCTGCGGGAAATAGAGAATTTGTCCCTGCTTGTCTACCACAAACGCGTAACCACCGGTGCTGTTTCCCTGCTGCTGCATAAAAGTGGCGACGTTATCCAGACGGATATCGGTGGTAGCGACACCGGCAAACTTGCCCGCCTGTTGATAAGGCACGCTGCATGTCACCATGTTGACGCCTGAACTGGCATCCTGGTAAACGTCAGACCATAAACAGCTGTTTTGTGAATGGCCTTTGGCCAGTTGATACCAGCTTTCATTGTGGTATCCACTCGATCCTTCGACGTTATAATCATTGGAATACACCAGCTTTCCTTCAGCATTACGCGCCCAGAAAAAGCTTCTTTTCTCCACACCTGCGGTGAAGGCGTCTGGTTCTGGCCAGATGCCGCCGCCGGTAATAATCGAGTCTTTACCTTCACCAATAAGATGCGGAACAACGCTTTGGTACAGTGATTCATCGTTAGGCAACACTTCAGCCAGTCGCGACAGGCTGACGGTCTCACCTTCAATTCGGGACAATACGGTACTCAACTGACGGGTTAAACCTTGCCCTGTTTCTTCGATCAGAGCGGTGTTGATTTCAACGACGCGTGGCTGACCGCGCCAGAGCATAATCACCACGATAACAAGGCTCGTTACTGCAAGCAGCAGAATGCCGCCGATGGTTAAACGCGTTGAAATACGAGTAGGATACCAGGCCATACAAACTCCTTCTGCAAAAGGCTAACTTTTATCCAGTATCGGCACAGGCGTTTATATCTTTATAAAGTTTTCTTAAGTATTGCAAAACAAATTAGTGACAGTGTCACAAATAACAAAACCCAGCACTTTGGCTGGGTTTTTATAACAGTTAAATCTTATTTAGATAATTCTTTTTTGATTTCGTCTTTTATTTTACTTAATTCACTCTGCGGATGTTTCTTGCAAAGTTCAACGGTCAGAGGAACTGCAGTCGTAACGGTTTCGTTATAGTCGACGTAGTCACCACCTTTGAAGTCTTCGTCTTCATTGAGCACCCAGAAGGCCACCGGAGCCATAGTTTGTGGGTTTAAATCAATAAACTCCTGGCAGTTCATGCCTTTTGGAGTCACTTCAGTTTTAGCGTTATCTGTTGCTGCATTGACGCTGACACTGGTTAACAGCGCTGCGACCAGAATACCTGCTGTAGAAAGGGAGAATTTATTCATTGTAGTACTCCATTTATAATATAAATAATACCTACACTTGCGCTTAACACCGTTAATGTAGCTCGCGAAAAATAATACCCCTACCATCATAAGAATAAAGATTACTGTTATTGATATGGCTGAAATTTATATTTCCCATTACTGATTCTTATGTCTGAGGGGTAAATGTTGCCCACAATGTGATCGTTCCGACGAAATCAGCAGATTCATACCCCTCTTCCTCTGCCGTTGCACCAAAACTGAACTACGCTGCACAAATGTTGATCATTGGTTAATTAATATCGGTTTATTTTTAACAAAAACAGCCGACGTGCCGCTGTTACGCACATGGCACGCGTCCTGCATTGTTAATTCGCTAACAGAAATACGGTATCTGACAGGCAACTAACAGCGAGAAGGTAATGACAGCCAAACCAGAGTTATTTACCCGCATAGAGCAAACCTTTAGCCAGCTGACGCCCAGCGAAAAGCGCGTGGCCGGGTGGCTGTTAGCCCATGCTGTGCAGATCCCATTTGAAACCGCAGATGGCATCGCCAAAGCAACCGGCACCAGCGGCATTACCGTCGGACGTTATCTGCGTAAACTGGGCTTTCGTAACCTGGAGGATGCAAAAGCCAGTCTGCGTGAGCTTCCCGTTGTTCCCTATCAGCCCTGGGGAATGAACGAACGACTGGACTCCTGGCACCAGCAACAAAGCCTGCCGGATCGGGCGCATCAGTCGCTGTTGCTGGAGATCGACGCTATTACCCACGTCTACCAGCTCGCACAAGGCGAAACGTTTTTACGCATTGCACAGCAGCTGGCGCATGCGGAAGCCGTGTACATCCTCGGGATCCAGTCCACCCGCGGGATCGCCAACGCCTTTTTTAGTCACCTGGAATACCTGCGACCTAAAGTCAGCTACTCCGAAGGCCTTTCCGGCAGTTGGGTAGAGTCGCTGAACTCGGGATTCAGCCAGCCTTACGTGGTTATTACCGATATGCGCGCCTACTCCGCTATTTCGCGACAATATTGCCGTGTCGCCACAGAGCGCTGCATTCCGCTGGCGCTCATTACCGATGTGTGGTGCCCATGGGCCAGGGATTATTCCATTGATTTACTACAGGTAAAAACCGACACCGGACATTTCTGGGACTCACTGGCGCCTGTGAGCTGTCTGTTCAACTTATTACTTTCTGCGGTGGTGGCGCAACTGGGTGACGCCCTCGCAGGACGCCTGCAAACCAATCGCCAGTTACAACAACAATTTGGTCAATTCGAACAATAAACAGGAAACGTGCTATGTCAGAACTCCCAGAACTGGTCGATCTGTCGGTGATATTTCCGTCGCTGCATATCGATCTTAAATACGCTACTGCCGACAACATTACCGGCGCACCTATCTACCGGGAAGCGCGTTGTCTGTTGCACACTGAGGCGGTAACCGCGCTGGCTAAAAGCATCAGCATTGCGCAACTGGCCGGCCTGCAGCTTGTGGTGTACGACGCGTATCGCCCCCAGCAGGCGCAGGCGATACTGTGGAATGCCTGTCCCGACCCGCAGTATGTTGTCGATGTCGCAATTGGTTCCAATCACAGTCGCGGAACGGCCATTGACGTTACGTTGATGGACGATCGCGGCCATCTCCTTGATATGGGGGCCGGTTTTGATGAAATGCACGACCGTTCCCATGCCTGGCACCCGTCTGTACCTCCGGCAGCGCAGCGTAACCGCCTGCTGCTCAATGCCATTATGTTTGGCGGTGGTTTTGTCGGTATTAACAGTGAATGGTGGCATTTTGAATTACCTGATGCCGCCCGTTACCCGCTGCTTGACGATCAAATAAATTGTTACACCGTCACGTCCATAACAACACAACATCCCCTTTAATTCTGGAGCCTGGTTATGAAGACTACACCTGCGTTAAACGCGTTTTTCCGCCCCGCTCTGATAGCCGTTGCGTTAGCGTTTGCCCTGCCCGCCGCACAGGCTGCCGTTCCCAAAGATATGTTGGTGATTGGTAAAGCCGCCGATCCGCAGACGCTCGACCCCGCCGTGACCATCGATAACAACGACTGGACGGTTACCTATCCTTCTTACCAGCGGTTGGTTCAGTACAAAACCGACGGAGGTAAAGGCTCCACGGAAGTTGAAGGTGATTTAGCCAGCGGCTGGAAAGCCTCTGACGATCAGAAAGAGTGGACGTTTACCCTGAAAAACGATGCCAAATTCGCCGACGGAACGCCGGTAACGGCAGATGCGGTAAAGCAATCCTTTGAACGTTTGCTCAAAATTGGTCAGGGACCTGCGGAGGCTTTCCCAAAAGATCTGAAGGTCGACGTCATTGATAACAACACGGTGAAATTTACCCTCAGCCAGCCGTTTGCCCCGTTTCTGTATACGCTGGCAAATGACGGTGCCTCAATCATTAACCCGGCCATCTTAAAAGAGCATGCCACAGACGATGCCCGCGGATTCCTCGCGCAGAACACGGCAGGCTCTGGTCCCTTCATGCTGAAGAGCTGGCAAAAAGGACAACAGCTGGTACTGGTGCCGAACCCGCATTATCCCGGGGCTAAACCGACATTTAAGCGTGTCTCAGTCAAAATCATTGGTGAAAGTGCCTCCCGTCGCCTGCAACTGTCGCGTGGCGATATCGACATTGCCGATGCGCTGCCTGTTGACCAGCTTGCCGCTTTAAAACAGGAAGGCAAAGTGAACGTGGCGGATTATCCCTCATTGCGCGTGACCTATCTGTATCTCAACAACAGTAAGGCCCCGCTTAATCAGGTGGATTTACGCCGCGCCATCTCGTGGGCCACCGATTATAAGGGCATGGTCAACGGGATCCTGAGCGGCAACGGAAAGCAAATGCGTGGCCCGATCCCTGAAGGCATGTGGGGTTTTGACGATAAAGCCATGCAGTACAGTTTCGATGAAGCCAAAGCCAAAGCCGCGTGGGACAAAGTTGCCACCAAACCTGAAAGCCTGAGCTTCCTGTACTCCGATAATGACCCTAACTGGGAACCTATCGCGCTCGCCACCCAGGCAAGCCTTGGCAAACTGGGTATTAAGGTGAAACTGGAAAAACTGGCAAACGCCACCATGCGCGACCGCGTGGGCAAAGGCGATTACGACATTGCCATTGGCAACTGGAGTCCGGATTTTGCCGACCCGTACATGTTTATGAACTACTGGTTTGAGTCAGATAAGAAAGGCTTGCCGGGTAACCGTTCGTTCTATGAAAACGGTGTGGTCGATAAACTGCTGCGCAGCGCGCTGGCCACGACCGATCAGGTGGCCAGAACCAATGACTACCAGCAGGCGCAAACCATCGTGATTGATGAAGCGGCCTACGTCTATTTATTCCAGAAAAACTATCAGCTGGCGATGAACAAAGACGTCAAAGGATTTGTATTCAACCCCATGCTGGAACAGGTCTTCAATATCTCCACCATGAGTAAATAAGCCACGTTTATGCGGAGCCGCTCTGGCTCCGCAAGGGGAAGCTAATGACGTTCTGGAGTATTTTACGCCAGCGATGCTGGGGACTTATTCTGGTGGTTATCGGTGTTTGCGTAATCACCTTTATTATTTCACACCTGATACCTGGCGACCCCGCGCGGCTGCTGGCGGGTGACCGTGCCAGCGATGAAATTGTCGAAAATATTCGCCAACAGCTGGGGCTGAATCAACCGCTGTATGTCCAGTTTTTTCGCTATGTCAGCGATATTTTTCACGGCGATTTAGGCACCTCCATTCGCACCGGGCGTCCGGTACTGGATGAGCTGCGCATTTTCTTCCCCGCGACCCTTGAATTGGCTTTCTGTTCTTTGTTGCTGGCGCTGGTGATAGGTATCCCGCTGGGTATTTTATCTGCGGTCTGGCGTAACCGCTGGCTTGATCACCTTGTTCGGCTAATGGCAATTACCGGTATCTCCACGCCTGCATTCTGGCTGGGGCTGGGGGTTATCGTGCTGTTTTACGGTCATCTGCAAATTTTACCAGGCGGTGGGCGTTTAGACGACTGGCTGGATCCACCTGCTCACGTCACCGGTTTCTACCTGATTGATGCTCTGCTGGAAGGCAACGGCGAAGTCTTTTTCAATGCGCTTCAGCACCTGATTTTGCCATCGCTGACATTGGCTTTTGTACATCTTGGGATCGTTGCCCGTCAGATTCGTTCCGCCATGCTGGAGCAACTGAGTGAAGATTACATACGTACCGCCCGCGCCAGCGGGCTCCCGGGCTGGTACATCGTGCTGTGCTATGCATTGCCTAACGCACTTATCCCATCAATCACCGTCCTCGGCCTGGCGCTAGGCGATCTGCTCTACGGTGCGGTATTGACCGAAACGGTCTTTGCCTGGCCTGGCATGGGCGCCTGGGTGGTGACCTCAATTCAGGCACTCGACTTCCCGGCGGTAATGGGATTTGCGGTGGTGGTCTCGTTTGCCTATGTGCTGGTCAACCTGGTGGTGGATTTACTCTATCTGTGGGTAGACCCTCGAATTGGACGTGGAGGTGCTGAATGATGCTCACTCAAGAAACACCGACCGCCCCTCAGACTGCACGCCGCCGCACGGACTGGGCCAAACTGTTCTGGATGATGAAAAGTAGCCCGCTGACGCTGGTTGGCGGGGTCATTATCGTATTGATACTGCTGCTGATGGTGCTGTCGCCGTGGATAACACCCCACGATCCGAATGCCATCAATTTGAGTGCGCGCCTGCTGCCCCCGTCAGCCGCTCACTGGTTTGGAACCGATGAAGTCGGTCGCGATCTGTTCAGCCGCGTCTTGGTAGGAAGTCAGCAATCTGTCGTTGCGGGTCTGGTGGTAGTGGGGATCGCCGGGGGATTGGGCTCACTGCTGGGTTGCTTATCGGGTGTCATGGGCGGGCGTGCCGACGCGATAATTATGCGGATGATGGACATTATGCTGTCCATCCCTTCGCTGGTGCTGACGATGGCGTTGGCCGCCGCGCTGGGCCCCAGCCTGTTTAACGCCATGCTGGCGATTGCAATCGTCCGTATCCCTTTCTATGTACGCCTCGCCCGTGGCCAGACGTTAGTGGTGCGCCAGTTTACTTATGTACAGGCTGCCCGGACCTACGGCGCTTCACGCTGGCATCTGATTAGCTGGCACATTTTACGCAATTCTCTGCCGCCGCTCATTGTGCAGGCATCACTGGATATCGGCAGTGCGATCCTGATGGCCGCCACGCTCGGGTTTATCGGTCTGGGCGCGCAGCAGCCCAGCGCTGAATGGGGTGCGATGGTCGCAATTGGCCGCAATTACGTGCTTGATCAGTGGTGGTATTGTGCTTTTCCCGGCGCCGCCATTCTGATTACCGCCGTGGGCTTTAATCTCTTTGGCGATGGTATTCGCGATCTGCTTGATCCGAAAGCCGGAGGAAAACAGTCATGACACAACCCGTACTGGAAATCGAAGATTTGCATCTGAGTTTCCCCGGCTATAAAGCTGACGTGCATGCGCTGAACCATGTATCACTGCACATCAACCGCGGAGAAATTGTTGGTGTGGTGGGTGAATCTGGTTCCGGTAAGTCCGTGACCGCCATGCTCACCATGCGTCTGCTACCGGAGGGAAGCTATCGTATTCACCAGGGACGCGTTTCGCTGCTGGGTGAAGATGTGCTCAACGCCAGTGAGAAACAAATGCGCCAATGGCGCGGCGCACGCGTCGCGATGATCTTTCAGGAGCCCATGACGGCACTGAATCCGACCCGCCGTATCGGCCAGCAAATGGTGGAGGTGATCCGCCATCATCAGGCGTTAAGCCGAACGGATGCCCGCCAGAAAGCCGTTGCTCTACTCGAAGAGATGCAAATCCCGGACGCGCCGGAGGTCATGAAACGATTTCCGTTTGAGCTTTCCGGCGGTATGCGCCAACGCGTGATGATTGCGCTGGCCTTTTCGTGCGAGCCGGAGCTTATCATTGCCGATGAACCGACCACTGCTCTGGACGTCACGGTGCAACTGCAGGTGCTGCGTTTGCTGAAGTTAAAAGCGCGCGCCAGCGGAACAGCGGTGTTATTTATCAGCCATGATATGGCGGTGGTTTCACAGTTATGCGACCGGTTGTATGTCATGTATGCCGGGAGCGTGATTGAGAGTGGCCCGGCGCAAACCGTTATTCAACGTCCGACGCACCCCTATTCCATTGGCTTGCTGAAATGTGCACCGGAACACGGCGAACCGCGCGCATTGCTGCCCGCCATTCCCGGCACCGTGCCGAACCTAACCTGCTTACCTGCCGGATGCGCGTTTCGCGAACGCTGCTTTGCCGCTGGTCCTCGTTGTGAAGAGATGCCTGCGTTAAGTAGTCAGGGAGGCGCGGATCAACAATCTGCCTGCTGGTATCCGCAACTGGAGACAACACATGTCTGATTATTTACTGGCGCTGCAGGATGTTCATGTCAACTTTCCTGCGCGTAAAAACTGGCTTGGCAAGGTTACGGAACGGGTGCATGCGCTCAACGGTCTGGATTTACAGATTCACCAGGGTGAAACGCTGGGGATTGTTGGCGAATCCGGCTGTGGAAAAAGTACGCTGGCGCAACTGCTGATGGGCATGTTGAAACCCAGCCAGGGAAGCTATTCTCGCCGTGGTGAAAAACAGCATAACGGTATGCAAATGGTCTTTCAGGACCCTCTTTCATCGCTGGATCCGCGCTTACCGGTGTGGCGGATAATTACCGAACCGGTGTGGATCCAAAAACGGAGTCCGGAGCGTGAACGACGCATGCTTGCCGAGGATTTGGCACGGCAGGTGGGGATTCGTCCTGAATATCTCGACCGCTTGCCGCACGCGTTTTCCGGTGGACAGCGCCAACGTATTGCTATTGCCCGGGCGCTATCGTCAGAGCCGGATGTTATCGTCCTTGATGAGCCAACTTCAGCACTGGATATCTCCGTGCAGGCGCAAATTCTTAATCTGCTGGTGTCATTGCAGGCGCGCAGAAATCTGACTTACGTGCTGATATCGCACAACGTGTCGGTGGTCCGCCATATGAGCGACCGTGTGGCGGTGATGTATCTCGGGCAAATTGTTGAGCTGGGCGATGCCCAACAGGTTCTCACTCACCCCGCCCATCCGTACACACGATTATTGCTGGACTCGGTCCCTAAAACGGGCGCACCGCTGGCGGAAGATTTGGTGTTACGTAAGACTGAGCTACCGGGAAACCGAACGTTGCCCCAGGGCTGCTTTTTCCGTGACAGATGTCCATTGGCAACCCACGGTTGTGAGAAAAAACAGGCATTGCTGAAGGGTGATACCGGCTGTGACGTTCGCTGCTGGCGGGCGGTTACATGACCAGAGCCGTTGAGAAAAGTCAGGTGCGATACGCCTTTTTCAGTGAATCCACCAGCACCTCGGAAGCGGTAGATAATTTATGATGCGCCGAACGCAAAACCCCGATCCGACGCTGGATCACCGGCGTATCCAGATCGATACAGGTTGCGCCTAACTCTGTCATTTGCGTGCGGCATAGTGCAGGTACGGCGCTACCGCCCAGGCCGTTAGCCACCAGGCGGCCAACGGTTACCAACTGGTGGCTCTCCAGCGCCACTTCCAGCGTATGTCCGCTTTGCACCAGTTGTTCTTCCAGCATCAGCCGCACGGCGGACGGGCGTTGCAGGGTGATAAAATCCAGCGTCAGCAGTTCGCGCCACGCAATACGATCCCTGTCTGCCAGTCGACAGGTTGGCGGCACAATGGCGATAAAACGATCCACACCGAGCGGCGTGAAATGCAGATGTCCCGAATAGTCCGGCTCGAAGGCTATGCCCATCTCGACCCGCCCTTCACTGACCATTTCAATCACGTGTTCATTGATCACATCATGAACCGTTACGTTGATACCGGAATAAGAATCACGAAATGTTTTCAGTACCGATGGCAGGACGTTAGCGGCAAATGAGGGCATGGCGGCGATCGATATTTTACCGCGCTGCAGCGTAAAGCGCTGGCGCATGGCTTCTTCCGTATTCTCCCAGTCCGCCAGCAGCTGTCGCCCCATATTCAGCAGCGTTTCTCCCTCCTGCGTCAGGGTCACTTTGCGGGTCGTTCTTAACAGTAACGCCCCACCCAGCGAATCCTCCAGTCCTTTAATCGCCAGGCTTAACGCGGGTTGCGACATATTCAGTCTTTCGCTGGCATGAGCAAAATTCAGAGTGTGAGCTACCGCTAAAAACGCGCGTAACTGTTTGATGCTCATTCCCATTTCGCATTCCCTTAACTTGTTGAATACCTTTAATTAACATTAAATTGATAAAAAAACCCAATGAGTGAGTCACAAATTTAAAATTAACAAATCATTTTTCACCCCCAATGATGTCGGCAAGGACAACTTGGGAGGCAAGTGTATGGCTGGACTGGATAAACGTGTTGCCACTTATCAAGAGGCGCTGGAAGGACTGACCGACAACATGACGCTGCTGGCGGGCGGTTTTGGCTTATGTGGGATCCCTGAGAACCTGATTGCTGAAGTTCGCCGCCGGGAGGTTCAGGGACTTACCGTTGTGTCTAACAACTGTGGTGTGGATGGCTTTGGTCTTGGCGTGCTGCTGGAAACGCGTCAGGTGCGCAAAGTGGTCGCGTCCTATGTAGGGGAAAACGCCCTGTTTGAGAAACAGGTGCTTAGCGGCGAACTGGAAGCCATCCTAACGCCACAGGGTACGCTGGCAGAGCAGTTGCGCGCGGGCGGCGCGGGGATCCCGGCATTCTTTACCGCGACCGGATATGGAACCCCCGTGGCGGAAGGGAAAGAGGTTCGCGAGTTTGCCGGACGCCCTTACATCCTGGAGCAGGCGATAACCGGCGATTTTGCATTAGTTAAAGGCTGGAAAGCCGACTGGTACGGCAACGTCATCTATCGCCACACCGCACAGAACTTTAATCCGCTGATGGCCGCCGCCGGGCGCATTACCGTCGTGGAAGTCGAAGAGATTGTCCCTCCCGGAGAACTGGATCCTGCTGCGATTCACACTCCTGGAATTTTCGTTAACCGCATTATTCAGGGGCAGTTTGAAAAACGTATTGAACAACGCACCCTGCGCCAGAAAGGAGCCTGACCATGTTAACGCGTGAACAAATGGCGATGCGCGTCGCCCGCGAGCTGCGCGACGGGTATTACGTCAACCTTGGGATCGGCATTCCCACGCTGGTGGCGAACTACATCCCTGATGGCATGGACGTGATGCTGCAATCAGAGAACGGTTTGCTGGGGATGGGCCCGTTTCCCACAGAAGACGAAATTGATGCCGACATGATCAACGCCGGGAAACAGACCGTGACAGCGCGCAAAGGCGCGGCGATTTTCGACTCTGCGCAATCCTTCGCCATGATCCGCGGCGGCCACGTTGATCTGACGGTGCTCGGTGCGTTTGAAGTCGATGTTAACGGCAATATCGCCTCATGGATGATCCCCGGAAAAATGGTGAAAGGCATGGGCGGCGCGATGGATCTGGTTGCCGGAGCCGACAACATCATCGTGGTAATGACCCATGCTTCCAAAAGCGGTGAGTCCAAATTGCTTCCCGCCTGCACCCTGCCGCTGACCGGCGTGGCCTGCATCAAACGCGTGCTTACCGACCTGGCTCTGCTGGAAATTGCCGACGGTGCGTTCATTCTGCGTGAACGCGCACCGGGCATTAGCGTGGATGAGATTGTCGCCAGAACCGCAGGCAAGCTGATCGTTCCCGAAACTGTCCCCGAAATGCAATTTAACTGAGGAGCTGACCATGCAGGATGTTGTCATTGTCGCGGCAACGCGCACCCCGATTGGCAGTTTTCATGGTGCGCTGGCACCACTTTCCGCTGTGGAGTTAGGTACAGCGGTAGTCCGTTCGCTGCTGGAAAAAACGGCTGTGGCGCCTGAGCAAATTGATGAAGTGATTTTAGGTCAGGTTCTGACTGCGGGCTGCGGTCAGAATCCGGCCAGACAAACGGCGTTACGGGCAGGACTGCCGGTCACCACGCCCGCGTTAACCATCAACTTGGTGTGTGGTTCGGGTCTGAAGGCGGTGCATCAGGCGGTACAGGCGATTCGCTGTGGCGATGCGCAAATCGTGATTGCCGGAGGCCAGGAGAGCATGAGTAATGCGCCCTATTTTCTCGACGGGGCGCGGGCCGGTCTGCGGTTGGGTCATGCCAGCATGAAAGACAGCGTGGTGCATGACGGTCTGTGGGATGCGTTCAACGACTATCACATGGGAATTACCGCCGAAAATCTGGCGGATAAGTTTGTTATCAGCCGTGAGCAGCAGGATGCTTTTGCCCTGCGCTCCCAGCAAAAAGCCGCCGCCGCCATTGAAGCGGGTCGTTTTAGCGCGGAAATCACGCCGGTTAGCGTCCCACAGGGCAAAAAGCCGCCACGTGTGGTGGACCGTGACGAACAGCCTCGCCCGGATACTCAGGCCGACAAACTGGCGCAGCTTAAACCGGCATTTCGTCCGGGTAACGGCACGGTGACCGCCGGGAATGCATCATCCATCAATGATGGTGCCGCCGCGGTGATGTTGATGAGCGCAGCCAAAGCCGCAGAACTCAATTTGCCGGTGCTTGCCCGGGTGGCAGGCTACGCGGTTTCTGGCGTCGATCCCGCCATTATGGGCATTGGGCCGGTAGAAGCATCACTCCAGTGCCTGAAGCGTGCTGGCTGGACGCTGAATGACGTGGATCTTATCGAAGCCAACGAAGCATTTGCCGCACAAGCGCTGGCGGTTGGCGAATCCCTGAACTGGGACAGCAACCGGGTGAACGTGAACGGAGGCGCAATTGCGCTAGGGCACCCGATTGGCGCCTCAGGTTGCCGGATTCTGGTAACACTGCTGCACGAAATGGCTCGCAGCAACGCCGCAAAAGGGCTGGCTACGTTGTGCGTGGGCGGCGGTCAAGGTGTGGCGCTGGCAGTAGAGCGTTCACAGGAGGTATCTCATGCATAGTAAACCTATCTGCGTCCTGGGGGCGGGTTTAATGGGCGTCGGCATTGCTACCCACTTCGCCCGTTATGGTCACGATGTCTGGTTATACGATACCGATAGCAGCCGAATTGCAGAAATAAGCGGAGTTGCCGGCGGTATCCTGGATGAGCTGATAGCCACCGACCAATTTGCCATTGGTGAAAAAACGACGGTCGTGTCTCGCCTGCACGGCACGACCTCGCTACAGGATATTGCCGCATGCCGGTTACTGATTGAAGCGATCCCGGAGCGGCTCGAACTCAAGCACGCACTGTATGCGCAACTGGAAGATCTGATCGCGCCTGAAGCCGTTATTGCCAGTAATACCAGCGGCCTACCGCCGGATGCGCTGGCAGAAAAGCTCGCCCATCCTGAACGGTTGCTGATAGCCCATTTCTGGCACCCGCCTCATTTTATTCCGCTGGTCGAAATTGTGCCTGGCACCGCAACAAAGCCGGAATATCTCCATGAATTACAACAAATGCTGATCGCGATGCAACTTGAGGCGGTGGTGCTCGACCGCGCTGCCCCAGGGTTTGTCGGCAACCGACTACAGTTTGCCCTGCTACGCGAAGCGCTACATATCGTTAAAAGCGGCATCGCCAGCGCAGAAGTGGTTGATCAGGTGATGCGCGCCTCGCTCGGACGTCGCTATGCAATGGTCGGTCCGCTGGAGGCTGCTGATATGACCGGACTTTCTACGGTGCAGGACATTTGTCGGCATCTGCTTCCGGAACTGGCAACCGGCAGCGACATGATGTCGCTGGTCGCTGACAAGGTTGCCAACGGTGATACCGGTTTACGCAGCGGTCAGGGATTTTATCGCTGGGATGATTCGCGCAAGGAGTACATCCAGCAACGCAGAGAGCATCAGCTGCGTTTTGCCCTGAAACCATAACGTCTCTTTCTGTACCCCAATATAATAATAAGGAGTCATGATGAGTGTATTAATCGCCCTGGCAGCGCTGGGCCTGCTGATGCTGGCAGCCTATCGCGGATACAGCGTCATTCTGTTTGCCCCCATCGCGGCATTAGGTGCTGTATTGCTTACCGAACCCAGCGCCGTCGGCCCTGCCTTCACCGGCCTGTTTATGGAAAAAATGGTCGGTTTTGTGAAGCTGTACTTCCCGGTGTTCCTGCTGGGGGCAGTGTTTGGCAAGTTAATCGAGTTATCTGGATTTTCACGTTCCATTGTTGCCGCCGCTATCAACATCCTCGGTCGTCGTCATGCCATCCCGGTGATTGTGCTGGTATGCGCGCTGTTGACCTACGGCGGCGTATCGCTGTTCGTAGTGGCGTTTGCAGTGTATCCGTTCGCGGCCGAACTGTTCCGTCAGAGCAATATTCCTAAACGCCTGATCCCGGCAACCGTTGCGCTGGGTGCCTTCTCCTTCACCATGGATGCCCTGCCAGGCACACCGCAGATCCAGAACATTATTCCGACCAGTTTCTTCGGTACCAACGCCTGGGCCGCGCCGTGGCTGGGTTTGATAGGTTCCGTATTTATCATCGTTGTTGGGCTGGTTTATCTCGAACGTCAGCGTCGTAAAGCACAGGCTAAGAATGAGGGTTATGGCACTGAACTGTTAAACGAGCCGGAAACTCCGGATAACATTAATCTGCCGAACCCGATCATCGCGATCTCTCCGCTGATCCTGGTTGGGGTATTTAACCTGCTGTTTACCCGCTGGATCCCACAATGGTATGGCGCCACGCATCAGCTTGAACTTCCGGGCCTTGCCAAGCCGATTACCACCGAAGTCGGTAAAATCACCGCTATCTGGGCAGTGGAAGCGGCGCTGATTTCTGGGATCCTGCTGGTGGTGCTCTTCGGCTACCGCAACATAAAAGGTCGCCTGGCGGAAGGCAGCAGAACGGCGGTTGGCGGCGCGATCCTCGCGGCGATGAACACCGCGTCAGAGTACGGTTTTGGCGCAGTGATCGCCGCCCTGCCAGGTTTCCTTGTACTGTCAAAAGCACTGGCGGCTATTCCTGACCCGCTGCTCAATGAAGCTATCAGTATCACTACGCTCGCCGGGATCACCGGTTCGGCGTCTGGCGGGATGAGTATTGCCCTTGCCGCCATGTCTGACACCTTTATCGCGGCCGCTCACGCTGCCAATATCCCACTTGAAGTCTTCCACCGCGTGGCGTCTATGGCAAGCGGCGGTATGGACACCCTGCCGCATAACGGCGCGGTCATTACCTTATTGGCTATCACCGGTCTCAGCCATCGTCAGGCGTATGGGGGAATTTTCGCTATTACCGTCATTAAAAGTCTGGCCGTACTGTTTGTCATCGGCGTCTTCTACACCACCGGAATTGTTTAAGGAGAATCATCATGAACTTAACGGGAAAAACCGCTCTGGTTACCGGCTCGACCAGCGGTATCGGATTAGGTATCGCACAGGTGCTGGCGCAAGCTGGCGCCACCCTGATCCTTAACGGGTTTGGCGATGTTGAAGCAGCCAAAGACGCCGTGGCGCAGTATGGCAAAACACCAGGCTATCATGGCGCGGATCTGAGCGATGAAGCGCAAATTGCCGACATGATGCGCTATGCCGAGAGCGAATTTGGCGGTGTGGATATTCTTATCAACAATGCAGGGATCCAGCATGTATCCCCGGTGGAAACCTTCCCGGTTGATAAATGGAACGCGATTATCGCTATTAACCTCTCTTCCGTTTTTCACACCACGCGTCTGGCGCTTCCTGGTATGCGCGAGCGTAACTGGGGTCGCATCATTAATATCGCTTCTGTTCACGGCATGGTGGCTTCAAAAGAGAAATCTGCCTACGTAGCGGCGAAGCATGGTGTGGTGGGATTCACCAAGACCATCGCGCTGGAAACCGCGCAGACGGGTGTCACCTGCAATGCGCTGTGTCCCGGCTGGGTGCTCACGCCGCTGGTTCAGCAACAGATCGATAAGCGTATTGCCGAAGGCGCAGAGCCTGAGGCCGCGCGTGATGCCCTGCTGGCGGAAAAGCAGCCGTCGCGTGAATTCGTTACCCCAGAGCAGTTAGGGAATCTTGCGTTATTCTTATGTTCAGACGGTGCGGCGCAGGTGCGCGGCGTGGCGTGGAATATGGATGGCGGTTGGGTAGCGCAATAACATCATCAGGTGCCGGATAAGACCGACTTACATCCGGCACCATATCCTTATACGTTGTAGGCCGGATAAGACACAGTCGCATCCGGCACGCCACGATTAAGACTTCAGCTGATAATCCAGCGTTATTTCCGCTTTCAGAACCTGAGATACCGGGCATCCGGCTTTTGCTTTCTGGATGATGCCGTCAAACGTGGCGGCGTCTATCCCCGGCACGCTCACCTGGCTATGCAACGCGACTTTAGTGATCGCAAACCCGGCATCTACTTTATCCAGAGAAACATCGGCAGTGGTATCAATGGCATCTGGGGTAAACCCCGCTTCGCCCAGCATCAGCGAAAGCGCCATCGAGAAACAGGCTGCATGGGCCGCGCCAATCAATTCTTCAGGATTGGTGCCTTTCTCACCTTCAAACCGTGTATTAAACCCATACGGTTGCTGATTCAACACGCCACTTTCGGTCGACACAGTGCCTTTGCCGCGCTTAATGTCGCCTTCCCAGTGTGCCTGACCTTTCTTATGGATAGTCATTACCGCTCTCCTGTGTTGTCGTCGGAGTTACTAGTATAGGACGCCCGGGAAAAAGCATGTTACATACGGGATAGTTCTCATTTGCCGCTTAAGCATTGACCTTTCAGATAAAATGACCGACCATCCAGAAAGCCGTTATGTTGAACATCGGCTTTAAATCAGGTTGTATTTCGTCCGTTCTCATACGGGCTCGCCCTTGAAACCAGTAACAGGATTAAGGAGTTAGAATGAAATCGAACCGTCAGGCCCGTCATATTCTCGGACTGGACCACAAAATCTCAAATCAACGTAAAATCGTGACCGAAGGTGACAAAACCAATGTGGTCAATAATCCTACTGGAAGAAAGCGCCGCACTGACGGCAAGTAGCCTTTCGCACGTCTGACTGAGTAACGAGATAAACACCATTGCAACCGCAGTGGTGTTTTTGCTTATAAAACCCCTTAACCCATTCACAATGCTTTATACTTCGCCCGTTTCCCTGGCGGACAGGCTACATACGATCATAAAGAGCGCCAGGGACGGTTATTCAAAAAAGAGTGAGTGACATGGAAAACGAAACCAAAAAACTGCGTTCCCTTTACATCCCCTACGCTGGTCCGGTACTGCTGGAATTCCCTTTACTGAATAAAGGGAGCGCCTTCAGTGTGGAAGAACGCCGTAACTTCAACCTGCTGGGGTTACTGCCGGAAGTGGTCGAGACGATTGAGGAACAGGCTGAACGCGCCTGGATCCAATATCAGGGATTCAAAACCGAAATCGACAAACATATTTACCTGCGCAACATCCAGGACACCAACGAAACCCTGTTTTACCGACTGGTGCATAATCACCTGGATGAGATGATGCCAGTTATCTATACCCCAACGGTCGGCGCGGCCTGTGAGCGTTTCTCTGAGATTTATCGTCGTGCGCGCGGCGTGTTTATCTCTTATCAGAACCGCCACAATATGGACGATATCCTGCAAAACGTCCCTAACCACAATATCAAGGTCATCGTTGTCACCGATGGCGAACGTATTTTAGGTCTTGGCGATCAGGGGATCGGCGGGATGGGCATTCCAATCGGTAAACTGTCGCTGTATACCGCATGTGGCGGAATTAGCCCGGCCTATACTCTTCCGGTGGTACTGGACGTGGGGACCAACAACCAGCAACTGCTGAACGATCCGCTGTATATGGGCTGGCGCAATCCGCGTATCACTGATGATGAATACTACGAATTCGTTGATGAATTCATCCAGGCCGTGAAGCATCGCTGGCCGGACGTGCTGTTGCAGTTTGAAGATTTCGCCCAGAAAAACGCCATGCCGCTGCTGACCCGTTATCGTGATGAAATTTGCTCGTTTAACGACGATATTCAGGGCACCGCGGCGGTTACCGTCGGTACGCTGATTGCGGCTAGCCGCGCGGCCGGTAGCCAGTTGAGCGAACAGAACATCGTCTTCCTCGGTGCGGGTTCCGCCGGTTGCGGGATTGCCGAGCAGATCATTGCGCAGATCCAGCGTGAAGGTTTAAGCGAAGAAGCGGCGCGTCAACGCGTATTCATGGTCGATCGCTTCGGCCTGTTAACAGACAAAATGCCGAACCTGCTCTCCTTCCAGACCAAACTGGTGCAAAAACGCGAAAATCTCCAGCACTGGGATACACAAGAAGATGTGCTGTCGTTGCTCGACGTGGTCCGCAACGTTAAACCTGACATCCTGATCGGCGTTTCCGGACAAACCGGCCTGTTTACCGAAGAGATCATCCGCGAAATGCACAAGCATTGTCCGCGTCCGATCGTCATGCCGTTGTCTAACCCCACTTCCCGTGTTGAAGCTACGCCACAGGATATTATCGCCTGGACCGAAGGTAACGCGCTGGTTGCGACCGGTAGTCCGTTCGCACCAGTACTGTGGAAAGATAAAATTTACCCAATCGCCCAGTGTAACAACGCCTATATCTTCCCGGGTATTGGTCTGGGTGTGATTGCGTCTGGCGCGTCGCGCATCACTGATGAAATGCTGATGTCGGCGAGTGAAACGCTGGCACAGTATTCACCGTTGGTGCTCAACGGCGAAGGCCTGGTGCTACCGGAACTGAAAGATATTCAGACCGTTTCTCGCGCCATTGCCTTTGCCGTCGGTAAAATGGCGCAGCAGCAAGGTGTGGCGGTGAAAACCTCCGCCGAAGCGCTGCAACAGGCGATTGACGATAATTTCTGGCAAGCAGAATATCGCGACTACCGTCGTACCTCTATCTGACGCTTTGCCCGGCGGCAAACTGCTGCCGGGCGTTCAACACTTGCGCTTTTGCGCAACTTACGATTACACTTTCACCACCGATTAACATTCTGAAAAACAAAAGGAGGATACTTATGCTGTACTGTGAACGTTTTATCGTTTCACATGCTTTTGGCGATCGCCAGTGCTCAAGCGTTATCGGTATCGTGCTGCGATAACTTCTGCTTGAGCGAAGCTAACTTCTAAATCCCCTTCTCTCGGGCTTACCGGGTTATCGTCAGCGATGTTTGACGAGGCGTTTTTGCGCCTGTAACTCTTGAGTAAGCAACAATGAGCACATTACTAACCGCACAATCCTTACACGTTGATACGGCATTCGGCACGCTATTCGACGATCTTTCCTTTACCCTGAAAAAAGGCGACCGCATCGGGCTTATCGGTTACAACGGCTGCGGCAAAAGCACGCTGTTAAAACTGCTCGATGGCACGATCTCGCCCACCAGTGGGGCAATCGCGCAGGCGAATCACTGCCATCTCGCGCGTGTAGAACAACATCTACCTGACGATATACTGCCTCTTACGCTGCAGGAAGCCGTTCTCGCTCAATTTCCCGAGCATGAACGCGCAGCTCAGCAGTGGCGAGTTGAAGCACTGCTTGCCGAAATGGGTTTTACGCCAGAGAATTTATCTCTTACAGCGCAAACGTTGAGCGGTGGCCAGCACACGCGCTTGCTATTAGCGCGGGCACTGATGCGTAATCCTGACCTGCTGCTGCTGGATGAGCCGGGTAACCACCTGGATTTGCCTACATTACTGTGGCTTGAGCAGTTCTTACAGAACTGGTCTGGCAGTTTTGTGGTGGTCTCCCACGACCCGCAACTGCTGGATGCGGTGACTCACGGAACCTGGATCTTGCGCGATCGCACCCTCCATGCGTTTGATCTACCCTGTAGTGCAGCGCGTAAGGCTCTGGCAGAAAGAGATGTCAGCGATGCTCTGCGCCACAAGGCTGAGCAAAAAGAAATAGACCGGGTGACTGCCAGCGCCAAACGGCTGGCAACCTGGGGGCGGGTCTACGACAACGAAGATCTCTCCCGCAAGGCCAAGCAGATGGAAAAACAGGCACAGCGCCTGAAAGAGGTACAAACAGAAGTGACGTCAGGAAGTCAGTGGACACTAACATTGCAGGGTGATGCCCTGCGTGCAGATCGTTTGCTGGAGATGACCAATCTGTCTGTAGCCCCTGCTCCTGGTGCAGATACACTGTTTTCCATTGCCGGTATCCGGTTAAAAAGCGGCGATCGCGTGGCGATTGTCGGGCGTAACGGTTGCGGGAAATCATCGCTGTTAAGGCTTATCTGGCAACAGTTCCAGGCACAGATAGCATCAACTTCACTGGTGTTACACCCGCGCGTTACGCTGGGTTATTACGACCAGACGCTGCATCAGCTTGCCGATAACGATTCATTGTTTGACGCGCTGGAAGCGTTTGCCCCGGAGCCAGAGATTCGCAAGATGGCGCTGATTAGCGCGGGATTTCCGTGGGTTCGTCATGCGCAGCGGGTCAGTACATTAAGCGGCGGTGAGCGCTCCCGGCTACTGTTTGTGGGGCTGACGCTTGCACGCTACAGTCTGCTGATGCTCGATGAACCGACCAACCATCTGGATATGGAAGGCAAAGAGGCGCTGGCAGAAACGCTACAAAGCTATAACGGCGGCGTGTTGCTGGTCAGTCACGACCGGCAGCTTATCAGCCAAAGCTGTAATCGGTTCTGGTTAATCGACAATGGCGAACTCAGTGAATGGCACGATCTGGAGGCGGTCAATGCGCGTATTCGGGAAACGTCTGCGGAGATAACCGTTCCCAAAACGGCGGTCGTAGAGAAAACTGAAATAAGCGGTGACAGCGATAGATTACTGGAACAACTTCTCGATCTTGAGCAGCGTCTGGCCGACGATCTCGCCCGCAAGCCGAAACATCAAAAACCGTTGTTACAGGCGCAATGGCGCAAGGAGATAGAGGAGATAACGGCGAAACTCTGATAGCAACGCCCGGTGGCGTGACGCTTACCGGGCCTACAAAAACGTAGGCCGGATAAGCGCAAGCGCCATCCGGCAATGCGTTATTGCTGCGGTTTTTTCTCTTTCCAGGCATCCCAGGCCTGTTTGATCTCTTGCTTTGCCGTAGCGGCATCATTGAAACCGTTTAATTCGACCTTCTTGCGCCCTCCCGGCAGATCTTTGTATACGCGGAAGAAAGATTCCAGACGTTGAACTTCAATCTTGGGCAGATCGCTTAACTCTTTGATGTCGTCATAAGTGGGGTCAATTTTACTGGCCGGAACAGCGACAATTTTGTCGTCCTTTTCACCGCCGTCGATCATCTTCAGTACGCCAATAGCGCGCAGCTTAATCAACGTTCCCGGAGCAAGCGGCGCACGGGTATAAAAAATGACATCCAGCGGGTCGCCGTCACCGGCTAAAGACTGGGTGAGTGAACCGTAGTTGGCGGGATAGGCAACCGGCATTGACTGGAAGCGATCGGCAACGATAAAACCGGTTTTGGCGTCGGTTTCATATTTAATCATTCCGCCTGCCGGGATTTCGGTTACGGCATAAAACTCTTCCGGGTTGTTCTCCGTCTGAGGAAATTCGAGGATGTTCTGCGCCTGAGCTGAAGCACAAAGAAACACGCTGACTGCGAGTAATTTTTTCACCAGATGCATTGTCTTGTAACTCTTCTATTATCGGAAAGACAACACCTTACGTTCAGCAGATGACAGAAACATGACGTTTTTTTGGCAAAAAAATGGCGCTACCAATGTAGCGCCATTGCGTAGAGGGAACATCAGGGATTAGTTAACCCCCTCCTCGCTCTCTTTTTTCGCTTCTTGTCTTTCAACTTCGCGATACCAACGCGGGTGATGTTTCTTCGCCCAGCGACGGCTCACTTTCCCTTCAACCATGCCTTTAATCGATCCTTTCACCCAGAATGCCATATACATATGGATGAGGATGGCGTGCATCAGGATAATCCCCGCAGCCGCATGGATCAGCAGGCTATAGCGCACGACCTGCATCGGGAAGAACTGCGCAAAGTACGGACGCCAGATAATGATACCGGTAATCAGCAGCACGAAAATCATGCTCATAATCGACCAGAACATCATTTTCTGCCCGGCGTTGTATTTGCCCACATCCGCCACTTTGTGTTCATTGCCTTTCAGTACTTCCACAATGTTTTTCAGCCACGGAATATCTTTCTTATCCGGGATGTTGTGGTGCACAAAGCGTACAAACATGAACATCAGCGCCACGAAGATCAGTATGCCGAAGAACGGATGCAAAATGCGTCCCATCTGCGGCGTACCGAAGGTTTGCGTCAGCCATTGCAGAGTCGGGAAGAAAAATGAAATCCCCGACAGCGCTACCAGGAAGAAGCAGATCACCACCGTCCAGTGACAGGCGCGGTCGATAAATTTCGTGCGCACAATCATTTTCGACTTACTCATGATGATCCTCCTCGTCGTCGTCCACTTCCTTATTCGGACCAATACCAATGTAGTGGTAAATCAGTCCGGCGAAGGTGGCGATAAATCCGGCAGCGGCCAGCGGCTTCAGCGCCCCTTTCCACAGATTGATAGAGGTATCTATCTGCGGGTCTTTTGGCAGACCGTGATACAGTTCAGGCTGGTTGGCATGATGCAGAACGTACATGACGTGCGTGCCGCCCACACCTTCCGGGTTGTAAAGACCGGCATGTTCAAAACCGCGTGCTTTCAGTTTTGCCACACGCTGTTCGCCCATTTCCAGCATTTCCTGCTTGGTGCCGAAATGTATTGCCCCGGTCGGACACGTTTTCACGCAGGCAGGTTCCTGCCCGACGCTGACTCGGTCCACACACAGCGTACATTTATACACGCGGTTATCCTCTTTATTGAGGCGCGGAATATTAAATGGACACCCGGCAATACAGTAGCCGCAGCCGATGCAGTGCTCTGACTGGAAATCGACAATCCCGTTGGCGTACTGGATGATGGCCCCGGCAGACGGGCACGCCTTCAGGCAGCCCGGATCTTCACAGTGCATACAGCCGTCTTTACGAATCAACCACTCCAGCTTGCCGTTCTGTTCGGTTTCGGTAAACCGCATCACCGTCCAGGACTTGGCGCTGAGATCGGCGGGGTTGTCATACACCCCGACGCAGTGGCCAACTTCATCGCGGATATCGTTCCACTCTGAGCATGCCACCTGACAGGCCTTACAACCTATACAGGTGGAAACGTCGATCAGCTTCGCGACTTCTGCTTTGTAATCACGGGCCTGAGGCGGCGGCGTGATGGAGTTTGTTGCGGACCGTTTGATGATGTCCTGCGTTTCCATAGACATATGTTCGCCTCCCTTACGCCTTCTCGATGTTAACTAAAAACGCTTTGTATTCCGGCGTTTGCGAGTTTGCATCACCGACATTCGGCGTCAGGGTGTTGGCGATAAAGCCTTTACGCGCGACTCCTTCAAAGCCCCAGTGGATTGGGATCCCAACCGTTTCAACCTGCTGACCGTTGACGTTCAGGGTACGCAGACGACGAGTGACCACGGCAACTGCGCGAATAAATCCACGTTTGCTGCTGACTTTCACGTGATCGCCGTTGTTGATCCCTTTCGCTGCCGCTAGCGTTTCGCTGATTTCCACAAACTGCTCTGGCTGGGCAATCGCATTCAGTAATGCGTGCTTGGTCCAGGTATGGAAATGTTCGGTCAGACGATAGGTCGTCCCGACGTACGGGAAGTCCTGTTTCGTGCCCATACGGAGTTTATCCGCTTCGTACAGACGTGCTGCCGGGTTGGAGATCACATTCGGGTGCAGCGGGTTAGTACCCAGCGGCGTTTCCATCGGCTCGTAGTGTTCCGGGAACGGACCTTCCGCCATCTTATCGATAGCAAACAGACGCCCCAGCCCTTCCGGCTGCATGATAAACGGATTGGTGCCACTGCCCGGTGCCGCGGTGTTGAAGTCCGGGATATCGTTCCCCGTCCACTTCGTACCGTTCCACTGGATAAGCATGCGTTTTGGATCCCACGGTTTACCCTGCGGATCCGCCGAAGCGCGGTTATACAGTACGCGACGGTTCAGCGGCCATGCCCAGGCCCAGCCCAGCGTATTACCGAGACCTGACGGGTCGGCGTTATCGCGATTGGCCATCTGGTTGCCCTGTTCGGTCCAGCTACCGGTATAAATCCAGCAGGACGATGAGGTAGAACCATCATCACGCAGCAACGCAAAGCTGTTGAGCAACTGACCTTTTTTCGCAACCAGCACGCCGTTGGCATCATAGAGATCTTCCAGCGCATAGCCGTTGTTCTCTTTTGCCACTTCCTCGGAATGCGGTTCGTCCGGCTGCTTATAGTTCCAGCTCATTTTCAGAACGGGCTCTACAGCTTTACCGCCTTCAGTGCGATACATATCGCGCAGACGATGGTAAATACCGGCCAGAATTTCGCCGTCGTTGCGGGCTTCACCCGGTGCGTCCTGACCTTTCCAGTGCCACTGTAGCCAGCGGCCGGAGTTGGCAATGGAGCCGTCCTCTTCCGCAAAGCAGGTCGATGGCAAACGGAAGACTTCAGTCTGAATCGATGCCGGATCAACGTCGTTTGACTCGCCGTGGTTTTGCCAGAAAGTTGAGGTTTCGGTCACCAGCGGATCGATAATCACCAGATACTTCAGTTTGCTGAGACTCTGCACCACTTTGTTTTTGTCCGGGAAGGACGCAACCGGGTTAAAGCCCTGACAGATGTAGCCGGTGACTTTCCCGCTATCCATCATGTTGAAGTATTTGATGACGTCGTAGGACTGATCCCACTTCGGCAGCCACTCAAAGCCCCAGTCGTTCTCTTTCTGCGCCGCATTGCCGTAGAAAGATTTCATTAGACTGACGAAGAACTTCGGATAGTTACCCCAGTAGTTAACCTGGTCGGCCAACGTCGCTTTAGGCGTATTAGCAGCCAGATAGGTTTGCAGATCCGCCTGTTTCTCTGACGGCAGCGTCAGGTAACCTGGCAGACTGGTAGAGAGCAGACCTAAGTCGGTTAATCCCTGAATGTTGGAGTGACCACGTAAGGCGTTAACCCCGCCACCTGCCATCCCCATGTTGCCGAGCAGCAACTGGATCATCGCCATGGTACGGATGTTCTGCGCCCCTACGGTATGCTGTGTCCAGCCCAGCGCATACAGGAACGTAGTGGTGCGATCGGCTGCGCTGGTGGAAGCCAGCACTTCGCAGACTTTCAGGAAGTCTTCTTTCGGCGTACCACAAATGTTTTCCACCACATCCGGCGTGTAGCGGGAAACGTGCTGTTTTAACAGGTTCCAGACACAGCGAGGATGGCTTAACGTTTCATCGCGTTTCGCGTAGCCGTTTTCATCGAACTGGTAGTTCCAGGACGATTTATCGTATTGGCGTTTTTCCGCGTCATAGCCGCTGAACAGACCGTCTTCAAAAGCAAAGTCATCCCGCACCAGCAGGCTGGCGTTGGTGTAATGCTTCACGTATTCAGCGTTAATTTTGTTGTTTTCAATCAGGTACAGCAAGACGCCAGACAGGAACGTAATGTCCGTGCCGGAACGAATTGGCGCATAGATATCCGCCACCGAGGCTGTACGAGTAAAACGAGGGTCAACAACAATCAGCGTGGCATCATTGTTGTTTTTGGCTTCCATCGCCCAGCGGAATCCCACTGGATGTGCTTCAGCGGCGTTACCGCCCATCACCATCACGACGTTAGCATTTTTGATATCAACCCAGTGGTTGGTCATCGCACCGCGACCAAATGTTGGAGCAAGACTTGCTACCGTTGGTCCGTGTCAGACGCGCGCCTGGTTGTCTACTGCCAGCATGCCGAGTGAGCGCACAAATTTTTGCGTCAGCATGCCGGTTTCATTACTTGCCGCAGATGCACACAACATCCCGGTTGAAAGCCAGCGGTTTACCGTTACGCCCTGCTCATTCTTCTCAATAAAGTTGGCGTCACGGTCAGTTTTCATCAGCTTCGCGATACGGGTGAATGCTTCATCCCAGCTGATACGCTGCCATTTGTCGGAACCAGGAGCGCGATATTCCGGGTAACGCAGACGGTTTTCACTGTGCACGTAATCCAGTAATCCTGCGCCCTTAGGACATAATGCCCCGCGGCTCACCGGATGATCCGGATCCCCTTCAATATGGTAAATCGACTCTTTGGCGTTTTTTGCTCCATCTCCCAGGCTATACATTAATAGCCCGCAACCTACGGAACAGTATGTGCAGGTGTTTCGGATCTCTTTGGCGCGTAACAGCTTATAGTTTCGCGCCTGAGCCAGTGCCATTTTGGGTGCAAAACCCAAAGCGGCTACTGTTGTTCCCGCCATACCGCCCGCGCAGATTTTAAAAAATTGTCTGCGGCTGACGTCCATTGCTTTCCTCTTTTTTGCAGGGATTCGTACAGGACATCTCTCAAATCGCGCCAGCGCGGCATAATTGAAAGATGACATGTACAACTTCGCGACGAAACTATCAGCTATATCCATATTTTTTTTGCGTCAAATCAATAACGAAACGGTTCCGCTACTAAATAGTGCACTTTGTTTAACCTTTGTACCCATAAAGGAGTATGTGAAAAGCAATTAATTAGCGCGCTACGGTGTAAAGGTGCTATAAATTTCAGCTTAAATTTTTGCCAGTACCATGGACAGACAATCAGAATGACAAAACAAAAAGCAACGTTAATTGGGCTCATTGCCATTGTGCTCTGGAGTACGATGGTCGGACTCATGCGTGGGGTAAGTGAAGGACTGGGTCCTGCGGGCGGCGCAGCAATGATTTTTTCGTTAAGTGGCCTGTTGCTGATTTTTACCGTCGGCTTTCCGAATATAAGAAAGATTCCTGTGCGTTATTTAATCGCGGGTAGCGTGCTTTTTGTTACCTATGAAATATGTTTAGCGCTGGCTCTCGGTTATGCGGCTACTCGTCACCAGGCTATTGAAGTCGGTATGGTCAATTATCTCTGGCCGAGTTTAACGATATTGTTTGCTATTTTATTTAATGGTCAAAAAACAACCTGGCTGGTGATCCCTGGATTAATTATCGCATTGACCGGGGTTTGTTGGGTATTGGGTGGTGAAAACGGTCTTAATCCTGGTGAAATTATAAACAACGTTGCCAGCAGTCCGCTGAGCTATTTCCTCGCCTTTTTGGGCGCATTTATCTGGGCAACGTATTGCACGGTGACCAATAAATATGCAAAAGGCTTTAACGGCATTACGGTATTCGTTTTACTGACGGCCGCAAGTTTGTGGGTTTACTATTTTATGACTCCGCAACCAGAAATGATTTTCAGCACTTCGGTGACTATTAAAATGTTCTCAGCGGCATTAACGTTAGGATTTGCCTATGCGGCGTGGAATATTGGCATTTTGCATGGCAACGTGACCATCATGGCCGTAGGTTCCTATTTTACCCCAGTGCTCTCCTCCGCCCTGGCTGCTGTGTTACTCAGCGCCCCGTTGTCGCTATCTTTCTGGCAGGGGGCATTGATGGTTTGTGCGGGTTCGCTACTTTGCTGGTTGGCAACACGCCGCGCCTGAAAAAAATCCGGGTTTTATCGCGCAAATCTAAAACCCGGCTACACTGTAATCAAATTAATGAATAATAAATGTTCATTCCATTTGTGGCTTATGTTTATTTTTGTTTAATCAAATGTTAATAATTGGTAATTAATTAACTCAAGAAAATATTTCATGCTTATCTATAATCCTCGACATGTATATATTACACCTGCGTGACTAACGTCATTTAAACCATAGGCGGCACAATAGTCCCCTACGTAAATATACCCATTCAGATTTGTCACATATAAAGATTAATACAATCAGCTATATTATGTAGATCTGGATCACACAAACTCAAATATTTCGCAATATTATGAAACTTATTATTGAACTTATACCACTGCGTCATTTAAAAATAGTTTGCCATTGACGAACCCCTTCGTTTAGCAATGGTTTAGGAAACACACCAAGAAAAAATTATAAGGATTATTTAGAATGAAACTTAAATTAGTTGCAGTGGCAGTGACTAGCCTGTTGGCGGCAGGTGCGGTAAACGCAGCTGAGGTATATAACAAAGACGCAAACAAACTGGATATCTACGGTAAAGTTCACGCTCAGCATTACTTCTCTGACGACACCAGCAGCGATGGCGACAAAACCTACGCACGTCTGGGCTTCAAAGGCGAAACTCAGATCAACGACCAACTGGTTGGTTTTGGTCAGTGGGAATATGAATTCAAAGGCAACCGTTCCGAAAGCCAGGGTTCCGAAGCAGACAAAACCCGTCTGGCATTCGCTGGCCTGAAATTCGCTGAATACGGTTCTTTCGACTACGGTCGTAACTACGGCGTAGCTTACGACATCGGCGCATGGACCGACGTCCTGCCTGAGTTCGGTGGTGATACCTGGACCCAGACCGACGTATTCATGACCCAGCGTGCTACCGGCGTTGCAACCTATCGTAACACCGACTTCTTCGGTCTGGTTGAAGGTCTGAACTTTGCCGCTCAGTACCAGGGCAAAAACGATCGTACCGATGAAGTTGAAGCGAACGGTGATGGCTTCGGTCTGTCTACTACCTATGAATACGAAGGTTTCGGCGTCGGTGCTACCTATGCGAAATCTGACCGTACCGATCGTCAGGTGCGCAACGGCACCAACGGTCTTTACGCTTCAGGTCAGAATGCGGAAGTGTGGGCTGCTGGTCTGAAGTATGATGCGAACAACATCTACCTGGCGACCACCTACTCCGAAACCCGCAATATGACCACATTCGGTAAAATCGACGGTATTGCTAACAAAACTCAGAACTTTGAAGCTGTTGCACAGTACCAGTTCGACTTCGGCCTGCGTCCGTCCATCGCTTACCTGAAATCCAAAGGTAAAGATCTGGGTGCATACGGCGACCAGGATCTGGTTGAATACGTAGACTTGGGTGCTACCTACTACTTCAACAAAAACATGTCTACCTTCGTTGATTACAAAATCAACCTGCTGGATGACACTAACTTCACTAAAAATGTTGCGCAGATCAGCACTGACAACATCGTAGCTGTTGGTCTGAACTACCAGTTCTAATTTTGTTGTAGTCTGAATACAAAGCCAGTCCTTCCAGGGCTGGCTTTTTCTCTTAATGTAGACTCGGTCATAAGGAGTATGCCGTGCAGACATTCACTGGTCGTTGTCTTTGCGGACAGAGTCATTTTACCGTTGACGTCGAAATGCTGGATGTCTATGCCTGCCACTGTACGCTGTGTCAGAAATGGTCAGGCGGCATCGCCATGTATCTGGAAGCCAGCGCTCACCCGCTGATGTCGCCAGAATCGGCAGAACCTTCGCACTTCCCTTCTTCAAATCGTGGTGAACGGTTCTTCTGTTCCGGCTGCGGATGCCCACTGTGGTTTACGTTGACGGACAGCGATCGCTACTTTATTCCGTGGACACTTCTGGAACTTAATGAGGTAGATCGCCGCCGCCTGATATTAGCGGCAGAAATCTATACGGAAACACAGCCTGCGTTCTGGAGACTGACGGGGCAATACGCTCGACTGAGTGGGAAAGAAGTCGAAGAGATGGATTACCCCTGTCATTTAGCTCACTAGTTATTAACGTTGTACCTTTGCCAGACTGAACCACATTCCTATCGCTAATACGATAAGCATGCTGCCGGCGCTGCTTAATGCCACGCTATGTGACCAGGTGAACGCTTCTCTGGCAGCCGTCAGCAATGCTTCACTCAGTGACGGCGGGAGCGAGTGCGCCAGTTGTACCGCCTCCCCCATTGACGATGAGGCACGTTCCATTTCCTGCGCATTAAGTCCGGCTGGCGGCAGAATCGATGCAGAAAAGCTACGGCTCAACAGCAAACCAAAGATAGCGATCCCAAGTCCTGCCCCCAGTTCATAAGCCATTGTCTCAATGGCGCCCGCGGCCGCGGCTTTTTCCGCCGGCGCTGCTGCCATGATAGCCGCTGTTGAAGCCAGGAGCGCACTGGCGGCGCTGAAACCGAGCAAAGCCATCAAAATCCAGGCTTGTACCTGTTGGCTACTGAAATCCGTCATCGCCAGGCCGTAAAAACTAACGGCGCTCAGCGCCATGCCCGCCGTTGCCACACAACGTAATCCCAGGCGTGAAACCAGCATACCGGCAATCGGTCCGCTGAAACCACTGGCCAGCATCACCGGCAGCATGAACAACCCTGCCTGATACGGTGTTAAACCTTGAACAAACTGTAGTTCCTGTGCCATCAGCAACTCGAAACCCACCAGCGTTATCATCGCGGTCATCGCCATCACTACGCCACTTAAGATAATGCGATGCGTGAACAGACGCATATCAATCATCGGGCGGGCTGCCGCAAGCTGGATACGGACAAACTGCCACAACAGTAAAGCGCCGGTTAACAGCGTCAGGGCGATGGCAACGGTCGCCGTATGCCCTTTTAGCGCGGTTTTGGCGCTGTAAACCAACAGCAGAATGGCAACAATCAGCATGATCGCATGACCAAAATTTAACGATTGATCGCGACGTCCGGCCTGGCGTGGCACTAAGCGTGCGGTTAAGGCCATTACCACCAGGACAATTGGCACATTAATTAAGAATACGGACCCCCAGTAGAAGTGCTCCAGCAGCATCCCGCCAACCAGTGGGCCAAACGCCGCACCGCCGGAACCGACCGCTGCCCAGACGCCGAGCGCCATATTTCGATGCCGTTGCTCAGAGAACGTGGCGCGAATACCCGCCAGCGTTGCCGGAACAATCATCGCCGCGCCAATCGCCAATACCGCCCGGGTGGCAATCAGCCAGCTTGCGCTATGAGCAAAAGCGGCCGCCAGCGATGCGAGACCAAATAATCCACCGCCTAACAGCAGCAGACGTTTAAAGCCGATGCGATCCCCCAGCGCGCCCATTGGCAATACCATACCGGCCATTACCAGGGAATAAATATCAATGATCCACAGCAGCTCGTTACCACTGGCACCCAGCGTCATACTCAGCGTGGGCGCGGCAACGTGCAGCACCGTTGCATCAATCGCAACAGGGATGTAGACCAGCACAATAATGACTAACGTTAACCACTGACGAAACATAAAACTCCCTAACGAAACCAAAACTGGACACATGTCCAGCTTTAGCGATCCTACGGAAAATTGAACATATGTCCAACTTTTTGTTAGACTGCGATCTATACGGATACAGGAGGAATGATGAGCTATCTAAATCGGGATGAACGTCGGGAAGTGATTCTGCAAGCGGCAATGCGTGTCGCACTTGAAGAAGGATTTTCCGCCATGACGGTTCGACGCATTGCTGCCGAAGCTCACGTCGCGACGGGCCAGCTACATCACCATTTCGCCTCTGCCGGTGAGCTCAAATCCCAGGCATTTGTGCGCCTTATCCGCACCCTACTTGATGCCGAACTGGTCAGCGAAGACGCCAGTTTCCGTGAGCGACTGCATGCGATGCTAGGCAGTGAAGATGGTGGTCTGGAACCCTATATTAAGCTATGGCGTGAAGCACAGGTTGTTGCGGGTAAAGATCCGGAAATTAAAAGCGCCTACCTGTTGACCATGCGAATGTGGCACGAAGAAACCGCCAACATTATTACTCAAGGGCAGAAAGCCGGTGAGTTCTCATCCACGCCTGATGCCGCCGACGTCGCATGGCGTTTAATCGCATTAGTCTGCGGCCTGGATGGTATGTACATATTAGGTATTGAAGAAATGGCCGATCCTGCATTCGATCGTCATCTTGATCGTATGATTACGCAGGAGTTATTTATTTGATGTAATAGATGAATTAACAATACATCTTTTATGTTTACAATTAGTAACACTTAAGCAACGTGTAATTCTCCTATCACGCCGCGTTATTGCACTTTTTTATCTATTCTTTCAGTCAATATTCCTAAAACTTTTCAATAGTTTCTAAAAAGAAGCCGCGCGGCGCTGCATGCGTTTATTTCTTTTTCATGAACGGCATGTGCATGGAGAATAATATGTCATCATCAAATGAGAAAAATAATCGTTATCTTTTAACGGACTGGAAACCAGAGAACCCCGGCTTTTGGGAAAATAAAGGCAAGCACATTGCGCGCAGAAATCTCTGGATATCAGTAAGTTGCCTGCTGCTTGCGTTCTGCGTCTGGATGTTGTTCAGCGCCGTTGCCGTAAATCTGAATAAAATTGGCTTTAATTTCACCACTGACCAACTGTTTTTATTAACGGCACTGCCTTCTCTTTCTGGTGCAATATTGCGCGTTCCCTACTCCTTTATGGTACCTATATTTGGTGGGCGTCGTTGGACCATTTTTAGTACGATTATTCTGGTTATTCCCTGCGTCTGGCTCGGATTTGCCGTGCAAAATACCACTACTCCGTTCGGTGTATTTATTATCATTGCGCTGATGTGTGGTTTTGCTGGCGCTAACTTTGCCTCCAGCATGGGCAATATCAGCTTTTTCTTCCCCAAAGCGAAACAAGGTAGCGCATTAGGCGTTAACGGTGGTCTCGGCAACCTCGGCGTCAGCGTGATGCAGTTGATCGCGCCACTGGTGATCTTTCTGCCCATATTTACCTTTTTGGGCGTACAGGGCGTACCACAAGCTGATGGCTCGTTATTGTCGCTGGCCAATGCCGCATGGATTTGGGTGCCGTTACTGCTGATAGCCACCGTGGCAGCGGGCATGGGAATGAACGACATTGCCAGCTCGAAGGCCTCAATTGCCTCCCAGTTACCGGTCCTCAAGCGTTTTCATCTGTGGTTATTAAGTCTGCTGTATCTCGCCACCTTCGGTTCATTTATCGGTTTTTCAGCAGGCTTTGCCATGCTGGCGAAAACCCAGTTCCCCGACGTGAATATCCTGCAACTGGCGTTCTTCGGTCCCTTCATCGGTGCGCTTGCGCGATCGGCGGGCGGTGTTATCTCTGACAAGTTTGGTGGTGTGCGTGTCACCTTAATTAACTTCATCTTTATGGCACTGTTCAGCGCCCTGCTGTTTCTCACTTTGCCCGGCTCGGGCGAAGGAAGCTTTATCGCGTTTTATCTGGTGTTTATGGGCTTGTTCCTGACCGCGGGTCTGGGCAGCGGTTCAACCTTCCAGATGATTGCGGTGATCTTTCGCAAAATCACAATTTATCGGGTGAAGCTGCGCGGTGGTACCGAAGAGCAAGCTCAGCGGGAAGCGGTAACCGATACCGCAGCCGCCCTGGGATTTATCTCCGCCATTGGCGCTGTGGGGGGCTTCTTCATTCCTAAAGCGTTTGGCTCATCGCTGGCATTGACCGGCTCTCCTGTGGGTGCCATGAAAATATTCCTCGTGTTTTACATCGTCTGCGTGCTGGTGACCTGGTTGGTCTATGGCCGTAAATCACAAAAAAAATAACAAAATGGATACCGCAGGATCGGACATTTAGGTAGGCCGGATCAGGCCTGGCGTTCGATTCACCGTCGGCAATATTATCGAAGCAGGAGTTATGTCATGAGTAAACTGTTAGACCGCTTTCGCTACTTTAAACAAAAGGGCGATACGTTTGCCGAGGGGCATGGGCAAGTAATGCACACCAACCGGGACTGGGAAGACAGCTATCGTCAGCGCTGGCAGTTCGACAAAATTGTGCGTTCTACCCACGGCGTTAACTGTACCGGCTCATGCAGCTGGAAGATCTACGTTAAAAACGGGCTGGTGACCTGGGAAACGCAGCAAACCGACTACCCGCGTACCCGTCCTGACCTGCCAAATCATGAGCCCCGTGGCTGTCCACGCGGCGCCAGTTACTCGTGGTATCTCTATAGCGCGAACCGCCTGAAATATCCGCTGGTGCGTAAACGCTTAATCGAATTGTGGCGCGACGCCCTCTCCCGCCAGCCCGATCCGGTGCTGGCCTGGGAATCCATTATGAACGACCCGCAAAAATGCCAGAGCTACAAGCAGGTACGCGGGCGCGGTGGGTTTATCCGTTCTAACTGGAAAGAGCTTAATCAGCTGATTGCTGCCGCCAACGTCTGGACGGTGAAAACCTACGGCCCGGATCGCGTGGTCGGCTTCTCCCCGATCCCTGCGATGTCGATGGTTTCCTATGCCGCCGGCACACGCTATCTCTCGCTAATCGGCGGAACCTGTCTGAGCTTCTATGACTGGTACTGCGACTTACCGCCCGCGTCACCGATGACCTGGGGCGAGCAGACCGACGTTCCTGAATCCGCCGACTGGTATAACTCCAGCTATATCATCGCCTGGGGCTCTAATGTGCCGCAGACCCGTACCCCGGATGCGCACTTTTTCACAGAAGTACGCTACAAAGGCACCAAGACGATTGCCATTACGCCAGACTACTCGGAAGTCGCCAAACTGTGCGACCAGTGGCTGGCACCTAAACAAGGGACCGACAGCGCGCTGGCAATGGCCATGGGCCACGTCATCCTGAAAGAGTTCCACCTCGACAACCCCAGCGATTATTTCCTCAATTACTGCCGTCGCTATACCGACATGCCGATGCTGGTTTTACTGGATGCCCGGGAAGATGGCAGCTACGTGCCTGGACGCATGATGCGCGCCTCAGATCTTGTCGATGGTTTGGGCGAAAGCAACAATCCGGAGTGGAAAACGGTAGCCTTTAACAGTGCTGGCGAACTGGTTGTCCCGAATGGATCTATCGGTTTTCGCTGGGGGGAGAAAGGCAAATGGAACCTGGAACCACTGGCGGCAGGCGCTGAAACTGAACTTTCTCTCTCGCTGCTCGGTCAGCATGATGAAGTGACCGGTGTGGCATTCCCCTATTTTGGCGGCAACGAAAACCCGCATTTTCGCAGTGTAAAACAAGAACCGGTGCTGATCCGTCAACTGCCGGTAAAACATCTTACCCTCGCTGATGGTAGCCGTTGCCCGGTGGTAAGCGTCTATGATCTGGTGCTGGCGAATTATGGCCTCGATCGTGGTCTGGATGACGTTCATAGCGCACAAGATTACAGCGAAGTGAAAGCCTACACCCCGGCCTGGGGCGAGCAAATCACCGGCGTGCCACGCCGTCATATCGAACAGATCGCCCGTGAGTTTGCCGATACGGCACACAAAACGCATGGCCGTTCGATGATCATTCTCGGTGCTGGCGTTAACCACTGGTATCACATGGATATGAACTACCGTGGGATGATTAACATCCTGGTGTTCTGTGGTTGCGTGGGACAAAGCGGCGGTGGCTGGGCGCACTATGTGGGTCAGGAGAAACTGCGTCCGCAAACCGGTTGGTTGCCGCTGGCCTTTGCGCTGGACTGGAACCGTCCGCCGCGTCAGATGAACAGCACCTCGTTTTTCTACAACCACTCCAGTCAGTGGCGTTATGAAAAACTCACCGCGCAGGAACTCCTCTCTCCGCTGGCCGATGCGTCGAAATTTAGCGGACATTTGATTGACTTTAACGTACGTGCTGAACGAATGGGCTGGCTGCCGTCTGCGCCGCAGCTTAACCTCAACCCGCTGACAGTCAAAGCAAAAGCCGAACAAGCGGGGCTATCTCCTGCGCAATACACCGCACAGGCGCTGAAATCGGGTGATATTCGTTTTGCCTGCGAGCAGCCGGATAACGGCAAAAACCATCCGCGCAACCTCTTCGTCTGGCGCTCTAACCTGCTCGGTTCCTCCGGTAAAGGGCATGAATACATGCTCAAGTATTTACTGGGTACCGAAAGCGGGATCCAGGGGGAAGCGCTCGGTTCAAGTGAGGGGATTAAACCTGAAGAAGTTGAATGGCAGTCCGCGGCGATAGAGGGCAAGCTCGATCTGCTGGTTACCCTCGATTTCCGTATGTCCAGCACCTGTTTGTTCTCCGATATCGTTTTGCCAACCGCGACCTGGTATGAAAAAGACGATATGAACACCTCGGATATGCATCCGTTTATTCACCCGTTGTCCGCGGCGGTCGATCCGGCATGGGAATCGAAGAGCGACTGGGAAATATACAAAGGCATCGCCAAAGTATTCTCTGAGGTTTGCGTCGGACACCTTGGACAAGAAACGGATGTCGTGTTGCAACCGCTGCAACACGACTCTCCGGCAGAGCTGGCGCAGCCGTTTGACATTCAGGACTGGCGCAAAGGCGAATGCGATCTCCTCCCGGGCAAAACGGCACCGAATATCGCCGTTGTGGAGCGTGACTACCCCGCCACCTACGAACGCTTTACTTCACTTGGCCCGCTCATGGACAAACTCGGTAATGGCGGGAAAGGCATTGCGTGGAATACCCAGGCGGAAGTCGATTTCCTCGGCAAGCTGAACTATACCAAGCGCGAAGGCCCGGCAAAAGGACGCCCGCTGATTGACACCGCGCTGGATGCCTCTGAGGTGATCCTTGCCCTGGCACCGGAAACAAACGGTCAGGTGGCGGTGAAAGCCTGGGAAGCGCTGGGGGCGATGACCGGACGCGACCATACGCATCTGGCGTTGAACAAAGAAGACGAGAAGATCCGTTTTCGCGATATCCAGGCGCAGCCGCGCAAAATCATCTCCAGCCCCACCTGGTCTGGGTTGGAAAGTGAACATGTTTCCTATAACGCAGGCTATACCAACGTCCACGAGCTGATCCCATGGCGTACCCTGTCCGGTCGCCAGCAGCTGTATCAGGATCATGCGTGGATGCGTGCGTTTGGTGAAAGTCTGGTGGCGTATCGTCCACCTATCGATACCCGCAGCGTCAGTGAAATGCGCGAAGTTCCGCCTAACGGCTTCCCGGAAAAAGCGCTCAACTTCCTGACGCCGCACCAGAAATGGGGGATCCACTCTACCTATAGCGAAAACCTGCTGATGCTGACGCTGTCGCGCGGCGGACCGATTGTCTGGATCAGCGAGACCGATGCCAAAGAGCTGGGCATTGAGGATAACGACTGGATTGAAGCTTTCAACGCCAACGGTGCGCTCACCGCACGTGCAGTGGTGAGTCAACGTGTGCCGCCGGGAATGACCATGATGTATCACGCTCAGGAGCGAATCATGAATATCCCTGGCTCTGAAGTCACCGGGATGCGTGGCGGGATCCATAACTCGGTGACCCGCGTCTGCCCGAAACCCACGCACATGATAGGTGGCTATGCGCAGCTGGCATACAGCTTCAACTATTACGGTACGGTCGGCTCTAACCGCGATGAGTTCATCATGATTAGAAAAATGAAAAATATTAACTGGCTGGATGATGAAGGTCGCGATCAGGTACAGGAGGCGAAAAAATGAAAATACGCTCACAGGTAGGCATGGTTCTTAATCTGGATAAGTGCATCGGCTGCCACACCTGCTCCGTCACCTGTAAAAACGTCTGGACCGGGCGTGAAGGGATGGAATATGCGTGGTTTAACAACGTCGAGACTAAACCGGGGATTGGGTATCCAAAAAACTGGGAAGATCAGGAAGAGTGGCAAGGCGGCTGGGTTCGCGATGTTAACGGCAAGATAAGACCGCGTCTGGGCGGTAAGATGGGCGTCATCACCAAAATTTTCGCCAACCCGGTGATCCCGCAAATCGATGATTACTATGAGCCGTTTACCTACGATTATCAGCATCTGCATAGCGCGCCGGAAAGCAAGAATCAGCCCACCGCGCGTCCGCGTTCGCTGATTGATGGAAAGCGGATGGACAAGATTATCTGGGGTCCAAACTGGGAAGAACTGCTTGGCGGCGAATTCTCAAAACGTGCTCGCGACCGTAACTTCGAGAAGATGCAAAAGGAGATGTACGGCCAGTTCGAAAACACCTTCATGATGTATTTACCGCGCCTGTGCGAGCACTGCCTGAACCCAAGCTGTGTCGCCACCTGCCCAAGCGGTGCTATCTATAAGCGTGAAGAAGACGGCATTGTGCTGATCGACCAGGACAAATGTCGCGGCTGGCGCTTGTGCATCAGCGGCTGTCCGTACAAAAAAATCTACTTTAACTGGAAGAGCGGTAAGTCTGAGAAGTGCATTTTCTGCTACCCGCGTATTGAGTCCGGCCAGCCGACGGTATGTTCGGAAACCTGCGTTGGGCGTATCCGTTATCTCGGCGTATTGCTCTACGACGCCGACCGCATCGAAGAAGCGGCCAGCACCGAGCATGAGACCGATCTCTATGAGCGTCAGTGCGATGTATTCCTCAACCCGCACGATCCGGCGGTCATTGAAGAGGCG
This sequence comes from Citrobacter sp. Cpo142, assembly GCF_030332425.1. Taxonomy (NCBI): domain Bacteria; kingdom Pseudomonadati; phylum Pseudomonadota; class Gammaproteobacteria; order Enterobacterales; family Enterobacteriaceae; genus Citrobacter; species Citrobacter sp. Cpo142. The sequence goes on from NZ_JAOWHW010000109.1 coordinate 314,914, forward strand.
TTAAAACAAGGTATTCCGCATAACGTCATCGAAGCGGCCCAACGTTCGCCAGTCTACAAAATGGCGATGGACTGGAAACTGGCGCTGCCGCTGCACCCGGAATATCGCACCCTGCCGATGGTCTGGTATGTACCGCCATTGTCACCGATTCAGTCGGTCGCCGACGCGGGCGGACTGCCGCACAATGGTAACGTTTTGCCGGCGGTTGAGTCGCTGCGAATTCCGGTTCAGTACCTCGCTAACATGCTCAGTGCGGGTGATACCGGTCCGGTGCTGCGCGCGCTGAAACGTATGATGGCCATGCGTCACTATATGCGTGCGCAAACAGTGGAAGGTGTGACGGACACCCGCGCGATTGAGGAAGTGGGTTTGACCGTTGAGCAGGTTGAGGAGATGTATCGCTATCTGGCCATCGCCAACTATGAGGACCGCTTTGTGATCCCGACCAGCCACCGTGAAATGGCGCGCGATGCCTTCCCGGAGAAAAACGGCTGCGGATTTACCTTCGGTGACGGCTGCCATGGCTCAGATACCAAATTCAACCTGTTTAACAGTAGCCGTATTGATGCGATCGACATCACTGAAGTGCGCGATAAAGCGGAGGGTGAATAATGCAAATCCTGAAGGTTATCGGCCTGCTGATGGAATATCCCGACGAGCTGCTGTGGGAGTGTAAAGACGACGCGCTGGCGCTTGTGGCCAGCGATGCCCCCATGCTTACCGAATTTAGCCAGGGATTGCTCAATGCGCCACTGCTGGATAAACAAGCGGAATGGTGCGAAATCTTTGACCGGGGCCGGGCCACCTCTCTGCTGCTGTTTGAGCACGTGCACGCCGAGTCCCGTGACCGGGGTCAGGCGATGGTTGATCTGCTGGCTCAGTATGAAAAGGTCGGGCTACAGCTCGACTGCCGCGAACTGCCGGATCATCTGCCGCTGTATCTGGAGTATTTGAGCGTGTTGCCGGAGGACCAGGCCAAAGAAGGACTGCAGAACGTTGCACCGATTCTGGCTCTGTTGGGCGGGCGCTTAAAACAGCGCGATACGCCGTGGTATCAACTGTTTGACGCACTGCTGCTGCTTGCCGGAAGCCCTCTTTCAAGTGACAGTGTCACTAAGCAGGTTGGTGCTGAAACCCGCGATGATACTCGTCAGGCGCTGGATGCGGTGTGGGAAGAGGAACAGGTGAAGTTTATCGAGGATAACGCCACCGCTTGCGACAGTTCACCGTTACAAAACTATCAACGACGCTTTAGCCAGGACGTGGCGCCGCAGTATGTCGACGTCAGCGCGGGAGGCCCGAAATGATACAGTACCTGAACGTCTTTTTTTACGACATCTACCCGTACCTGTGCGGTACGGTATTTATCCTCGGCAGCTGGCTACGCTATGACTACGGGCAATATACCTGGCGCGCCTCTTCCAGCCAGATGCTGGACAAACGCGGCATGGTGCTGTGGTCAAACCTGTTCCACATCGGCATTCTGGGGATCTTTTTCGGTCACCTGTTCGGCATGCTAACGCCGCACTGGATGTATGCCTGGTTCCTGCCGATTGCGGTGAAACAACAGATGGCGATGATTGCCGGTGGGCTTTGTGGCGTACTGACGCTGGTTGGTGGCGCAGGTTTGCTGGTGCGCCGTCTGACCAACCCGCGTATTCGTGCGACATCTTCCACCGCCGATATTCTGATCCTCTGCGTTCTGTTGATTCAGTGTATCCTCGGCTTAACCACCATCCCGTTCTCTGCGCAACATCCAGACGGCAGTGAAATGCTGAAACTGGTCGGTTGGGCGCAGTCAGTGGTGACTTTCCAGGGCGGCGCATCTGCGCATCTGGATGGCGTGGCGTTGATTTTCCGTGTGCACCTGGTTCTGGGGATGACTATCTTCTTGCTATTCCCGTTCACCCGTCTGGTCCACGTATGGAGTGCGCCGTTTGAGTACTTCACTCGCCGCTACCAAATAGTGCGTTCCCGCCGATAATTGAACTCTGATGCCCGGTAGCGCTTGCGCTTACCGGGCCTGCATCGCTATCCCGCTTTTTGTGCGTTATGATGCTTCTCCATTTCAGGGAGAACGCTAATGAAACCACAGGTTTACCACGTCGATGCCTTTACCCCGGTCCCTTTTCGCGGCAACTCAGCAGGTGTGGTTTTACATGCTGATGGACTGAGCGACGCGCAGATGCAGCTCATCGCTCGCGAGCTGCGTCATTCAGAAACCGCATTTCTGCTGACCAGTGACGACAGCGATGTTCGCATCCGCTATTTCACCCCGACGGTCGAAGTTCCTATCTGTGGGCATGCTACCGTCGCCGCGCATTACGTGCGGGCCAGGGTGCTGAGTCTGGGTAACTGCACGGTCTGGCAAACCTCGTTGGCCGGACGTCATCGCGTGGATATTGACGCTACCGGGAACGACTATCGCATTAGCCTTGAGCAAGGTGAACCGGGTTTTGAACCTCCGCTGGAGGGCGCTGTTCGTACTGCGATTCTCGATGCGTTGCACCTGAGCGAAGACGATATGCTGGCAGGCTTACCCATTCAGGTTGCCACGACCGGGCATTCGAAAGTGATGATTCCACTGAAACCCGAGGTGGATCTCGACGCCCTTTCCCCTGATTTACCGGCTTTGACCGCCATCAGCCAACAAATTGGCTGTAACGGTTTCTTCCCTTTTCAAATCCGCGAGGGCGAAAACGCCACTGATGGCCGCATGTTTTCACCTGCTATTGGTATTGTGGAAGACCCGGTTACCGGCAATGCCAACGGTCCAATGGGGGCGTGGCTGGTTCACCATGGGCTGATGGCGCATGATGGGAAAACGTTACGTGTTCAGGGGCATCAGGGCCGTGCGCTCGGGCGCGACGGGATTGTTGATGTGACGGTGACTATCCGTGAAAACCAGCCGAAAAAAGTCACCATTACCGGTTCGGCGGTGATCCTGTTTCACGCAGAATGGGCGATAGATTTTTAATTGTTCCCGAAAGCCGGATAAGGCGATGACGCCGCATCCGGCATGACTTCCGATGCCCCTATTTCCCCGCCTCCGGATGCGTATCAAACGCCGCCATTACCGTCGCTAACTCATCTTCGGTAAACCCATGCTTCACGTCATCCACACCCAGTCCAAATCGTTCTTGCAACAACGCATACAAACTGGCGACGTCAGGCAAATTAATCTGCTCTACCGCATGTCCATCCTGATAATGGGTAAAGTGAAAATTGGTTAACGTTAATTTCCCGCCGTCGGGCAGATGACGGCACATCAGCAGATGATGGCGAAAATGTGATTGCGGCCAGTGTGCGGACCAGAAGTTGCCCATCAGATAATCGCTCTGATGCTGCACGACCAGATCGAAACGATACATTGACTGCCAGTGTTCGTGATGACGGAACTGGAGGATCCAATCTTCACCTTCCTGAATCAGCCGATATTCGCCGTGTGGCGTCTTCTGCTCAGTGTTAGCCTGCAGACGAATCGGCGCTGTCAGCGTTTGCCCGCCGAAGCCAACGTCGGCAATCCACTGTTCACCCTGTAATTCAATCAGCAACAAACGATGCGTGCGCGGCGGCAGGCTTGACGGATTTGCCAGTACCACGCGACCGAGAAGGCTACGTACGTTAAAACCGATTTCGCGTAGCGCGCGTTCAAACACGCCGTTCTGTTCAAAGCAATAACCGCCACGACGCGCCGTTACCAGCTTCTCTTCCAGCGACAAATCGTCAAGCTGCATCTCTCTTGGCAGTAATACGTCCAGGTTTTCAAAGGGAATCGCGGCGTTATGCAGTAAATGCAGCGCTTGCAAGGTTTCAATGTTGACGTTGGCCGAACCTGACCAGCCAATACGGGCAAAGTAAGCGGTTAAAAAAGGCGTCATACGGAGTTCCTGTTCGATTAATGCAGTACTTATAACGTATTTTTCGTTTTACGCTGTCGATTTTGTGCGTTGTTAATTCCTGTGAGGCGACAAAATCGCTAATACCGTTAATATCTATGTTTATTGTGGTGTGTTATCTCTCAGCCAAGGAGCATCCATGAGCCATTTTCGTCCGATCGAATTAAAACATGCCAGTCGGCTACTCAATCATGGCCCAACGATATTGATAACCAGCCGGGATGAGCATACCGAGCGGCGAAATGTGATGGCTGCGGCGTGGTCAATGCCCGTGGAATTTGAGCCGCCGCGGGTAGCAATTGTTGTTGATAAGACCGCCTGGTCGCGGGATCTCATTGAACGTAGCGGTAAATTCGGCATCGTTATTCCGGGTATCGCCGCCGTCAACTGGACCTGGGCCGTAGGCAGCGTTTCCGGTCGCGTGGAAGATAAATTCAACTGTTACGGCATTCCCGTGGTGCAAGGACCCGTGCTAGGTTTACCGCTGATAGAAGCGAAATGTCTGGCCTGGATGGAGTGTCGCCTGTTGCCAGCCACGGCGGCACAGGAAAAATATGACACTCTGTTTGGGGAAGTGGTCTCCGCTGCCGCTGATGAGCGAGCCTTCGTGGAAGGACGCTGGCAGTTTGATGATGGCAAGCTCAATACTCTGCATCACCTTGGGGCCGGAACGTTTATCTCCAGCGGGAAACGTATTATCGCAGGTGAATGATAGTATGCTAGCGGATGGCAGTTCTGCTCTGTCATCCGCAACTGTTTTCTTAAAACCTCTGAAAAACCAGTTAGATAAATTACTCTGCCTTCCTTGCCTAATCATTCATGTGAATTATAGTTAATCTTGCACTAACTCAAATACCTAATCAAAACGCTATCCGTCAAAGCAGCATCCCCAACTGTACTTTTGAAGTGTCAGAGAGGTTTTACGATGCAACTTAACAGAATCGCACAAAGTTTTATACTTGCTGGGTTACTCACATCGTTTTCTGTTCCTGTTATGGCCGCTGAAGCCCCCAAAGACGCAACCGCCGCCACGCAACAAGCCAACAACGCGCTTTACAACCAACTGCCCTTCTCCGATAACACCGACTTTACCGACGCCCACAAAGGCTTTATCGCTCCACTCCCGCAGGACGTGATCAAAGGCGAGCAGGGAAATGTTATCTGGAATCCGCAGCAATATGCGTTTATCAAAGAAGGCGATAAAGCCCCGGATACGGTAAACCCGAGCCTGTGGCGTCAGTCCCAGTTGATCAACATCAGCGGGCTGTTTGAAGTAACGGATGGCGTTTACCAGATCCGTAACCTCGATCTGTCGAACATGACCATTATTGAAGGTAAAGAAGGCATCACCGTCGTTGACCCGCTGGTCTCGGCAGAAACGGCCAAAGTCGGGATGGATCTTTACTTTAAAAACCGCGGTCAAAAACCGGTTGTCGCGGTAATTTATACCCACAGCCACGTTGACCATTACGGCGGCGTTCGCGGCGTTGTTGATGAAGCCGACGTTAAAGCGGGCAAAGTGAAAGTTTATGCACCAGCCGGCTTTATGGAAGCCGCGGTCGCTGAGAATATCATGGCGGGTAACGTCATGAGCCGCCGCGCGAGCTACATGTACGGCAACCTGCTAAAACCTGATGCCAAAGGCCAGGTCGGCGCGGGACTGGGAACCACGACCTCCGCGGGAACCGTTACCCTGATTGCGCCAACAAATATCATTGAGAAAGATGGACAAAAAGAGGTCATCGACAGCCTGACTTATGACTTCATGCTGGCCCCGGGTTCCGAAGCACCGTCGGAAATGCTGTGGTACATCGAAGAGAAGAAACTGATTGAATCCGCTGAAGATGTCACCCACACCCTGCACAATACCTACTCCCTGCGCGGAGCCAAAATTCGTGAGCCGCTGCCGTGGTCCAAATACATCAACGAAGCGATTGTGCGCTGGGGTGATAAAGCCGAAGTGCTCATGGCGCAGCACCACTGGCCAACCTGGGGTAATGACAAGGTGGTCAGCCTGCTGAAAAGCCAGCGCGATCTGTATCGTTACATCAACGACCAGACGTTACGCATGGCTAACGAAGGTCTGACCCGCGATGAAATCGCCGCCAACTTTAAGCTGCCGGACTCACTGGCCCATACCTGGGCTAACCGCGGTTACTATGGTTCCGTGAGCCATGACGTAAAAGCGACCTATGTGCTCTACCTCGGCTGGTTTGACGGCAACCCGGCAACGCTGGATGAGCTGCCGCCGGAAGAGTCTGCGAAGAAATTTGTCGACTACATGGGCGGCGCTGACGCCATTTTGCAGAAAGCCAAAACCGACTATGACCAGGGTAACTATCGCTGGGTGGCTCAGGTGGTGAGCAAAGTGGTATTTGCCGATCCAAATAACCAGACCGCGCGTAATCTGGAAGCGGATGCGCTGGAGCAACTGGGTTATCAGGCTGAATCCGGCCCGTGGCGTAACTTCTATCTGACCGGGGCGCAAGAGCTGCGAAACGGCGTAGTCAAAGGCCCAACCCCGAATACCGCCAGCCCGGATACCGTTCGTGCTATGACGCCGGAAATGTTCTTCGATTATCTGGCAGTGCATATTAACGGACAAAAAGCGGGTGATGCGAAGTCTGTATTTAACATCGATCTTGGCAGTGATGGCGGTAAATATAAGCTTGAACTGGAGAATGGCGTCCTGAACCATACCGCCAATGCCGAAGCGAAAGATGCCGACGCCACTGTCACGCTTAATCGCGATACGCTGAACAAAATCATCCTCAAAGAAGTGACGCTGAAACAGGCACAAGACAGTGGTGATGTGAAGATTACCGGTGACGGCGCCAAGCTTGATGCCATGCTCGGCTATATGGATAAATTCGAATTCTGGTTCAACATCGTTACACCATAAGCACAACGAAAACGGGCGGAAATCCGCCCGTTTTTTCTTACATGCTGTAGCCAGGTTTTTTAATTAATCTCGCCATCTGCGGCGCAATTTCCGCATCCCACACGCCCTGCCACGCCTCTGGCTCAACTTCATTGAGCGCCACGCTGACTGAACTGTCTTTGCTTTGCAAATGGCGAATAATAACCTCGGAAATATCCGCCGCCAGGGCGGTTTTTTGTTCGTCGGTAAGAGCGCGAGGAAAACATTTAATATCAACGTGCGGCATAGCAGATTCCTTATAGTTTTGGATTGCAGGTAACTTATGCGGACTCTCGTTCTACCAGATGAAAACCGACATCAATAATATCGTCTTCACGCGGAATTTGTTCGATACGATCGGCAAGCAGTGAGGCGGCGCGTTGCCCGATGGCCCGTCTGTCGACGCTGACGGTGGTGATGGCGGGCCGGTTGCTGGCAGCAAAATCCAGATCGCCAAAACCGATTACCGCTAACTCTTGCGGCACGCGTATACCGCGGCTCTCGGCTTCCATGATTGCCCCCTGAGCTAACGTATCTGAGCTACAGACAATGACATCAAACTCGCGATCCGCCAATAGCTGCGTCAATCCTGCGCGTCCCAATGCCAGAGAGGCCGGAAGCGGGACATCCACCTGTGCGTCAGCCGCAATACCATGACGACTCAACGCATCGCACAGTCCTTGTTTACGCTGGCCTGCCCGACGATCGGCTGTCCATAACAACCCCGGACGTCGATAACCTTTTTCCAACAGATAGTCTGCCACCGCCTGCCCGACCTTTTCATGCGAAAAGCCGACCAGCATATCGATGGGTGTTGGGGTTAAATCCCAGATTTCCACGACCGGGATGGCCGCATTAAGAATCACCTTTTTCAGCTCGGCGGTATGATGAATACCGGTAAGTACTACGCCATCCGGGCGACGAGAAAGCAGCGTCGCCACCAGCTCCGCCTCTGTTTGCGGCGTATAACCCGACACGCAGAGCAAAATGTGGTATCCGCGTTCTGCCAGTTCATCACTTAATGACTGGATGGTATCGACAAACATATTGTTGTTAATTTGCGGAATAACCACGGCGATAAGCTTGCTGCGACGTGACGCCAGTCCCCCAGCCAGTGCGTTGGGAATATAGCCGGTGGCGCGCACCGCCTGCATCACTTTTTCAACCGTTTTCGGGCGCACCATCTGCGGGGTATTCAACGCCCTGCTCACCGTCATGGGTGACAATCCCGCGGTACGGGCAACATCTTCCAGCGTGGGGGCGCGCGGAGGTTTGGGATTTTTCACTGTCGATGCCCTTGTCAAAAATCGCTGATTTATGCTGGCATTATTCATCATGATTTGGGCTATTGCCAGCGACTCTCGGCGATAACGCTGAGAAAACAGCAGCTTAGTTAATTATCGTTAATTAAAATGATAGCGCAATCATAATGATTTGTGCATTTCTCCATAAAGTACTGGAATGTGACGTCGTTTATAATTTACCACCCTTTTCTCTCTGTATTTGTGAGCGATTGTTCAAATTGCAGTCAATTCACTGGCGCTGTGATTGCGCTAACATTAAAAATGATAGCGCAATCATTTGTTATCACCAGGAGAGAACAATATGTCTTTAAGTGCCAATTCCGATGCCGTAACCTATGCCAAATCGGCCAACGCCAAAACCGCAGCAGAAACCGGTGACCGTATTGAATGGGTAAAACTGTCTCTGGCTTTCCTTCCGCTGGCAACACCCGTGAGCGATGCCAAAGTGCTCACCGGTCGCCAGAAACCGCTAACCGAAGTCGCCATAATCATTGCCGAGATCCGCAGCCGCGACGGGTTTGAAGGTGTGGGATTTAGTTACTCCAAGCGGGCTGGCGGCCAGGGGATCTATGCGCATGCCAAAGAAATTGCCGATAACCTGTTAGGCGAAGATCCAAACGATATTGACAAGATCTACACCAAGTTGCTCTGGGCTGGCGCTTCCGTGGGGCGCAGCGGCATGGCGGTACAGGCTATCTCCCCTATCGATATCGCCTTATGGGATATGAAGGCCAAACGTGCAGGATTGCCGCTGGCAAAACTGCTTGGCGCGCATCGGGACTCCGTTCAGTGCTACAACACCTCCGGCGGATTCCTGCATACCCCGCTGGATCAGGTGCTTAAAAACGTGGTTATTTCCCGTGAAAACGGCATTGGAGGTATCAAACTCAAAGTTGGTCAGCCAAACTGCGCCGAAGATATTCTCCGCTTAACCGCGGTGCGTGAAGCACTGGGGGATGACTTCCCGCTAATGGTCGATGCCAATCAGCAATGGGATCGGGAAACCGCCATCCGTATGGGACGTAAAATGGAGCAGTTCAATCTAATCTGGATTGAAGAGCCGCTGGACGCCTACGATGTTGAAGGCCACGCCCAACTGGCCGCCGCGCTTGATACCCCAATAGCCACCGGTGAAATGCTGACCAGCTTCCGCGAACATGAACAGCTGATCCTCGGCAATGCCAGCGATTTTGTGCAGCCCGATGCACCGCGTGTGGGAGGGATTTCACCGTTCCTGAAAATTATGGACCTGGCGGCTAAACATGGTCGCAAACTGGCTCCGCACTTCGCTATGGAAGTTCACCTGCATCTGTCCGCCGCTTATCCACTTGAACCATGGCTGGAGCATTTCGAATGGCTGAACCCGTTATTTAATGAACAACTTGAGCTGCGTGATGGCCGGATGTGGGTTTCCGATCGTCACGGTCTGGGCTTCAGCATCAGCGAGCAGGCGCGCCGCTGGACGCAATTAACCTGCGAGTTTGGCAAACGACCTTAATGTATTTGGCGGGTAAGCAATACCCGCCCTCCTCCCCTACAAAAACGCTCTCAACCTTATGAAAGGAGTGGGTGATGAACACAATAATAAAGCGCACAAAAGTGCGTTACGGCATTCTGATATTTCTGTTTCTTGCGACCGTATTTAATTATGCCGATCGCGCGACGTTATCCGTCGTGGCGCCGATTATGAGCAAAGAATTAGGTTTTGATCCTGAAGCTATGGGGCTGGCCTTTTCTGCCTTCGGTATTTCTTATGTCATTATGCAACTACCCGGCGGCTGGCTGCTGGATCGCTATGGCTCGCGTCTGGTATACGGCTGCGCACTGATTGGCTGGTCGCTGGTGACTATGTTTCAGGGCACCATTTATCTGTACGCCAGCCCGCTTGTCGTATTGATTATCTTACGATTACTGATGGGGGCGATTGAAGCTCCGGCCTTTCCGGCCAATAGCCGATTAAGCGTGCAGTGGTTTCCTAATAACGAACGGGGCTTTGTTACCTCAGTCTATCAGGCCGCGCAATATATCTCGTTAGGGATTATTACGCCGTTAATGACGATTATTTTGCATAATCTCAGTTGGCACTTTGTGTTTTATTACATTGGGGCAATAGGCGTTCTTCTTGGCATCTTCTGGTTGGTCAAAGTCAGAGATCCCATGCATCATCCAAAGGTGAACCAGCAGGAAATTGACTATATCCGGGAAGGCGGTGGTGAACCGTCGCTGGGTAATAAAAAAGAGCCACAGAAGATTACCTTTGCGCAAATTAAAAGCGTCTGCGTCAACCGCATGATGATTGGCATTTACATCGGACAGTTCTGCGTAACGTCAATTACCTGGTTCTTCCTGACCTGGTTCCCTACCTATCTGTATCAGGCGAAAGGCATGTCGATCCTCAAAGTGGGATTTGTCGCCAGTATCCCGGCCATTGCCGGTTTTATCGGTGGATTATTAGGCGGCGTTTTCTCCGACTGGCTTTTAAAACGCGGCTACAGCCTGACGATTGCCCGTAAGCTCCCGGTTATCTGCGGGATGTTACTTTCCTGCGTCATCGTTATCGCCAACTACACTTCGTCAGAATTTGTGGTGATCGCGGCGATGAGTCTGGCGTTTTTCGCCAAAGGCTTTGGCAATCTGGGATGGTGCGTACTTAGCGATACCTCGCCAAAAGAAGTGCTCGGTATTGCAGGCGGCGTATTCAATATGTGCGGCAATATGGCCAGTATCATCACGCCACTGGTAATTGGCGTCATTCTGGCGAATACCCAGTCTTTTGATTACGCCATTCTGTACGTCGGTTCGATGGGGCTGATTGGCCTGATTTCTTATCTGTTTATCGTGGGTCCATTGGATCGTATTACGCTGACCCCTTCTGTCGCGTAATTTAAACTTATGGCGATAGTTCGCCCGCTGTTCCGGGATTTGCACTCCTGCGGAACAGCGTTTTTTTATTCAAATAATCTTATTGCTTTTCAGTACAGTACGCAGTCTCGGATGCTGACAAACCGCATCGGCGATGGCGCTAATATTCGGCGTGTTGTCCTGAAACCAGTCATGCCCTGGTCCCCAGGTGCGCATAACGGCAATGTAAATGTCCAGCAGTGTTAGCTGATCCCCAAATGCGTACGGCTCGGCGCTTAGCTGGTTGTTCAGCCACATATAGAGGGATTTACGGTACTCGATACAGTTCTTTTTCAACTGAGCCGGGGCGTCCGGTACCCATCGATCAGGATAATCGGCATAGGTAAACGTGGGATAGACATTTGCGACCAACCATATCAGCAGACGCTGAAACTGCTGGCGTTCGGCGTGTCCAACGGGTGGTGAAAGTTCGGGGCGACGATCGAGGATCATCAGCGCGATCGCCGCCGTTTCCGTCATCACGCTGCCATTTTCCAGTACCAGCGTGGGCACCTGACACAGTGGATTCATTGTTTTAAGCAACTCCCGCGAAGGACCATCGCTGTCAAAACCGTCCACATCAATAAAGCTGTAAGGGATATCCGCCAGTGTGAGCATCACTTCACTGATGGCCGATCCCCAGCCAGGTACCCCATAGACCTTAATCATGCTGCAATCCCCAAAGTTAAAACCCTAAGTGTAGAGCAGCATTCGACAACCTATGCAGGCATGATTATTACTTTCATAATAACAATGGTCGAATACCGGGGGAGAATAAGCAATGCGTTCCAGTATGTTTGAATACATGAACATTTTTGTACAGGTTGTTGAGCAAGGTGGATTTGCCAGAGCCGCAGATGTGTTACACCTGCACCGCCCTGCGGTCACCAAAGCTATCCAACATCTTGAAGACGATCTGGGGGCAAAGTTGCTTAACCGCACGACTCGTAAAGTGAGTCTGACAGAAGAAGGTGATGCCTTTTACCAACGCACAAAAAAACTGCTCAGCGATGTTGATGACATCATGGCTTCTTTTTCACCTACTCGCCCGCCACGCGGAAAACTCAGGGTTAATGCTCCTCTGTCGCTTGCGCACTCCGTGTTAGTTCCTGCGCTGAAAGATTTCCAGTCGCGATATCCTGACATCGAGATGGTACTCACCTCCACCGACCGTAGAATCGATATGCTTGCCGAAGGCATCGATTGCATGATCCGTATTGGCGAGCTACAAGATTCGACCTTGATCTCCAGGCGGCTTGGTGAGGTCAAAATGGTGACCTGTGCTTCACCTGATTATCTGCAAAGGCAGGGGGTGCCGCAGGTGCCAGAGGATTTATCCCGACACCAGGCGCTTAACTTTTTTAGCGAGCGTCATCGCGAAGCGCTGGAATGGACCTTCATCAATAGAGGTAAAACCGAATCGTTCACCCCCGCAGGGCGGATAAGCGTTGATAACTCCGATATTCTGTTAACCGGCTGCTTATCTGGACTCGGCATTATTCGTGGCGTTCATGCTGTCCTTGCGCCCTATCTTCAGTCAGGCCAGCTTGTTGAGGTGCTGGCCGATTATACCGGAGAATCAAAACCAGTTTCGGTGCTTTACCCGGACAGACGTCATCTCGCCCCTCGGGTTCGGGTATTCATTGACTGGTTATGCGAACTTTTTAGCCAACAAAAACCGCGGCTTCAGGGATTATTACAAAATAAGTAATAATGAAGTTCCGCAACAGCGGTTTTTCACTCTCATCTGAGTCGTTAAATTGTGCAGACCCAATACAGAACAATTTACTGAGGTCTGCTATGTCTAAGGTCGTAGTTTTTAATCAAATTGGTGGCGCTGAAACCCTGAAGATTCAGGAGATGCAGGTTCCCGCGCCTGATGCAAATGAGGTTCAGATCCGCGTGCGGGCTATTGGTATCAACCGTGCTGAAGTTATGTACCGCACCGGACAGTATATTTACCAACCTAATTTCCCGGCGCGACTGGGTTATGAAGCCGCTGGAGTCATTGAATCAGTGGGAGACAACGTACGTGAGTTTGCACCTGGCGATTACGTTAGCGTCATCCCGGCATTCAGCTTTCATCAATATGGAATGTATGGTGAAGTCGTTAATGCCCCCGCTCACGCGGTCGTAAAGCATCCACAAAACCTGAGCTTTACTGAGGCTGCTGCCAGTTGGATGATGTATGTGACCGCTTTCGGTGCGCTGGTTGAATATGCGGATATTAAGCCCGGTGATAACGTGCTGATCAATGCTGCTTCCAGCAGCGTCGGACTGGCGGCAATTCAGATTGCTAACATGCGGGGAGCAAAACCGATTGCGATGACACGGACCAGTGAGAAACGTGATCAGCTGCTGCAACTGGGCGCGGCAGAGGTTGTTGCAAGCCAGGAGCAGGATCTGGTGGCCGAGATTCAGCGGATTACTGAGGGTAAGGGAACCCGCGTGGTGTTCGATCCGGTCGGTGGCCCAGCGGTGGCAAAAATTGCCCAAGTGATGCCAGCCGGTGGGCTCTTTTTCCAGTATGGTTCGCTTGATTCACGTGACCTTTCTATCCCGGTCATTGAGATACTCGGCCGTCATCTGACCTTCCGCGGCTATGAGATTTTCGAAATCACCACGGATGCAGAAAAACTTGCGCGGGCGAAACGGTTTATCTTTGAAGGATTGCAGTCTGGCCAGCTCAAGCCGCTGATTGATAAAACCTTTGCCTTTGATGATATCGTCGAAGCACATCAATACATGGAAGCCAACGGCCAGGTAGGCAAAATCGTCGTCACTGTATAACCTCTGTGCGGCACAGCATTGTGCCGCAATGTATCTCAAAGCACTTTCGACAAAAACTGCTGAGTGCGCGTGTGGCATGGATGATTCAGCACCTGCTCGCTGCTGCCCTGCTCGACGATTTTGCCATCGACCATAAACACCACCTGATCCGCCACTTCCCGGGCGAAGCCAATCTCATGCGTTACCACAACCAGCGTGGTTCCCGACCTCGCCAGTGCTTTAATGACATCCAGTACTTCACCGACCAGTTCAGGATCCAGCGCAGATGTAGGTTCATCAAACAACATGACGCGCGGATTTAGCGCCAGCGCACGGGCAATAGCGATACGCTGCTGCTGACCGCCGGATAAGTGACGCGACCAGGCATCGGCTTTATTACGCAACCCAACTGCATCAAGCAGAGTTAATGCTCGCTCGGTGGCGGCTTTACGCGATGCCAGTCCGTGTGCAATGGGCGCTTCAATCAGGTTCTCCAGCACCGTTAAGTGCGGGAACAGATTAAAGTTCTGGAACACATAGCCGACATTAACCCGCTGGCGCAAAATTTCCGCCTCTTTCAACTCATACAGCTTGTCTCCCTGCCGACGATAGCCAATGTAATCGCCATCGATTTGAATAAACCCCTCATCGACGCGTTCCAGATGGTTGATGGTCCGCAGGAGTGTTGATTTCCCTGAACCGGACGGGCCAAGAATAACCGTTACCGTACCGGGAGGGATCTCCAGCGACACATTATCCAGCGCTTTGTGGCGACCAAAGTATTTGCTGACACCGGTAATAGAAATATGGCCTTCAGGCGAGTGGGACATGGACGGCCTCCTGCTGTGGACGTTGACGACTGCGTTTTTCTGCACGACTTACCCGGGCGGTATTGATGGCTGAACGTCGTTCGCTGCGTGCCAGCGCACGTTCGACCAGGTGCTGAATTAACGACAGGACGCTGGTGATCACCAGATACCACACCGCACCCACCATCAACAGCGGGATCACTTCCTGCGTGCGGTTGTAGATCATCTGGATGGTGTAGAACAGCTCCGGCATTGCCAGCACGTATACCATCGCCGTCCCTTTCGCCAGGCTGATGATTTCATTGAAGCCAGCAGGCAAAATGGTGCGCAGCGCCTGCGGCAGAATGATCCGCAGCGTACGTCGCCCTGCCGGTAAGCCCAGTGCTGCCGCTGCCTCGTACTGACCGTGATCGACCCCTAAAAATCCACCGCGAATAATTTCAGCGGTATAGGCGCTTTGTACCAACGTCAGGCCAACCACCGCAGTAGAAAACTGGCCGAGCACATTGATGGTCTCAAAACTTCTCCACTGAATGGGAGTGAACGGAATACCAATTGTCAACGTGTCGTACAGATAGGAGAAGTTGTACAAAACGATCAGCACCACAATCAGCGGTAACGAACGAAACAGCCAGATGTACCCCCATGCCAGACCGTTCAACAGCCAGGAAGATGAAAGCCGCGCCAACGCCAGCAGACCGCCGATGAGAATACTCAACAGCGTCCCGATCAGCGTCAGTAACAGCGTTTGCCCGAGGCCGGACAAGATAACCGGATCAAAGAACCAGCGGGCAAACACGCTCCATTCCCAGCGCGGATTAAACGCCACGGACTGGAGAATTACCGCAAGGGCAAATAAGGCAATGACCGCGCCTACGGTACGCATGGGATAACGTGCCGGTACGACTCTAATGCTATCTGTCGTTTTCATTTTCTCTCCTCAGGCGATTCTGGCCTGACCGGCAATAGTCAGCAGTTTGGTAAAGCGCAGCCGTCCATCAAACGGCGGCAGGCTGTACTCTTCGGGATCGCGCGTCGTATCAAATTGCGGATCGTAGCCCTGGCTTAAATAAAGTCTGACGGCCTCCGGCTGGCGAAATCCCGTGGTCAGATAAATCCGGCTGTAGCCTGCGAGCAGCGCTCTACGTTCCAGTTCCTGCACCACGCGCGCTGCCAGCCCCTGCTGACGCAGGCTGCTTTTTGTCCAGATACGCTTAATCTCGGCGGTGTCCTTGTCGTAAGGTTTGTAAGCCCCGGTGGCGATAATTTCGCCGCGGCGCTCCAGTACCACAAAAAGTCCCTGCGGCGCCAGATACCATTCGGTCAGTTCCACTTCAGCGTCGCGAGAAAAGTAATCGCCATAGCGGGCGGCATATTCACCGAACAGACCGTTCAAAATGGGCTGCAGTTCGCTGGCTTCCGGTGAGAGCACGCGAAATTGATCGCTCACGATGACCTCCTTAGTCGCCTAAACCGGCCGGGTTGATTTCAGATTGTGGAATGCGTTCCACCCCTTCTCCCCAACGATTCAGCACCTTGTCATAGTCGCCGTTGCCAATCACACCGTTGAGGGCGGTTTGTACCGGCAGAACCAGACCGCTGTCTTTTTTCAGCGTCACAGCAATGTGTGCCGCTTTTGGCCAACCGCCATCAACGCTACCCACTAATTGCGTTTTACCGTTGAGTGCAGCTTTCCACGCGCCGATTACATTAGGACCGAAGTAGGCATCGGCGCGGCCTGACTGTAGGGCCAGGGTTTGCGCGGCATCATCTTTGGTATACACCGGCGTAAACGGCTGTAACCCTTTCTTCACGTTCTCATCATTCCAGGCCAGCAGGATGGCTTCCTGGTTAGTCCCCGAACCGACGATAATGCGCAGTCCGGCGATATCTTCCGCCTGCTCGATTTTCTTCAGCTTGCTGCCGGTTTTGACATAAAAGCCAAGAGAGTCCTTCCGATACGTCGCGAAATCGAATTTTTCTTTGCGTGCTTTGGTGACGGTAATATTGCTGATCGCGGCATCGTATTTGCCGGAAGTGACGCCCAGCGGCCAGTCTTCCCATGACGTGGGCACAACGTTGAGCTCCAGTCCCAGGCTGTCCGCCACCAGACGCGCGATGTCCGCCTCGCTGCCGATCAACGTCTTATTGTCATCGGCAAAGACGGTCAGCGGCGGCTGGCTGAGCCCGGCAATCGCCACGGTGAATTTACCCGGTACGGCCAGGTGCAGGTTTGCGGGCAACTGCGCAATCGCCTGCGGATTCTTTGCCGTATTGATCGGCGCTTTATTGGCTTCCAGGCTTACGCCGGTGCCGTTAATCGTCACCTCATTTGCCCAAACGGTCGCGCTGAAAGCCAGTGACAGCGCGAGAAATACTGATTTTTTCTGCATAGCGTTTTCTCTTATTGTGTGAATTGATTTGCAGGTGTCGCTAATCCCAGGCTTGCGCGCAGGGTCGTACCGGGATATTCATGGCGGAACAGGCCTCGCGTCTGAAGCACAGGGACAACCTGTTCGACAAAACGCGGGAAGGTATCCGGCGTACCTCCCTGGATGATAAAACCGTCTGCGGCTTTTTCGTCGAACCACTGCTGCAGGCCGTCGGCAACCTGTTGTGGCGTGCCGCTGAAACGCGGACGTGGACTGGCCGCTTCCAGAGCGACCTGACGAAGTGTTAAGCCTCGCTCGCGCGCGTTGCGCTTGATCTCATCAGTCGTACTGCGAAAGCTGTTTTGTCCGAGGGAACCCAGATCCGGGAACGGTGCGTCCAGCGGATATTGGGCAAAATCATGATGTTCAAAGTAGCGGCCAAGATAGTTCAGCGCGTCAGTAACGGAGACCAGCGCAGCGGTAGTCTGATACTGCTGCTCCACGTCCTCTGCGCTGTCGCCAACAATAACGCTGACGCCCTGGAATATATGCAGTTGATCGGGATGTCGTCCGGCGATTTCCAGCTGGCTTTTTACATCCTGATAGAACGCTTTAGCCTCTGCCAGCGACTCCTGATGGGTAAAAATGGCATCAGCATGCTGCGCCGCTAATTTTTTGCCATCTGCTGAAACTCCCGCCTGAAATATAATCGGACGGCCTTGTGGCGTACGCCCAATATTTAACGGCCCGGCAACCTGGAAATAATCTCCATGATGGTTAAGCGTATGCAGTTTTTGCGGATTAAAAAATTCCCCGCTTGTTTTATTACGGGTAAAAGCATCGTCTTCCCAGGAATCCCACAGCCCTTTCACTACCTGTAAATATTCATCAGCAATACGATAACGCTGGGCATGCTCTGGATGCTGAGCGCGAGAATAGTTTTTTGCCGATCCTTCCAGAGGTGACGTAACCACGTTCCACCCGGCGCGCCCCTGGCTGAGATGGTCCAGGCTAGCGAACTGCCGTGCGGTCGTAAACGGCTCGCTGTATGATGTGGACACAGTGCCAACCAGTCCCAGATTCTGGGTGATGCTGGCCAAAGCGGATAATACCGTCAGCGGCTCAAAACGATTTAAAAAGTGCGGGATTGATTTTTCATTAATATACAGACCATCAGCGACAAAAATAAAATCCAGCTTCCCTTTTTCCGCAATAAGCGCCGTCTCTTTGACAAAATCAAAATTAATACTGGCATCGGCCTGAGCCGCCGGATGACGCCATGCGGACATATTTCCCGATGCGCCATGCAGAATAGTGCCGAGCCGTAGTTGCCGATTTTCAGCCATAATAACCCCTACCCAACAGGTAAACTTAAAGATGTGCGAATGCCGTTTTTGCTAACTGCGCAAAATAATGCGCGGCAGGTTCAATTAAACGCTCGTCCGGATTGAATCCCGGGTGATGTAATCCGTATTCACTGGCGCTGCCAATACTGACAAATGCGCCAGGCGTATTTTGCAGGTAGACGGCAAAATCCTCCCCGCCCATATGCAGGTCGGCATGGTGGGTGGTATAGCCTGACTGTTTCGCCACCGCGGTGGCAATATCGGCCCAACGATCATCATTTACCAACGCGGTCGGTCCCGCATGCCAGATTACGTCGATTTGTGCGCCAAAGGCGTGGGCAAATCCGGCGGCGATGTCATTAAACCGGGCCTTAACCTGCTGCTGTACCTGGGTTCGGTGCGTTCTGAGCGTCCCTTCCAGCTCAACGGACTCTGGCAGTACGTTCCATGTGTTTCCTCCCTGAATACGGGTCACGCTGAGCACCACCGAATCCAGCGTGTTAACGTCGCGGCTGGCAACGCTTTGCAGCACCGTTACCAGTTGGCTGGCGAGCAGGATGGCATCCTTACCTTCATGCGGACGCGCCGCATGTGCGCCCTTGCCATTAATGCGCAGTACGAAGCGGTCGACATTGGCATAAAATGCGCCGCCGCGTGTGGCAAATTCGCCCACCGGCAAACCGGGCTCATTGTGCATACCGAAAATAGCCGCTACGTTTTGCAGCGCACCGGCGCGGATCAACGTTTTTGCGCCGCCGAAACTCTCTTCAGCTGGCTGAAACAAAATACGTACTCGCCCCGGTAAGGTTGTTTCCTGTTGTTTTAGCAGAAGTGCTGCACCAAGCATAACGCTGGTATGGACGTCATGCCCGCAGGCATGCATCACGCCCGGCGTGAGGGAGCGAAACGGAACGTCGGCGCTTTCTTCTATCGGTAGCGCGTCGATATCCGCCCGCAGCGCGATGACATCTTCCCCCTGACCAATTTCCGCGACCAGACCGGTTTTCAGCTCGAATGGCAGAATGTCGACGTCCGCAGCGTGCAACCAGGCGTGAATGCGCGCCGTGGTTGCTTCCTCCTGTAGAGAAAGCTCCGGATGCTGATGTAGTTCACGACGCCAGTCGATAAGCGTTGAGCCGAGAGTCATCAGAGCACCTCCACGGCATTATGGGCTTGCGCCAACAAACGCAGCGATGTCAGACGCGCATGCCCTTGCGCCACTGGCGTGTCGATAATGAATTCGTCAATGCCAAATTGCGTATGCAGAGCATTCAGCTTTGCCATCACCTCCTGAGCGGTGCCGTGTAGCAACGCCTGCTCACGACGCGCGATTTTGCGTGGTGGGCTGCCAGACTGAGCGGCAAACGCCAGCGCCTGTTCTTCGCTGGCTACCGTGACACGTTGACCATCTTCCAGCTCCACGCCCCAGAGTTGTACGTTTTCCGCCAGTTGCGCAGCGGTGTCGTAACTGTCAGCCACAATCACCTGCACGGCGACTATCGTCGGGCGTGCACTGTGGGTCTGCCAGAAGGACAAAACGTCATGCAATAACGCTTTGTCACCATTGAGGTGCGCTGCGAAGATGAAATTCCAGTCGGATTGCGCTGCTAACTGCGCGCTTTGCACACTGGCTCCCAGAACAAACTTTTCCGGTGGTATCGGTGGAATTGGCGTCGGGAATACCGTCTCCCCGCTTTCCGTTCCGCTCAGCGCCAGCCAATCGTTAAGCAAAGAAAGCTGGTCGGCAAAACTGCCTTTTTCTTCCTGATGCAGCCCATGCTGTAACGCCTGGGTCGACAGCGGTAAGCCGCCAGGGGCTTTCCCTACGCCGAGATCGACACGTCCAGGAGCCAGCGATGCCAGAAGATTGAAGTTTTCCGCCACTTTGTACGGGCTGTAATGTTGCAGCATCACGCCGCCGGAACCTACGCGGATATGCTGGGTTTGCCCGAGGATCCAGGCGATCACCAGCTCCGGCGATGGGCTGGCCAGCTGTGGTGTATTATGGTGTTCCGCGATCCAGAAACGATGGTACCCCCACTCTTCTGCCTGTTGCGCCAGGCGCAACGTCCGGGAAAGCGCGGTCGCGGCAGTTTCACCTTCCCCGATGGGGCTTTTATCCAGAATACTCAGGCGATATGACATGTTACGAGCCTATGTTTGTTAACATGTCTTTATTATTAATTTATCAAATAGCCATACTGAAACATTTAATTCACATTTACTCAGCTAAAAAGTAGATAACAGCCCCTGTCGCTGCCAGGGTTAAAATTTGGATCGCCCAGTACTGGTTGTAACGCTAAACAGAAAAACACCCGCAATTAATAGCCTACAAAATATAATAGGGTCGTTGGCATCACGGTAATAGCATCAAAATCATTTCATGCCAGTTTTCTTTTTACGAAAAGGTTTTTTAACGCGATTTACGTTAAGTCAGTTTAAACGACTTGTCACGTTATACGCTTGTATTAATTGTTTCAATTTTATGATGCAGGATGAATGATTTACATAGAAATTTTTATTTTAACTACTTCCACAGAATTGATGATTAGTAGAGAATGCAACGTTTCTTATTAAAACGGTCTAAAACAGATTTTTATATCCCCCGATTTTATTGCGGGGATTTTTGTATGGATTATACATAGCACCATGGGACCTCTATGAAAAGTAACATGCCCGTTACACAAATTGAGCACGCACTTAACGATAAAGCGACGCTGCTTTCTACGACGGATAAAGAAAGTCATATTACCTACGCTAACTCCGCGTTTATTGATGCCAGCGGATTTAACGAACAGCAATTAATGGGCGAACCGCATAATATTATTCGCCATCCCGATATGCCTCCCGCGGCGTTCGCCGATATGTGGTACACGCTACAGCAGGGAGACAGCTGGACGGGGATGGTGAAAAATCGCCGGCAGAATGGCGACCATTACTGGGTTCGCGCCAACGTTACGCCGGTCTGGCACAATGAAAAACTCACCGGCTACATCTCGGTGCGTACCGTTCCTTCGCGCGATGAAATAACTCAAAGCGAAAGCTTATATCAAAAAATTAATAATCAGCAGCTTAAAGGATTTCGACTTTTTAAAGGCATTGTCATTCGTCGCGGAATATTGTCATGGGCATCAATGTTTAAATGGCTGAGCATTAGCCAGCGCGTCAATTATTCTTTAGGGGTAATCGCTCTGCTCGCTGTTCTATTTCTCTTCGCTCCTGTTAATCCATTTATTCAGGCGGGAGGGTTGCTGTTCTTATTTCTGATGCTTGCTATTTACCTTAAGTATCAAATTTGTCAGCCAGTTAATACGCTACTGACGCAAATGAAGAAAGTGGTATCTGGGAGAAAACCTGATAACTGTCATTTAAATCGGGTGGATGAGATCGGAATGCTGATGCGTCTGGTTAATCAGTCCGGGCTTAATCTGAATTCACTGGTCGATGATGTCAGTACGCAAATATCCGGCATTCGCGCCATCAGTCAGCGGGTATCAAAAGAAGGTACGGCACTGCACAAGCGTTCAGAAGAAACCTCTGCCGACCTGCAACAAACCGCTGCAGCCATTGAAGAAATTGGTAGCGCGGTACAGCAAACTGCTGAGACTGCGGCTCATACTATGACCATGGCCGATAAAACCAGCGCCAATGCGGCAGAAGGCGGCGATATTATGAAACAAACTATTGCCATGATGCAGGCGATATCGCGTGACAACGGGCAGATAGTCGACATCATCGGCGTTATCGACAGTATTGCTTTCCAGACTAATATTCTGGCGCTCAATGCCGCGGTTGAGGCCGCGCGAGCCGGGGAGTCCGGGCGTGGTTTTGCCGTTGTGGCGGCAGAGGTCCGTAATCTGGCGCAGCACTCGGCGTCTGCAGCAAAAGAGATCAAACAACTGATCGAGAAGAACGTCGCCAACGTGAATAGCGGCGTCAAAATGGTGGAGCAAACGGAAACGCATCTCACCGGGATGATTGGCGATGTCCTGCAGATGTCGATGATGATCAAAGATATTAGTCTGGCGACGCGTGAGCAAACCCAGGCGCTGGATCTGATTAACGATTCGATTTCACGCGTTGGCACCATGACACACAATAACGCCGAGATGGTGGAGCGTGTCACCGATGCTACCGCCGATCTGACTCAACGTTCATCGCGCTTACAGCAGGCCGTTCAGGTCTTTGGCGTATCAGCATAACCTTACGGCGCTTATCGGGTTAATGTCTCGATAAGCGCACTCCTCTCCACGTATTTACACCCTTCTCTTTTATTGGCTGAATCGAGGCCACACCGCGCCAGTGCTGGCTGTACAAAATGCTGAATTCTTGTTATCGGGGCTTTGCGGAACCGAACAATTGAATGTAGGATGCTCGGCCGGCAGTTTTCCCCCATAACACAATGAAGGGTAAGGCTGTTTTCGCCGCAGCTGGTGCGGCAAAAAGGATTTTGTATTTTTGTCAGGTCAACAGGAAAAGTAATGAACACAAACAACACGCAAGCCGCGGAACAACATGCGGCGAAACGACGCTGGTTGAATGCCCACGAAGAGGGGTATCACAAAGCGATGGGTAATCGACAGGTACAAATGATCGCCATTGGCGGCGCAATTGGTACCGGGTTGTTTTTAGGGGCTGGCGCACGCTTGCAGATGGCGGGCCCCGCTTTAGCGCTGGTTTATCTGGTGTGCGGTATTTTTTCGTTCTTTATACTGCGCGCGCTTGGTGAACTGGTTTTACATCGCCCTTCCAGCGGCAGCTTTGTCTCCTACGCTCGTGAATTTTTAGGTGAGAAAGCCGCCTATGTGGCTGGCTGGATGTACTTCATCAACTGGGCGATGACCGGCATTGTCGATATCACCGCGGTGGCGTTGTATATGCATTACTGGGGCGCATTTGGGGATGTACCGCAGTGGGTGTTCGCCCTCGGCGCGCTGGCTATTGTCGGCACCATGAACATGATCGGCGTGAAGTGGTTCGCGGAGATGGAGTTTTGGTTTGCGCTGGTCAAAGTGCTGGCGATTGTGATTTTCCTGGTGGTGGGTACCGTCTTTTTAGGCACTGGAAAGCCGCTGGATGGTAACACCACCGGTTTCCATCTGATCACCGACAACGGTGGATTCTTCCCACATGGCCTGCTGCCGGCGCTGGTACTGGTTCAGGGGGTGGTTTTCGCATTTGCCTCTATTGAACTGGTGGGCACTGCCGCTGGTGAGTGCAAAGATCCGCAAACCATGGTGCCAAAAGCGATCAATAGCGTTATCTGGCGTATTGGTCTGTTCTATGTCGGTTCTGTCGTGCTGCTGGTTCTGTTACTGCCGTGGAATGCCTATCAGGCGGGGCAAAGCCCGTTTGTTACCTTCTTCTCCAAACTGGGCGTGCCGTATATCGGCAGTATCATGAATATTGTGGTGCTCACCGCGGCGCTTTCCAGCCTTAACTCTGGGCTGTACTGCACCGGGCGTATTTTACGTTCCATGTCGATGGGCGGATCGGCGCCTAAATTCATGGCTAAAATGAGCCGTCAACAAGTACCCTGGGCTGGGATCCTCGCCACGTTGGTCGTCTATGTCGTCGGGGTATTCCTGAACTATCTGGTGCCGTCGCAGGTGTTTGAGATCGTGTTGAACTTCGCGTCGTTGGGCATTATTGCGTCGTGGGGCTTTATCATGGTCTGTCAGATGCGTCTGCGCCGGGCCATAAAAGAAGGTAAAACGGCAGACGTCAGCTTTAAACTGCCGGGCGCTCCGTTTACCTCGTGGCTAACCCTACTGTTCCTGCTGAGCGTGCTGGTGCTGATGGCGTTTGACTATCCAAACGGCACCTACACCATCGCGTCGTTACCGTTGATTGCCATCCTGCTGGTTGCAGGCTGGTTCGGTGTGCGTAAACGCGTCGCGGAAATCCACCGCACCGCGCCGTAATGGCTGAAGGCCTGACAGGTTAACCCTTCAGGCCTTCTTTTTTAGTTCGCTTCAATCAACTGCGCTACATCGCTGCTGTTAATTTCCCGCGCATTTCCATCCTGATCGGTATAGCTGGTCATTCCCGTATCTTTATCCAGTTTTGGCTTGCCCTGGGTGGTAATGGTTTGTCCGCTTTTGGTCGTCATGACGTAATCGGTGGTGCATCCTGCCAGGGTAAACAGCATTACGCCTGCACAAAGACAGATAAATGGCTTTTTCATGGTATTCCCGTGTTATTCAGTTAGCCGTTGAGGGCGTAGTGTAAGTCCCTGAAGTGGGTCGGGCTACCGCCGGGGTGTAACGAGGCGTATCGTGGGGTTTAGAGAAATGACAGGAGGGGGTTCCCCCTCCTGATATTTTATAGCGCAATACGAATAACATCGTCCGGCTGGGTGGCTTCCTGCTCGCGGGTAGATTTCTGTTTCACGCTGACGTACAGGGTTTTGCCATCGGCGGAGAGCGCCAGGCTATTCGGGAACGTTGGGGTCTCGAATGTTTTGACGACTTTATAGCTTTTCGCGTCGATCACACTCACTTTACCGGCCTGGCGATGAGTCACGTAGGCTTCATTACGCGTTGGGTTGAACAACACGGCCAGGGATTCCGGCGCGGCGACTTTTGCCAGTACATTGCCATTACGGGTGTCGATTACCAGCACTTCCGCCGCTTTAGAGTCGGTGACAAATGCGCGGTTGCCCGCTGTGTCCAGGCTCAGGTTGATAAAGAAATGCTCTTTCCCATCATCCAGCAGTTTTTTGCGGCTAAGAATTTTGTTGGTGGCGGTGTCGATGGTAATGAATTCACCGTCCGCATTGGCGGTGTACAGGCGTTTAGCCTTGCTGTCGACCGCCAGAGCGGTGCTCATTTTGCCGGTATTTTGGATGGTGTCCTTCAGTTTAATGGCCTCGCCGTCCACCACCCAAATCACGCTTTCTTTACCAATGCCGCTAATGTATACCGTGTTGGTGGCGTCATCGGCGGCCAGCTCACGCGGCTGCAGCGGGCGAACATCTTCAGAACGCTTACGCGCATCCAGCACCAGACGTCCTTTCACCGCGCCCGTTTTGGCATCCATCGCCGTTACCGCGCTGTTTACCGTGTTACCGAACCACAGCGTTTGCGTGGCGTTGTTGATGGTGGCACCAAACGGTTTGAGATCGTTATGAATCACTTGAGTCACTTCGAGGGTGACCGGGTCAAGGCGGTAAACCACCCCGCCGGTATCCAGTTTGCGGCTCTGTGAGGTCGCCAGCCACAGCGCGTTCTCTTGCTGGCTGTACGCCATTTCATAGGCGCCTTTGCCCACGGCTTTGCGCAGCAGTTCTTCTGCGGCCTGCGTAGTAAAAGATGATGCAACGAGCAGTGAACCTAACAGTAAAGAACCACGCAGACGCGGTGAAAACAGATGACGTAAAGACATGACGACTCCCTTTGATAAATTCGTTTGTTACTGCTTCACATAGCTTCAATGAGCAAAATCATGGTTTTGCCTTTTTAAGAATGAGAATAGTAATCATTATTTATCTCAATGTGGAGTGTTTATTCGCTTTCGTGTAGTAACCTTCTTATTTTCTCCATGAATAATCGCTTTTCATCCAGATAACGTCATTGGCATTTTACCAGGCCTACATTTTGTACGAAGCAGGCCTGGTTACAGGCATTCACCGTCTTCCACCTTTACGTATCAATCCTCAGCAAGACGAATCACTACCTTGCCGAAGTTTTTGCCGGTCAGCAGACCGATAAAGGTTTGTGGCGCATTTTCCAGACCGTCGGTCACCTGCTCGCGGTAGTGGATTTTGCCCTCTTTAACCCAGCGCCCCATCTCCCGCTGAAATTCATGAATGCGGTGCCCATAATCCTGACCAATGATAAAACCCTGCATGCGGATACGCTTTTTCAGCAGCGTTGCCATTAACAGCGGTAATCTGTCAGGTCCGGCCGGAAGCGACGTGGCGTTATAACCACTGACAAGGCCACAAAGTGGAATCCGCGCTGAGGTATTGAGCAGTGGCAGAACGGCATCAAATACTTTTCCGCCGACGTTTTCGTAATAAATATCGATCCCCTGCGGGCAGGCTTTTGCCAGTTGTTGCGCAAAATCTTGTGCGTGGTGATCGAGGCAAACATCAAAGCCCAATACCTCGGTGGCATGTCGGCATTTCTCTGCCCCACCCGCCACACCGATCACCCGACAACCTTTAAGCTTACCGATCTGCCCGACCGTTGCGCCAACCGGCCCGGTTGCGGCGGCTACCACCAGCGTTTCTCCCGCTTTCGGCTGACCGATATCCAGCAGGCCCATATAAGCGGTAAACCCCGGCATACCCATAACACCCAGCGCCCAGGAGGGATGTTCGGGATGATCGCCAAGCTTCACCAGCCCGTTACCGTCGGAGATGTCATAGTCCTGCCAACCGCTGTAGCTCAATACCCATTCGCCTGGCTGGTAGTCCGGATGGTGGGATGACACCACGCGACTTACGGTCCCCCCCACCATAACACCACCAATCTCTACTGGTGGTGAGTAAGATGGCTCATCGCTCATACGGCCACGCATGTAGGGATCGAGGGAAAGATAAACGGTGCGCAGCAAAATCTGGCCTTCACCTGGTGTTGCCACCTCATCTTCTTCAAGACGGAAGTTCTCTGGGACCGGCGCGCCATGCGGGCGGGAAGCCAGTACCCAGCGACGGTTACGATTAGTCTGTTGACCCATGATGTGCTCCTCTGCTTTTGGCATGAATCCATCAATAGTAGCAGTCTGCGCCTGCTATTTAGCTGACGACGTGGTTTAACCGCACAACCAGGTAAACGCAGGGTTGCGCGGTTTCATTGATAAACCGACAGTCATTCGGCGGGCCAAGTTCCAGGCAATCACCTGCCTGCATTTCATGGCGTACGTCCCCTTCCACAAAGACTAATTCCCCGTGCTGTAACCAGATAAGTTGTCTGGCCTGCACATAGGAAGAGGCAGGCATCGGGATATCACTACCGGCGGGTAATTCAATCTGCACCAGATCGATAGGCAGATCGCTGCGCGGTGAAACATGGCGGCGCAGATAGTGGCTTTGCGGGTCGTGCCAGACGGGCTGATCGACGAAGCGCAGCAGCTTGCCCTCCTGCATTTCAGCCCGCGCAATCAGGGTAGACATGCTGATGCCAAACGCACCGGAAAGCCTACCCAGCAGCGTAGCCGTTGGACTACTCTCGCCGCGTTCTATTTTATGGATCATGGCCCGCGACACGCCCGCGCGCTCGGCAAGTTCCGTGAGTGACCAACCTCGGGATTCCCGCTCAATGCGAATTCTTGCACTGATCCGTTGATTTATGCTGTCTTCAATAGTATTCATATTGTAATACTATAGTGAACAACCCCTGAGGTTCAACATGTCAATTCGATTTGCCAGCAAGGAAGACTGCGCCGCCATTGCAGAAATCTACAACCATGCGGTACTGCATACGGCGGCTATCTGGAACGATCAAACGGTCGATGCCGAAAACCGTATTTCCTGGTATGAAGCCCGCCAATTGATGGGGTATCCGGTGCTGGTGAGTGAAGAGAATGGCGTGGTTACGGGATACGCCTCCTTTGGCGACTGGCGTAACTTTGATGGCTTCCGTCATACCGTTGAACATTCGGTGTATGTTCATCCTGAACATCAGGGAAAAGGGCTAGGACGGGCACTGCTCAGCAGACTGATAGACGAAGCCCGCGCATGCGGCAAGCATGTGATGGTGGCAGGTATTGAATCTCAGAATCAGGCATCACTGCATCTGCACGGCTTGCTGGGCTTTAAAACCACCGCGCAAATGCCGCAGGTTGGCACTAAATTTGGGCGGTGGCTGGATCTGACCTTCATGCAGTTACAGTTAGACGATCGCCGCGAACCGGATGCCCGTATATGAACCAGACGCTGACCCTCTCCTTTCTGATTGCCGCGGGTATTGGTCTGGTGGTGCAAAATACCTTGATGGTACGCATCACGCAGACGTCTTCGACGATCCTTATCGCCATGTTACTTAACTCGCTGGTCGGGATCGTGCTGTTTGTCAGCATATTGTGGTTTAAGCAAGGTTTGGCAGGGTTTGGTGAATTGGTTTCCAGCGTACGCTGGTGGACGCTCATCCCCGGATTGCTGGGATCGTTCTTTGTTTTTGCCAGCATCAATGGGTACCAAAATGTGGGGGCCGCTACCACTATCGCGGTGCTGGTGGCTAGCCAGTTAATCGGCGGGCTGGTGCTGGATATTCTACGTAGTCACGGCGTGCCGCTGCGGGCGCTGGTAGGTCCGGTCTGTGGCGCGGTGCTGTTGGTCATCGGGGCGTGGCTGGTGGCGAGACGTTCGTTTTAATTGCCTGATGGCGCTTCGCTTATCAGACCTACAGAACGTGCCTGTAGGTCGGATAAGGGAAATATCAGAGGATTGTGCCGCCTTTGGTCAACTGTTCTCGACGGGCTTCCATATCTTCTTTATGCTGACGGCCATGATGTGCGATCGCCGTACGCAAACGCTGTTGCTGGGTATAGCGATCTTCCCGGCTCAACGCGACATCATCGCTGAGCTCAATCAGCAATTCATTCATATGCGTAATGACGCTCTCTTCAATGGCGGCATCAACACGTGCGCTGACCTCATCCAGATGCGACATAACCTCTCCTTAACTCATTAATTTAATTTTGCTTTTGAAAAATCACTGCCCATCAGGCTGACGCTGTATCCGCTGACATTGCTGCGCGTAGCGTAGAACGTTTTACCGTTTGCCAGGGCTATCCACGGAGCCTGCTGGTAGAAAATCTCTTGCGATTGCTGGTAAAGCGCGGCGCGCTCTTCCGGTTTACTCACCAGCTTCGCCTTTTGAACCAGCGAATTATACTCTTTATCGCACCAGCGCGCGGCGTTAGATCCGGTTTTTATGCTGTCGCAGCCCAGCAGCACATCGGCGAAGTTATCCGGATCGCCGTTGTCTGACATCCAGCCAAACAACGCGGTGTCATGCTCACCTTTACGCATTCCGGAGAGATATTCCCCCCACTCGTACGACACAATTTTCGCCTTCACGCCCACCTTTGCCCAGTCGCTCTGGATCATCTCAGCAATCCGTCGGGAGTTCGGGTTGTAAGGGCGCTGAACCGGCATTGACCACAGCGTCGCTTCAAAGCCGTTTTCCAGCCCCGCCTGCTTCAGCAGATCTTTCGCCTTTTGCGGGTCGTAAGTGTAATCCTGCAGATCTTTATTGAAGCCCATCATATTCGGCGGAATCGGCGATTTTGCCACCGTACCGGAACCTAAAAAGACGGCGTTAATAATGGCCTTTTTATCGGTCGCGTAGTTTAGCGCCTGACGCACCAGTACGTTATCAAACGGTTTTTTCTCGGTATTAAACGCCAGATATCCGACGTTCAGCGCTTCAACCGAATGCAGCGTCAAATCTTTATTCTTTTTAATCTCGTCAAACTGTACGGGGGCTGGCGCCGGGATTATCTGGCACTCATTGGTTTGCAGTTTTGCCAGCCGCGTCTGGACGTTTGGCGTGATTGAGAAGATCAGGTGCTTCGTTGGAACGGCGCCATCCCAGTAGTTAGGGTTGGCAAGATAGCGGATTTGCGAGTCCTGCTTGTACTGTTGCAACACGTAAGGCCCGGTGCCAATCGGCCAGTTATCGACGTTTTCCGGGGTGCCTTTTTTCAGCATCGCGTCGGCATATTCCGCAGAAAGGATGGAGGCAAAATCCATACCCCAGTCGGCAAGAAACGCGGCGTTAGGTTCATTGAGGACAAACTGAACGTGAAAATCATCAACCTTCTTCACTTCTTTAATCAGTTTATCCAGACCGACATCGTTAAAGTATTCGTAGCTTCCCTGAGAAACCTTGTGATACGGATGATCGGCATCTTTCTGCCGTAATACCGAGAAAATCACGTCATCAGCGTTGAAGTCGCGGGTCGGTTTAAAGAATTTATTACTGTTGAATTTCACGCCCTGACGCAGGGTAAACGTGTAAGTCTTACCGTCCGGGGAAATCGTCCAGTCCGTTGCCAGAGACGGTATCGGGGTATTCTTTACCGGATCAAAGTTGATGAGTCGGTTGTAGAGCACCTGTGAACTGGCCACAAATGAAGGACCTGAACTGGCGATTTGCGGGTTAAATGACTCCGGCGATGCTTCAGAGCAATAGATGATGGTGTCAGTATTGGCCGCGAACGCAGCGCCTGACGGTAAGACGGCGCTGAGAGCCAGCGCGAGTATCGTTTTCCTTGCAATCATGGTTATAAGCCTTCTTATTTTATTATTAACAGGGATATCAGAGCATAGCTGACAAAAACTGACCAATAACAAATCACTATCAGGTTATTCTAATCCGGTGTATTTCGCTGAATAATTCATCACCCTAAGCGAATTAATTTCCCTTAAGTCTTTTTCAAAACGTCAAGATTTTTCCCGGCACTCTATGCCATGAAAATTAGCCCCTTTTTGCCTCTCTTTCGCCGTTTGCTCGTTTTTATAAAACGTAAAGTAGATACGTGAAGAAGTCTAAGGGGTAACAACGTGGCAAAAACTCTCTTGCGCAGCGGCAATTTGGATGACTATCAGGCCGTGGGCGGCGGTGGTCAGGCCGTGTTTGATTCAGCATTGCAAATTCGTGAAACGCTTCGTCTGCGTAAACAGCAGGCGATGGTGGATTGTCTGGCGATCCCACAAATTAACGACAGCGGCGATCGGGTTGACTGGTATTCCCCGATAGAAGGGAAAGCCGTGGCGTGGAAAGCCGCTGATGAAGAGGCACGTTTTCGTGCGCTGCGCTATCTGGGAAGCACGCTGGAAAATGCGGCGACCCTGAGCCGTAAAAGTCTGCAATCGGGGAAAACCTCGCTACAGCTGTTTGGCTCACTGCTCGAAAAAGCCATCCAGTTTCCCGGTGAAAACCACGTATTTCTGGTTGATGGCAAACCCGTTATTACGTTCTGGGGCTTCGTCAATTTGAATGAAAATCCCCGCGACGATGTCCTCGACTGCCTGCGCATTGCCGATGTTCCTCCTGTGGTTACCGTAGCAGAGCCAGAACAGGAAGCAGAAATCGCACCGGAAATTACCTTTGCCGAGGCCGATGTCCCCTTACTGACGCCGGTCGTTGATCTGCCAAAACCGACTGAACCTGAACCCACGGTCATTGTTAACGAACCTGAAGTTACTGCGCCGCCGGTACAGGAGAAGCCCATACGCCGCCTGCCGCTGTGGAGCCTGCCCGTTGCCGCAGTGATTATTGCAGCCATCGTTGGGCCGCTGCTGTGGAAGCAACAGACCGCCCAGCCCGGACCCGCAGTCGCCGCTGTTGAAGTCGCTAAGGTTGATATGGCACCGCTGCCAGCATTGACATCTGCACTGCCCCTGCATCGTGCTGA
The DNA here is from genome assembly GCF_030332425.1 of Citrobacter sp. Cpo142. Classification (NCBI taxonomy): domain Bacteria; kingdom Pseudomonadati; phylum Pseudomonadota; class Gammaproteobacteria; order Enterobacterales; family Enterobacteriaceae; genus Citrobacter; species Citrobacter sp. Cpo142. The sequence goes on from NZ_JAOWHW010000109.1 coordinate 346,605, forward strand.
AGTGACTCCCGCTGTGAAGAAAGAGAAACCTGTCGAAGGACCGGTGGTGATTGCCGCAATTCCAAAAGATGCACTGGTGATGGATGCCAACCAGATGAAGGCAGGAACGACACGTTTTCTCAACGGTAACTGGCGCGTCATGGTCGATGTTAAAGATCCGGTGAGCGGCAAAGCGCCGTCCCTGCGCTATCAGATCCAGGCCAATAAAGGCACTGCACGCGTGGTTCATGGTGACAATATTGTTTGTCGTGCCGAGATTTTCTCCGGTTTGCACCAGTCGGGTGAATTAATGATTAAGAGTCGCGGCAATGCCCGTTGTACCGACGGGTCACGTTATCCGATGCCTGAAATTACCTGTAAAGCGGGAACCAACGACGTCGCCGCCTGTACCGCGCGTTATGACGATCACGCGGAAATCCCTCTGACGATCAAAAAGATAGGTGCCTGATTTTATGTTGGTGAATCTGTGTGATTACAAACAGAGCGTGACGCTCATCGCCAATAGCGGTGTGCAATTTCTGGATTTCGGCCTCACGCCGCAGGAATCTGCGCACCATGGACGCTTTGTACGCAAAACGGCAAACGGTCCGCTACTGCGACTGGATTTCGATCTGACGTCAGGACGCTATACCTTACCGGGCAGCACCGGCGCACAACCTGAAGTGGTGAAGCCGGAAAGTACCCAGACGTTACATTATTCGCTGGACGTGCTCGACGGCGTCTGGCTGCCGCTGCCGTTTCTGCGCTTTAACCCGCCGCGTACATTTATTGAAGGCCCGGATAACTGGGCACGTGTGCAGGTTCGAAAGCTGGCGCAGCCGGACAGCGCGGGCAACACCCACCGTGTTACCGTAGCGCTGGACAGTCAGCTTACTGAAAATGCCCCCGCAGCGTTAACCCCCAACGAAAACGATCTGCTTAACGGTACACGGTTTGCGCTGGCCTGGCATGACAGCGAAATTGCTGATTTCCTTGACCAGACCTGGATTGATGGCTGGTTGCGCGAATCTTTTATGCACCATGTCACCCAACATGAGAACCGCTCAGAACAAGAGATCCAGCAGGCGCTGCGTAACTTTGAATACCAGGCGCACTGGCTGAATGTGCTGACCCTGTTAGGTGAGCAGCTTTCTGTCCCGGAAGTGAAACTGGTTACGCACACCCTTAGCACACCCGCCATTCCCGTCGATCTTATTTTGGATATCGGTAATACCCATACCTGTGGTGTCCTGATTGAAGATCACGGGGATGCCAATGACGGGCTGCGTCAGACCGCTGAATTGCAGGTCCGTTCGTTAAGCGAGCCGCAGTTCCTCAACGATCCGCTATTCACCAGTCGGCTGGAGTTTTCCGAAGCGCGCTTTGGTAAGCAGCATTTTTCCGTTGAGAGTGGGCGTGATGACGCCTTTATCTGGCCGTCGATTGTGCGTGTGGGTGATGAAGCCCGTAAGCTGGCGATGCAGCGTATGGGCACCGAGGGCAACAGTGGGATCTCAAGCCCGCGCCGCTATCTGTGGGATGAAACGCCGGTGTTACATGACTGGCGCTTTAGCCAGATGAATGGCAAAACCCAGCGCGAACCGCTGGCTACCGCCTTCCCGCTGATGAACCTGATGAACGATGACGGGCAACCGCTGTTCAGCCTGCCGCAGGACGATCGTCTGCCGGTATTCTCACCGCAATACAGCCGCAGCACGCTGATGACGCATATGCTGTGCGAAATACTGGCTCAGGCGCTGGGGCAAATCAACAGCGTGGCGACGCGTTTGCGCCTCGGATTCCCGGCGTCTCCTCGTCAGTTACGGACGCTAATCCTGACCCTACCGTCGGCGATGCCCAAACAGGAGCGCGAGATTTTCCGCCTGCGCATGTTTGAAGCTATTGCCCTGGTCTGGAAAGCAATGGGCTGGCACCCGCAGGATGAAGACTTCACCACCCGTAAGCAGCAGGAAAAGAGTGTGGTTCCCGTACCTGAAATTCAGATGGAATGGGATGAAGCCAGTTGCGGGCAACTGGTGTGGCTGTATAACGAGGCTATCTCACACTACGATGGCCACACCGAATCGTTCTTTAACGCCCTTGCCCGCCCGGACCGTTTGCCAGAGCCTGGTGAGACTAAAGGCCGTGCACTGCGCGTGGCATCGATCGACATTGGCGGCGGGACAACGGATATGGCCGTCGTTCATTACCAGCTTGATGACGGCGTTGGCGCGAACGTCAAAATTACCCCGCATCTGCTGTTCCGTGAAGGTTTTAAGGTGGCTGGCGATGACATGCTGCTGGACGTGATTCAGCGCTGCGTGTTGCCTGCGCTGCAAACCCGCTTACAACAGGCTGGCGTGACCGACGCCGCCGCATTGCTGGCCACGCTGTTTGGCGATTCCGGGCGCATCGATACTCAGGCAATTCTGCGTCAACAAACGGCGTTACAGCTCTTTATGCCGCTCGGTCATGCGGTCCTCTCTGCCTGGGAACAAAGCGATATTAACGACCCGGTCGCCGGGCTACATGCCACCTTTGGGGAACTCCTGAGTCAACAACCCACGCGCAACGTGATGAACTACATCCAACAAGCTATCGACCATGCGTTACCAGCAGGGTCGCCTGCGTTTGATGTTCTGAGCGTGCCGTTACAGGTACAGTTCAGGCAGTTACAAGAAGCACTATTGGCGGGGCAATTTACCCTGACTTCCCCGCTGCACGCGGTTTGTGAGGCCATTTCACATTATCGCTGCGATATCTTATTAGTGACCGGCAGGCCCGCCTGTTTACCGGGTGTACAGGCGTTGATCCGCCATCTGCAGCCCGTTCCGGTTAACCGTATGATCTGGATGGATAACTACCGCGTACACGAGTGGTATCCGTTTAGCCAACAGGGGCGGATTGGTAACCCCAAATCCACCGCTGCAGTAGGCGCTATGCTGTGCAGCCTGGCGCTGGATTTGCGTTTGCCACGCTTTAACTTTAAAGCTGCCGATATCGGCGCTTACTCGACCGTACGCTTTCTCGGTGTGCTGGATAATACGGTCAATACCCTGCGTGATGAGAACATCTGGTATCACGATATTGATCTGGATAAACCTGGGGCGAAGCTGGATGCCCGGTTGCATTTCCCGTTACGTGGCAACGTGACGTTAGGATTCCGGCAACTGGCAAACAGCCGCTGGCCTGCCACACCGCTGTATACGCTCAGCATAAACTCTGCCGAACTGGCAAAAACTATCGCCGGAGATGGCGTGTTGAATGTTCGGCTGCAGCTACGCGGCGGCAGCAAAGAAAATGGCCCGGAATTCTTCGTCCTGAGCGATGCCTGGTTACAGGATGGCACCCCCGTTGCCGCCAATGCCTTAACGTTAAAACTGAATACGCTGGCAGACCGTCGCCATAGCGGTAGCCATTACTGGATTGATAGCGGGAGCGTGTACCTGAAATGAGTAAGATGTTAAATACCGCGCAGGCCGCCATCGAGTGGGTGGTAGATACCCGTCAACGTGCAGCGCGTCTTGATGATGAAGCGGATGCCCTGCTGGCACAGCTTACGCTAGCCGTAGTGAGTGAATCTGCGCTGAAGACGACCTTTTCATCGCAAGGATGTATAGGGTTATATGGACACTCACAATCGGCAAAAGCACATCTGCTGGCGGCATTGTGCTGCAATGCCACTGGCAAAGTGAATATTGTTACCCCGGATCGCAGCTTTGATTATTTCTCGCATATTAATCCGGGCCATGCACCAACCAATATGGCGATCCGCTTTACGCGCGATGAAAATCCGCATGATAGCGAATGGCCGTTGCGTCTGCGGTTACTCAGTGAAGCCGAACTGGTACAGCTATTTATCGCCCAGTTCAGCGCACTCCCGGACAACCGACAGGTCGAGAAATCGATTATTGAGGCGCGCCTGGAAAAATGGCAAACGCTGCGTCAGCGTCACCCGGTGCCGGGCATTACCGCACATGATGTTGCTGCAATCGGTCGTTTCTGGCGCTCCTGCGTACCGGCAAACCAGCAGCAAATTGACGATGCACTATGGTATCAGTTTGCCACGTTGCTGCCCGCACTGGACCTGACTACCCGGGCAAACGCCTGGGCGTTACTGTGGGGAGAACAACCAGAGCTGACGCAGCAGTGGTTGGCGCTGGCACACACGTTGCAACAAACCGGACACGCGCAAGAATTAGCGGCCCCGCTGAGCCTGCTGGTTGATCATTTTGGTTTACCTGCCGAAAGTTTCCTGACCCAAGTGGCATTGACCGGCAATAATGAGACGCAAAGCGATGTGGTGGTTCATCCGATTGAAAATCATCAGTTGCTCAATGCGGTCAGCCTTTCTTTGTCGTCACTGGCGCTGCTCACGCGCGAGCTGGTCCTGACGGTTGAAGACTCGGTGCTGGAGAATGTCGATCTGCTCGATATTCCCCTCGCCCCGGATGCTCATCCGCATCCACTGTGGCAGGCAAAATTAGGCTGGATGCTGGAACATTATCGCCAGCATCTGCAACCGGATGTCCTCTTAATCTGCAACGCGGTCTCTACCCGCGCCCAGACGCCCGCCATCACCCGCAAGCTGTTGGGCTGGGTCAACGATACCCAACCCGTTCATGACGCCGCATTACCGGGCGTGGTTTGGGCCATTACCCCGCAGGATGCGCGTTTTAGTACCCAGCAAAACCTTGATGAATCCGTGCAGCAATTAATGGGCAAGCCCGGGCTGCATTGGGGTACGTTGCAGGCGCTGGATAAACATAGCTTACAACGCCTTGTCGAATGGCTGACTCAGGCAACCTCACCACAGCAGCGCCAGGCCAGGTTGACTTCTCTGCGCGAGCAGCATCAACAGCGCATCCGCGAAACCCTGATAAGCTGGATTAATCCCGCGCAAGCCGAATCGGGTAGCCACGAGTCGGTGATCCGCCAGTTACAGGCGCAAGCGGCAAAACATGGCGAACTGCTGGATGGTTTGCTCCCGCCGATGCGCATTTTTGAGTCGCTGCTGCGTATTCAGCAACCACGCGAGGAGCAGGTAAGCGGTTTATTTAATGAAGAGATTGATCTTTTTGCCGAGGTGCGTGACACACTGCACTCGCCAGAAAGCCAGGAGACCGGATATCAGGCGCACAAAATGTGGATTAACCACGTGCGTCAGTGGTGTCGCGATGAAAATAATGCCCGCCGTTTACGACTCGATCCCCGTACGTTAAGGCAGGTTGCCGACATCCTCGTCACCACCAGCTATCGTCTGGAGATGCCGCAACGCTTACAGCGCATTATGCAGCGCGAAAACGTCTGTGCCGCGCAGCTACACGCCGATATTGGTGATTTTATTACCTGGCTTGGATTTGCCGACGTTGCAGAGGAACAACGCCCTGCCAGCAGGATCCAAAAAGGATCGGCTATTTTTAGCGCGCCGAAGCAATCGCCGATGCTACGCCTGACGAAGCTGGATGAACAACCCTCGCATGGTGCAAGCCGTTACGTTTACGACTGGCTGGTTGCCTTGTACACCCGTGCGAATGAGAATGCGGGATATCAGCACCCACAGGATGTCACTGAAACCGACAAAAAACGATTAGATGCCCTGCTTTTCTCCTGAAACGGCGAATACGCCGTCATCAGAAAAGAGAAAACATCAGCGCAACGGGAAAACTCATCGGCCAGGTCGCCCCGACTAATACCGCGCTAAGAAAGCGAATCCGCTTTTTATCGCGGGAAAGAAACCAGGTGATGATTGCCGTGATGACGGCCATCACCGCATAAAAAACCAACATTTTTTGGTATAGGGACATTTAAGGCATCCTGGCCAGAAGGGAAAATCGCGCGCAATATGCTCTTTTTCATGACTCACATCAAGTTTTATTAATTAATTTAAGAAAAACGGCTGTAAAACAACCCATTTTCATTATGTTCAGAATTCGTACTATTGCGGATAGTTATAAGCCGTACTATACCCATAAGGGTTAAAACGAAAGGTGGCAAAAATGAATGTTTCCAGTAAAACTGTGGTGCTGATAAATATATTTGCTGCTGTAGGACTTTTCAGTCTGATATCCGCAAGGTTCGGCTGGTTTGCTTGATGTAACTCTTCTTGATTAATTGCAGCGTCCGCTGGCAGAGAGGATCTTCTCTCTGCCATCAGTAAACGATCTTCCCACTCTGCCTCACCGGGTAAATTATCCTTAATATGTAATACCCCTAATCCTTCTGCGGCATTATATTGCCCGAATATCGGCCTGGTGTTGTGCCGGTATGCTGATGAAAGAACGCAATAAAAGCACTGTCGCTGACAAACTCCAGATATTGCGCAACCTGGCTGATATGGCCTCCGTCAGCCAACATCTCCATGGCTTTTAACAGCCTAAATTGCTGCCGCCAGTCCTGATAATTCATCCCGGTATCCCTGATAAATATTCGACTGATCGTCCTCTCGCAGGCCCCAACCTGTCGGGACAATTGATTCAGGCGTGGTGGCAGTTCGCCCATGCGTAATCCCTTGAGCCACACGTTAAGCCGCGGATCTGAGGGATACTGCAATGTCCAGTTTTCACTGCGGGCGGCACGCATTTCCTCACAAAAAACAGTAATGAGGCTGGACTGCTGTGCGGCTGGCATTTCCCATGGCCAGAATGCCATACGTTCTATCACTTCAAAAAAAAGCGGATTTACTTCGACTATCTGCAGTGGTAACTCAGATAACGGCAATGTGGTTGAAAAATACAAAGAGCGATAAGCCATCACACCACGCATTATGGCGCGATGTACCGTGCCTGCCGGGATCCAAACCGCACGACGTGGCGGTAGCAGACACAGGGCCTGCTCCAGTTCAATCGTAATACTTCCCGCTGCCGAAAAAAGTAGCTGATGACGAAGATGACTGTGCCGCCCGGAATCATGTACGCCCATATCGGCAGCAATACCGATGACTGGTTTATCAAAGCTATCCGCATCAAAAGCATCATCGGGGGCTATTTTCATTATCTGTCCGATATTTGATATTTAAAGTCCTGACAATGGTAATGCGACATACCCCTTTCAGCAATAATGCCCGCCTGTTTTCTGTCTCTCTGGATATTGCTATGAACACACTTCGTCGCCCACCGCTGTGGCTACTTACGCTACTGATTATGTTTCCACAACTGGTGGAAACCATTTACAGCCCGGCATTGCCGGGTATCGCTACCTCTTTTCACGTAAGCAGTGAGCGCGCGGCTCAAACACTCTCCGTTTATTTTGTTGCTTTCGCCGTCGGCGTAGCGATGTGGGGCTGGCTGAGCGACTGCATCGGACGACGTTGGGCGATGCTGGCAGGACTTATCTGCTATGGAACAGGCTGCGCAGCGGCTGTTGTTGCCACCGACTTCAGCGTTTTGCTGCTGGCGCGGATGATCTCCGCCATCGGTGCGGCTGCCGGGTCGGTCGTGGTACAGACCATGCTAAGGGACTGTTATGAATCAACTGCGCTATCCCGCATATTTTCTGTAATGGGTGCTGCGCTGGCATTGAGTCCAGTTTTTGGCCTGCTAAGCGGCGGTTGGCTGGTAAGCCTGTATGGCCATACCGGTGTCTTTGTTGCCCTTGTGCTGTTGGCGTTGCTACTGCTAATACTGACAGCGACCATGCTGCCAGAAACCCGGCCCGAACATACGCTCAGCCCGAAGCTTGCCGGATTGTTCTCCCGCATGATGCGGGACAATGATTTGCGGAAAAACGCCATGCTGGTTGCCCTACTGAACACCATGCTGTTTAGCTATTACAGTCTGGCGCCGTTTCTTTTCGGGCAATTAGGATGGAGCTCCAGAGCCTTTGGCTGGACGGGGTTACTACTTGCGTTTGCTTCTCTGTCAGGTAGCCTGCTGAACCGAAGACTGTTAACGACTGGTCTGACGCCGGAGCGACTGGTACGTTATGCCTGTGTGCTGGCAGCGTTGTCAGGTCTCGTCGCGTGGTGTTTACAGCACTCCGCGTGGATCCTGATTCCGGTGTTCGGCGTGGTGATTGCCTATGGTATCGCCATTCCCAATGTGCTGAGTCAGGCGCTGCGTCACTACCGTGAACAGGCCGGTGCCGCCGGTGCTTTGTTCGGATTAAGCTATTACCTGTTACTTGGGATGATGCTGGGTTTAGCAGGCATGGTGCAGCAACTGGGGCTGGTTCTGAGCGTCTGTGCCCTACTCGCCTGGCTTTGCAGTCTGGGCCGTAGATAAACCCGATGGCGATCCTGAAAGCACAAAGCCCCGGCTATATGCTGGGGCTTTGTTGTATCAATTAGCCTGACCTCGCGGATATTTCCAACTTACCGCCGTCCGATGGCGACGAGGCCAGTGGCGCGAATAGTATAGACACACGTATGCCAATATTTAGCTATCCGTGCCCCATTCGCCGATCGCGCTTAAGATATTACTCATGCTTGATCATAACATGGCGAATAACCGTGTAATCCTCCAGCCCATAAACCGACATATCCTTTCCATAGCCGGACTGTTTTTGCCCACCGTGCGGCATCTCGCTAACCAGCGTGAAATGGGTATTGACCCAAGTGCAACCATATTGCAGGCGAGCGCTAAAGCGATGCGCTCGCCCAACATCCCGGGTCCAGACGGAGGATGCCAGGCCGTATTTCGAATCGTTGGCCCATGCCAGCACCTGATCTTCATCATCAAATACGGTCACGCTGACCACCGGACCGAAAACTTCCCGCTGTACGATGGCATCGTCCTGCTTCGCCCCAGCAAGCAGCGTCGGGGCAAAATAGTAGCCTGAACCATCCACTTTTTTACCGCCGGTGATGACCTTAATATGGCCCAACGCTTTAGCCTCATCGACCGCTTTAGTCACGCGATCGAGATGTGCCTGCGAGCTCACCGGTCCCAGCTCGGTCGATTCATCATTCGGCGGACCGATTTTCAGGCTGGCAACGGCGGCGCCAAGTTTTTCGACCAGTGCATCATAAATGCCTTTCTGGGCATAAATTCGACAAGCGGCGGTACAGTCTTGCCCGGCGTTGTAATAACCAAAGGTCCGCACGCCGCTCACCACTGCATCCAGATCGGCATCATCAAAAATGATCACCGGAGCTTTTCCGCCCAGTTCCATATGCGTACGCTTAATTGACGGCGCGGTGTGCTGAATAATGTGTTCGCCGGTTGCAATGGAGCCGGTCAGCGAAACCATACGCACTTTTTCATGGCCGGTCAGCGGATCGCCCACCGTTTTACCGCGACCAAACAGCACGTTAATCACGCCAGCCGGATAAATGTCTTTGGCGAATTCGGCTAATTTAAGCGCCGTCAGCGGGGTAATTTCTGACGGTTTAATCACCACGCAGTTTCCCGCAGCCAACGCTGGAGCCAGCTTCCACGCCGCCATCATCAGCGGATAGTTCCACGGCGCAATAGAGGCCACCACGCCCAGTGGATCACGGCGAATCATCGAGGTATGCCCTTCCAGATATTCACCGGCCGCCTGTCCTTGCAGGGTACGCGCCGCACCGGCGAAGAAGCGGAAAACATCGACAATAGCGGGAATTTCATCGTTGAGAACACAGTGCAGCGGTTTACCGCAGTTAAGTGATTCCAGCTCAGCGAAGGTTTGCGCGTTATCAGCAATAGCATCCGCCAGTTTCAGCAGCAGTTCAGAGCGGACTTTCGGCGTGGTTTGCCCCCAGGTGGCAAACGCGGCGTCTGCTGCACGTACAGCGGCATCAACCTGCATGGCTGACGCCTCAGCAATCTCCAGAATGAGTTCACCAGTGGCAGGGTTATAGACTGGCTGCTTTTCACCTTCACCGTTGACCAGCTCGCCATTAATCAGTAATTGATGTTGCATAGCAATTTCCCATATCGTCGTTTATTTACCGTTTCCGGCGAGAGTGTCGCCTTCACGCGTTAGCCACCAGGCCCCTAAAATTGGCAGTGTTGTCACCAGCATTACCAGCAATGCCACAACGTTGGTGACCGGCACATCCCGTGGACGGCCCAATTGATTGAGCAGCCACAGAGGAAGTGTTCTTTCATGTCCGGCGGTGAACGTTGTCACGATGATTTCATCAAACGACAAGGCAAACGCCAGCATCCCCCCCGCCAGAAGTGCCGATGCCAGATTTGGCAGCACGACATAACGAAAGGTTTGCCAGCCATTGGCGCCAAGATCCATAGACGCTTCGACCAGACTCCATGAGGTACGGCGAAAACGCGCCACAACGTTGTTAAACACCACCACCACGCAAAACGTCGCATGGCCCACCACGATCGTGAGAAAACCCGGCTCCAGGTTGATGGTTTTAAACGCCGTCAACAGCGCAAGGCCGGTAATAATGCCCGGCAGCGCGATCGGCAACAGTAGCAACAGCGATATTGCACTTTTGCCAAAAAAGTCCCTACGCCACAGCGCGGCCGCGGCCAGCGTCCCCAGAACAAGGGCAATAGCTGTCGACAACGCAGCGATCTTAAGTGACAACGTCACAGACTCCAGGATATCGCTACGCTGCGCAGCAACGCTAAACCACTTCAGCGTTAATCCCTGGGGTGGAAAACTAAAAGCAGCCTCCTCAGTATTAAAAGCATAGGTGGCGATGATGAGGATGGGAAAGTGCAGGAAAATAACCCCGCCCCATGCCGCCAGTTTGAGTAGCCAGGGTGCGCGTTCAGAGTGCATCGAAAGCTCCCAGACGCTTCACGAACGCCAGATACAGTGCGATTAACACAATCGGCACCAGAGTAAATGCCGCCGCCATCGGCATATTGCCGATCGCCCCTTGTTGCGAATACACCATGTTGCCGATGAAATAGCCCGGCGGTCCCACCAGTTGCGGCACAATAAAGTCGCCCAACGTCAGAGAGAAGGTAAAGATCGAACCCGCTGCAATGCCCGGTATCGCCAATGGAAGCACCACATAGCGGAAGGTTTGACGCGGACGCGCGCCCAAATCAGCAGAAGCCTGTAACAGCGACGGCGGAAGTCTCTCCAGCGCGGCCTGTACCGGCAGGATCATAAACGGCAGCCAGATATAGACGAACACCAGGAAACGCCCTAACCCTGAAGTCGACAGCGTATTGCCGCCTACCGCAGGTAATGTCAGGAACGAAAGCAGCAACGGCTCCAGCCCAAGGTGGGTTAAAAACCACTGCGCCACGCCGTCTTTAGCCAACAGCAGCGTCCACGCATAGGCTTTAACGATGTAGCTGGCCCACATTGGCAACATTACGGCAATGTAAAAAAAAGCCTTCATTTTGCCGCTGGTATAGCGAGCCATATACCACGCCATCGGAAACGCCAGAATCGCGCTGGCGATGGTGACCGCTACCGCCATCGTCAGAGTGCGCAAAATGATGTCGTAGTTAGCGGGATTAAACAGCGCCTGCAAATTCGCCAGCGTCAGGTCTGGTGTGACCGACATGGTGAAATCGTCGAAGGTATAAAAACCTTGCCACAACAGTGTCAGTAATGAGCCAAAGTAGACGATGCCAAACCACATCAGCGGTCCGAGGAGCAGCAAAAACAGCCCCAGCGCCGGATTACGCCAGAAGTAACCTGAGATCCGGTTCAGGTTGGTCGACTGTGGAGGCGAATGTAAGACGTTCATAGCCATTCACCTCTCCTCAACCAGCGGTACCATCACGTCGCGGGACCACGATGCCATCACCTGCTGACCCGGCGACAACGTTGACGGTAGCATTTCTCCCGTCAGGTTAGCCTGGCTAACCAGCAGTTTTTCCCCTCCGGCGAGTTTCAGCTCAAACCGTGTCGCCGCACCCTGGTATTGCACCGCCTGGATTATCCCCGGAGCCTGGACTTCTCCTCCGGCATCATTTAAGCGAATATGTTCCGGACGCAGAGAGAACATCCCCTGTAACCCGCAAACGTTCGCCGACATCGTCGCATCGAAGACATTTGACGTTCCGACGAAACTTGCCACAAACGGTGTCCGCGGACGCATATACAGTTCACGCGGAGAATCCACCTGTTCGATGCGACCGTTATTAAACACCGCCACACGATCGGACATCGACAGGGCTTCACCCTGATCGTGGGTAACAAAAATGAAGGTGATGCCAAGGGATTGCTGTAATTTTTTCAGCTCCAGCTGCATCTGCTCACGCAGTTTGAGATCCAATGCCCCGAGCGGTTCATCCAACAGCAGGACGCGCGGCTCATTGACCAGCGCCCGGGCAATCGCCACGCGCTGCCGCTGACCACCGGAAAGTTGCGACGGTTTGCGTTCATAAACAAAACCGAGCGCAACTTTATCCAACGCCTCTCGCGCTTTGGCGTGGCGCTGTTTTTTATCGATGCCTTTGACCATCAGCCCGTAAGCGACGTTGTCGAGAATCGACATGTGCGGGAATAACGCGTAATCCTGAAATACCGTATTTACATCCCGCTCCCAGGGCGGCAATTCGCTGGCCTGTTTACCAAAAATAGTGATTGCGCCGCCTGACAGTTGTTCAAACCCAGCAATCAGGCGCAGACAGGTGGTCTTGCCGGAGCCGGATGGCCCCAGCATAGAGAAAAACTCACCGTCGTTAATCGCAATACTTACCCCATCAACTGCTCGAACATCCCCATACAAACGCGAGACGTTATGAAACTCCACTGCGTACGTCATAAAACCCCCAGCGGAATTAACGACCGCCCATAATGGCGATGTAATCCTGCGTCCAGCGACTGTAAGGAACGAATTTTCCACCTTCGGCAATCGGCGTTTTCCAGAAGGCAATTTTGTCGAAATAACTATAGCCGTTGGTTTCACAGCCTTTTTCACCCAGTAACGGGCTGGCTTTACAACCTTCAGGCACTACTGGCAGAGAACCAAACCAGGCCGCTACGTCGCCCTGTACCTTCGGGGTTAATGACCAGTTCATCCATTTGTAAGCACAAACCGGGTGTTTCGCTTCACTGTGCAGCATGGTGGTATCAGCCCATCCGGTAACCCCTTCTTTTGGGAAGACCGTGGCAATTGGCTGACCTTCGCCTTTCAAGGCGTTAGCCTGATAAGGCCAGGCGCTTGACGCTACCACGCCTTCGTTTTTGAAATCGCTCATTTGCACGGTGGTATCGTGCCAATAGCGATGGATCAGCGCGTGCTGATCGCTCAGGACTTTGATCACCGCCTGATACTGTTTTTCAGTGAGCTGATAGGGATCGGTAATACCCAACTGCGGCTGAGTGGCTTTAACGAATAACGCGGCATCGGCAATATAGATCGGGCCATCGTAGGCCTGAACGCGCCCTTTATTGCTTTTCCCGTCCGCAAGTTTTTGCTCAACAAACACCACGTTCCAGCTATCCGGCGGCGTTGGGAAAATTTTGGTGTTATACATCAGTAGGTTTGGTCCCCACTGGTACGGTGTGCCATAAACTTTTCCGCCAACGTTAAACCATTCGCCTTTTACCACGCGTGGATCGATGGTTTTCCAGTTAGGGATCAGCGCGGTATTAATTGGCTGAACGCGTTTTCCCATAATCAGGCGCAGTGAGGCATCACCAGAAGCGGTAACCAGGTCGTAGCCGCCTTTTGCCATCAGGCTGACCATTTCATCAGATGTGGCTGCCGTTTTTACATTAACCGCGCAGCCGGTATCTTTCTCAAACTGTGAGACCCAGTCATATTGTTTATCGGTTTGCCCACGTTCGATATAGCCCGGCCAGGCAATAATATCCAGGCGGCCTTCCGGTTTATCTAATGATGTGGGGGGTTCGGCTGCCTGCGCAGTCATCAGCGTCATACTGAGTGCGCACAGGCTACTGAGGGCAAACTGCTTGCTCATAACGTCTTACTCCTGTCTAAAAAATATTGAGCGGCAGCCTTGCCGTAAATATATGTCCTTTTCTAAAAATAGTCGGGGTGTTGTAAGCGTTCCTGCTGGCGCAAGGAAATTTAATCAGGTTGTGAGCTAACGCTCATTACGCTACAGACTCTGACCAGGGGGTAATCTTCTGGAGTATAGACAAGGAGTTAGACGCAGAGGTGGCAATAGTATTAACTATTGATATTTTGTATGGACGCACCCGATATAAATAATACCGTGGTTCAGCATTCACTATTTCGAAAATAAGAACACGCTATTCATTTATATTGAATAGCGCGTTATGGTTTATTTCATCATTTCACGAATTAATTTACCAAGCTGTTTTACGGCCTGCTCTTCGCGATCTCCCCAGTGCCATGCAGTATTAAAACGAAAAAAACGTGTCCAGCTTCCCGAGGTCGAGAACATTTTCCCCGGCGCAATACTGATGTGGTGTGCCAGCGCATGGGTACTGAGCACACCGGCATCAAGCGGTTCCGGCAGCTCCAGCCACAGAAAATAACCGCTGTCGTTGTGGTGAATTTTGACTTCCGCCGGAAGATGACGCAGCAGCGTTTGCCAGGCCTGTTGTTTACGTTCCGCCAGTTGCCGACGCAAGCGCCGTAAATGCGCGTCATAGCGCCGGGTTGAAAGATAATCAACAAGGGCAAGCTGCATAGGCGAACTGGTAGATAAGGTGCTCATTAGCTGGAGTCGCTGAATACGCCGGGCATGTTTCCCTGCTGCTACCCAGCCAATACGAAATCCTGGCACCAGGCACTTCGAGAAAGACGAACAATGCAGAACGCTGTCGGCGCGATCCCAGGCTTTGGCAGGCAACGGTTTTTCGCGGCCAAAGTACAACTCGCTGTAAACATCATCTTCAATCAACATTACGTGGTATTTTTCCAGCAAGGCGACCAGACGCGCCTTTTTCTCTGCGCTGAGCGTAAAACCCAGTGGGTTTTGGCTGTTGGTCATTAGCCAGCAGGCTTTTACCGGGTACTCCTGCAACGCCTGCTCCAACGCAGCAAGATCGATCCCCTCGTTAACGTCGGTGGCCACCGACAACGCCTTCAGACGTAATCGTTCCAGGGCCTGCAACGCCCCGTAAAAACAGGGGTTTTCGACAATCACCCAGTCACCCGGTTCAGTGACCGCTTGCAGGCTCAGATTAAGGGCTTCCAGCGCGCCGGTGGTGATGACGATTTCGTCAGGTGAAATGGTCATCCCCTGTTGAGCATAGCGACGGGCAATGGCATGACGCAGCTCAGCATTCCCCGGCGGCAGGTTTTCAATCACGCTCATGGCGGTGGCAGTTTTACTCACCTGCGCCAACGAGCGATTCAACTGCTGAAGTGGAAACAGACGCGGGTCGGGGAATGCGGAGGCAAAGGGCATCACTGACGCATCCCGGCTGGCCTGCAACATATCAAAAATGTAAGTATTGATATCCACCGCTTCATCGCGCATGACCTGCACCTGCGGCGCAGCAAGTTCACGTTCGGGGCGCGCGGCGACATAATAACCCGACTGCGGTCGGGCGATAATCCGCCCCTGGCTTTCCAGCAACTGGTATGCGTGTCCGACGGTCATAAAACTCATGCCGCTGCTGACCACCTGCTCACGCAAAGATGGCAAGCGATCGCCTGGCTGCCATACGCCAGACGCAATCTGATCGCGAATTTGCTCTGCCAGTCGCTGGTACTTTTTCATTTTTCGTCCTGATTACCGGTGTCGGTGACAACCACTGTATATATCAGTTTACATAATCAGGGTGTTATTTATAACTGTTATAGTTAACAGTTTTACAACATCGTTAATGACAGTTCTTTGCCTAAGGCGCGCGCAGCTATCTGCACTGCATCGATTTTTGTCGCGTGATTTAAATCGAATAAGCGAGTGATCTCCTGCTTAGGCCTGCCGATCCTGTTTGCCAGTTCCTGCTGGGTGATATTGGATTCAAGAAAGGCATTTAACAACAGAACTTTAGACGCAACGCTCAGTGGTATTTCCACATAGTCAGCTTCAGTACCTACTGCAGAAGGTAAAGGAATCGGTTCGTTATCGTCGAAATAGAATTCAAAAGCGGTAACCAATGCACCCTGCGCAGCTTGCAAAGCCTCATGGCGAGTTTCTCCCTGAGTCAATGCTTCAGGAATATCCGGAAAAAACACCACAAACCCACCTTCCACGGCGGGTATTAGATTAACGGGATAACGCATGATTTTCTCAAAATTTCTCATATAATCAGCCTTATATTGATGATGATTACTGTAAGCCAAGCTGCTTTTGGATCGCTTTTCGCAGAGCCTCTTTTATCTCATCACCAGGATGCCTGGGCATAACGCTACGCCTTCCCTGATACCTCAACTTCAGATGATTTGAGCCGTTTGTAACTTCAACTCCCTGAGATTCAAGCCAGCGTCTGAACTCACTTTGCTTCACTGCGCCTCCCTGTCGTCTATTATACACACAAAGTAAACATTTATGATTACTTTTTAATTGTCTTGCTAGTAATAACGCAAAATCACTAGCGTGGGGAGGACGCTATTCAATAACAGGAATCCAGCTTCCAGATTTCATATCAGCGAGTACAACCTATAACAGCGCTGCAACTGTTATGGTTAAAAAGAACTGTTCTGTTTCTGCCTTCCATTGCTCCTCAGACTTAGAATTGCGCTAAATCAATTTTGCCTGCGGAGTTAAGCATGTTCGGTCTTGACGCGTTTCACCTGGCAAGGATCCAGTTCGCGTTTACGGTATCCTTTCACATCATCTTTCCGGCTATTACTATCGGGCTCGCCAGTTATCTGGCTGTGCTGGAAGGGCTATGGCTAAAAACGAAAAATCCCACCTGGCGATCGCTTTACCATTTCTGGTCGAAAATATTCGCCGTAAATTTTGGTATGGGTGTAGTTTCCGGGCTGGTGATGGCTTATCAGTTCGGCACCAACTGGAGTGGTTTTTCCGAGTTCGCCGGGAGTATCACTGGGCCGTTACTGACCTATGAAGTATTAACCGCCTTCTTCCTCGAAGCGGGCTTCCTTGGGGTGATGTTGTTTGGCTGGAATCGGGTTGGTCCAGGGCTTCATTTCTTTGCCACCTGCATGGTCGCACTGGGTACCATTATTTCAACCTTCTGGATCCTCGCCTCCAACAGCTGGATGCAGACACCGCAAGGCTATGAAATAGTTAACGGCCAGGTCGTTCCCGTCGACTGGTTCGCCGTTATTTTCAATCCTTCATTCCCCTATCGTCTGCTGCATATGTCGGTTGCCGCCTTCCTGAGTAGCGCGTTGTTTGTTGCTGCCTCGGGGGCATGGCATTTGCTGCGCGGGAATAACACACCAGCAATTCGAGCGATGTTTTCGATGGCGCTGTGGATGACATTAATCGTCGCTCCACTGCAGGCCTTGATTGGCGATATGCACGGTTTGAATACGCTGAAGCATCAGCCGGCAAAAATTGCTGCGATTGAAGGACACTGGGAAAATCGCCCCGGTGAACCGACTCCGCTGCTGCTGTTCGGCTGGCCGGATATGGAGCAGGAACGCACCCGCTATGGGCTGGAAATCCCGGCGCTAGGCAGTCTGATCCTGACCCATAGTCTGGACAAACAGGTCCCGGCCCTAAAAGAGTTTCCTAAAGAAGACAGGCCCAACTCCACCATGGTGTTCTGGTCGTTTCGCATAATGGCCGGGCTAGGCATGCTGATGATCCTGCTGGGTACTTTTGCCCTGTGGCTGCGCTATAAGCAGCGTTTATACACCTCACGCCCTTTTCTGCGCTTTGCCTTATGGATGGGCCCCTCCGGTCTGATTGCCATCCTTGCCGGTTGGGTGACCACTGAAGTTGGCCGTCAGCCGTGGGTGGTTTACGGTCTGCAACGTACGGCGGATGCGGTTTCTGCACATGGCGATTTACATATGAGCATCAGCCTGCTGTCCTTCTTTGTGGTGTACAGCTCAGTGTTTGGCGTGGGTTACAGCTACATGATCCGCCTGATCCGTAAAGGGCCACAGGAAGATGACCCGACCATTCCGCCGACAGGCACACCTGCACGGCCGCTTTCAGCCGCCGTCCTCGATTCTCAACCGGAGGCACACCGCTAATGGGTATCGATTTATCAGTTATCTGGTTTGTGATTATCGTCTTCGCCACGCTGATGTATATCGTGATGGACGGTTTTGATCTCGGGATTGGCATTTTATTCCCAGCGATTCAGGACGCTGACGATCGCGATGTGATGGTCAACAGCGTCGCCCCGGTATGGGACGGCAATGAAACCTGGCTGGTGTTGGGCGGAGCCGGATTATTCGGCGCTTTCCCCCTGGCCTATGCGGTGATTGTCGATGCGCTGACGATCCCGTTGACCCTGATGCTAATCGGCCTGATTTTTCGCGGCGTCGCGTTCGAGTTTCGCTTCAAAGCCACACCTGCGCACCGACCATTCTGGGATAAAGCCTTTCTCGGCGGTTCTATCCTCGCGACATTTACGCAGGGTGTCGTGGTGGGCGCCGTACTCAACGGATTTTCCGTTACCGGACGCAGTTACAGCGGCGGCCCTTTCGACTGGTTGACACCGTTCACGTTGTTCTGCGGCGTTGGTCTGGTCGTAGCTTACGCCCTGCTGGGGGCGACATGGCTGGTGATGAAAAGCGAAAATCCGTTACAGGATAAAATGCGCAGTGTGGCCAAAAAACTGCTGCTGGCAATGTTGGTTGTGATTGCCATTATCAGCCTGTGGACACCACTGGCACATAGCGCGATTGCCGAGCGTTGGTTTAGCCTGCCCAACCTGTGGTTTCTGATGCCGGTTCCGCTGCTGGTTGCGCTTATCAGCATCTGGCTGTGGCGCTCACTGGGCCAGCAAAACAGCCATACGCTGCCTTTTGTATTGACACTGGGGCTGATTTTTCTCGGGTTTAGCGGGCTGGGGATCAGTATCTGGCCACATATCATTCCACCGTCTATTACGCTCTGGCA
This sequence comes from Citrobacter sp. Cpo142, assembly GCF_030332425.1. Lineage (NCBI taxonomy): Bacteria > Pseudomonadati > Pseudomonadota > Gammaproteobacteria > Enterobacterales > Enterobacteriaceae > Citrobacter > Citrobacter sp. Cpo142. The sequence goes on from NZ_JAOWHW010000109.1 coordinate 365,378, forward strand.
GGCGGCGGCTCCGGCACAAAGTCAGGGCTTTATGTTGGTTGGCGCACTGCTGATTATCCCGATAATCCTGGTGTACACCTTCTGGAGCTACTACGTTTTCCGCGGCAAAGTTCAACATGGTGAGGGGTATCATTGATGCAACAAACAATCTGGACACGCCTGATGTGGCTGGTGATCCTCTGGGGGGGCAGTGTGCTGGCCCTGGCCGCCGTTGGTATGTTCTTTCGTCTCCTGATGACAGCTGCCGGATTTAAGTCCTGATACTCTCCTTGCAAACAACCGGGCTGCACTGTATTGCCCGGTTGTAACAAATCCCAACACTGGCTAAACAAATATGTAAAAAACATCGAAATGGCAAAACAGAGATTGTCATTAACCCGATTAAAATATTGAATAGTCACCTGGCGAAATTATCGCCAATTCCGCAGCTAACGTACCAGAGGGTGCATGATGTTTAAGAAAGGGTTAACGGTGTTATTGCTGGCCAGCGCGCTTTTTTCCGGTCAACTTTTCGCTACTAATCAGGGACATGAATATCTTCAGGTGCAGGATGCCGATCATTTACTACGACACACGGCCGACAGCGATGAGTTGCGAGTGACGGCGGAAGAATCCGCCGCCGATCTTCGTGAACACCATCACTGGCAAAAATCACGCAAACCCGATACACATCTGAGCTAACGATTAACCTTTGCGCTTCGGCAGTGTCTTCATCAGTTCTTCGGGGCTGACGGAAGCCACGACGCTGCCCGGCAACGGCATCTTCAGAATGTGATGCTTCATCTTGCCGATTACGTGCATTTCGCACGGTCGGCAATCAAATTTCAGCGTCAGGACTTCATCGCCGTTAACCAGTTGCATCGGTGTCGCTTTCCAGCTCTTGATGTTCCCTTTCGCCTGTTTCGGACACAAGTTAAAGGCGAAACGCAGGCAATGTTTGGTGATCATCACCGGCACTTCGCCCTTTTCTTCATGAGCTTCATAGGCTGCATCAATCAACTGAACGCCATAACGGTGATAAAACTCACGCGCTTTTTGGTTGTAGACGTTAGCCAGGAAACTCAAGTGCGTTTGTGGATAAACCGGCGCTGGCTGAGATACCGGTTTGCGGCTACCGCGCTGATAGCTTTGCAGGCGCGCTGCATCCAGCATATCAACGGCTTCACGCCGGAACTGATTTAGTTGACCGTTTGGCACAAACAGCGCGCCCGGCAGATTCACCTGAATATTACGGACGTAGTACATCGTCTGACCAAGTTTTGCCAGTCCGTCCTGTAGGTTACTCAACGCTTTTTCCGCATTGTTCGCTTCCTCAAACTGGCCGTCCAACGTATGGGTGATACTCACGCCCTCTTCACTGGTGAGCGTCAGAATCAACTGCTCCTGCCAGCCGCCGAGCTCAATATCGATCGCAACACGGCGTTCGCTGGAAGTTTTTGTTAACGCTTGCTGCCAGTTATGATCGAGGTTGCGATTCAGCGGATGATGCGGACGCACTTTGTGCAGGTCGGCGGGCATTTCATTCGGCCATACCCGATAACGATTGTTCCCCGTTTTTTCCACGGTGTTGGCGCGGAATCCAACAACCTCGCGTTTGATTAACACGTTCAGGCCATCCCCGTTTGCCAGCGGTTCAGTCACCTCAACATCGAGATGATCTTTCGCCACCTTCAGGACTTCGCCGACCGGCAAACCGATAAACTTTGGCGAGTCGAATGCGCCGATATCCCCTTTACGGGCATTCACAAAATAATCGGTGCTGCCGCGATGGAAGGTTTTCTCTGTGGATGGGATAAAGAAATGTTCGGTACGTCCCGCTGATGAACGGGCCAGATCGCCGCGTTCTTCAATGATGGCGTCGAGCATCTGGCGATAATGCGCGGTAATATTCTTCACATAACTCATGTCCTTATAGCGCCCTTCAATTTTGAAGGAACGCACACCTGCGTCAATCAACGCACCCAGGTTGGCGGTCTGATCGTTATCTTTCATCGACAGCAGATGTTTTTCATAGGACACCACGCGCCCCTGATCGTCTTTCAGGGTATACGGCAGACGGCAAGCCTGGGAACAGTCGCCGCGGTTAGCGCTGCGTCCGGTTTGTGCATGTGAAATATAACACTGTCCTGAATAGGCAACGCACAGCGCACCGTGAATGAAAAATTCAATAGTCGCCTCCGTAGCCTGATGGATGGCCTTGATCTGCTCAAGGCTCAGTTCGCGCGCCAGGACAATCTGGGTGAATCCGACATCAGCAAGAAACTTCGCCTTCTCGACGCTGCGAATATCACATTGAGTGCTGGCATGCAGCTCAATGGGCGGAATATCCAGCTCCAGAATTCCCATGTCCTGCACAATCAGGGCATCAACGCCGGTTTGATACAGATCGGTAATTAACCGCTGCGCGGGCTCCAGCTCATCATCATGCAAGATCGTATTTAGCGTCACAAAGATTTTCGCCCCGTAACGATGAGCGAAAGGCACCAGTTCGGCGATATCTTTCAGGCTGTTACTGGCATTATGACGCGCGCCAAAACCTGGTCCGCCAATGTACACAGCGTCTGCGCCGTGTAATATGGCTTCACGCGCAATGGCGGTATCCCGGGCCGGGCTTAACAATTCAAGGTGATGAGGCTGCTGGCGCATACAGTTGTTATCATCCACAAGCGATAAAAATGGCGGCTATTGTAGTCACAAGCGCGGCTTTTCGGAATAGTTTTCCCGATTAACTACGCGGGTAATGGATCAGCGAATGAAAGTGCGCTGTTTGTTCGTGACCGTTACGGTAGCTATGCGCCCTGTCTCCGGCAAAACGCACCCCCTCGCCGGGTTTAATGGTGCGCCACTGTCCCTCAATACACATATCCAGCAGCCCATTTATCACCACCACGTGTTCTATCACGCCGGTTTCATGCGGAGTCGATTCACTGAGCGCGCCGGGTGCCAGCAGTATCGAAAAATGATCGAAGCACAACTGCGGATCCCACGGAAACAGCGGCGTGACGACCATCGCCTGCTGCTGGGGATCAAATATTGGCGCACTGTCTGACTCCGGTGGTGAAATGAAGGCCGAAAACGGGACGTTCAGTCCGGTGGCAATTTTCCACAATGTCGCCACCGTTGGGCTGGATTCGTTGCGCTCAATTTGCCCCAGCATGGCTTTCGACACCCCGGTTTCCTCCGCCAGACGCGACAGGCTCCATTCCCGCTGGTGACGAAGCGTTCTGAGCGTTGTGGCCAGATAGTGGGTTAAGTTATCCATTTTTCTCCTTCCTAACTCTCCCTTCTCAGGGCTACAGCTTAACACTTGTACGCTATAACGCACAGTGCTACAGTAATTGACCGTTATAACGCACACGGAGTCACTATGCGTGCATTTTCCATCCCTCTGCCCACCATACTATCGGGCTTCGTGGCTGTCCTGGTCGGCTACGCCAGCTCGGCTGCCATTATCTGGCAAGCGGCTCTGGCCGCAGGTGCGACGACTGAACAAATCGCGGGCTGGATGACCGCGCTGGGAATAGCAATGGGTGTTAGTACGCTGGCGCTGACATTATGGTATCGCGCCCCTGTGCTCACAGCCTGGTCAACGCCCGGTGCCGCGCTGCTGGTAACGGGCCTGCACGGGGTCTCTATTCAGGATGCCATCGGCGTTTTTATCGTGGCTAACGCGCTGATTGTGCTATGCGGCGTAACCGGACTATTTGCCCGCCTGATGAAAATCATTCCCCACTCGCTGGCATCAGCCATGCTGGCCGGGATCTTGCTGCGTTTTGGTTTGCAAGCATTCAATAGCCTGAACAGTGAGCTTATTTTGTGCGGTAGTATGCTGGTGGCATGGCTGGTGCTAAAAGTTATTGCCCCAAGATATGCCGTTATCGCTGCGATGTTAGTGGGTATTGCCATCGCGCTGATGAAAGGTGACATTGTCACTAATGATGTTGATCTGTCACCGGTTATGCCAGCGTTTATTGCCCCACACTTTTCATTAGCCCACAGTATCAGCATTGCGCTACCGCTGTTTCTGGTCACTATGGCTTCGCAAAATGCCCCCGGTATTGCGACCATGAAAGCATCGGGGTATTCGTTACCCGTTTCCCCCCTGATTGTTTTTACGGGTCTGCTGGCGCTGCTATTTTCGCCGTTTGGCATCTATTCCATCTGCATTGCCGCCATAACCGCCGCAATTTGCCAAAGTCCTGAGGCGCATCCGGATGCAAATCGACGCTGGCTCGCCGCCGCAGCCGCGGGTGTCTTCTATCTTCTGGCTGGGGTGTTTGGCGGTTCGGTCACAGGACTGATGGCAACCCTGCCCGTAAGCTGGATCCAGATGCTGGCTGGTCTGGCATTGCTTGGCACGATTAGCGGTAGTTTATATCAGGCCTTACATAATGAAGCAGAACGCGATGCGGCCATCGTGACTTTTCTGGTTACGGCCAGTGGTCTGACGGTATTTGGCGTTGGGTCTGCATTCTGGGGGCTGGTTGTCGGCGGTATCTGTTACACAGTATTGACGTTATTTCGCCGCACGTAGCTGCGTTGGCGTTTTACCCGTCATTTGTTTAAACCGATTACTGAAATGACTCGCCGAACTAAATCCGCAGGCCATTGCAATATCCGACAGGCTGCGTGATGAATAGCAGACCAGATGCTGCGCCAGCGCCATACGGCACTGCATGACGTACTGATGCGGCGCCATATTCATTGACTGGCGAAACATTCTGGCAAAATGGAATTCGCTTAGCGCTGCCTCGCTTGCCAGATCGCTCAGGGTTATGGGATACGCCAGATGCGCGTCAATATAGGCCAGCACGTTGCGCAAGGTGGCTGGCGCAAGCCCCCCGGTGACGACAGGAAGTCGCCATTGAACGTTGCTGTAATGCTGGATCAGATGCGTTAACAGTAGTGAAGATGCCGCGCTGAGCGTGAGGTGATTAGCGGGTTGCTGCCAGTCGTTACCAAGCAAAAACTGACGGTAAATCGCCGTGATCCCCGGGTCGCTGCCAAACGTATGCTCTTCGAGTGTGAAGCTATAGGGGCTTTTGTCCCAGACTTTTTCACCCACTTCGCGCAGATGAGCGTCGGTACAATAGAGATGAACAAAGGAAAGATCGTCACGAATATCCCAGCTGGACTCACTCTCTTTCGGCATCAGGCAAAAACGGTCAGGTCCCCCGCCATTCTTCCAGCCTCCCGCCGTTTTGTGGTAACTCTCGTAGCCATCTGCGATGTATAAACTGAGCGTATGGTGATCACAATATTGGGTGATGGTATCGCGTTTGTTCGACCAGGCCGCCAGTTGGATCCCCGAATGTAACGCAACCGATTCATGCAACACGGCATTATGTTTGCGTAAGTTTTCAAAGGCACCGTAGGGCTGAGACATACCATCACATTCAAAATAAGTTAGCAGGCTTTCAGTCTATAACAGCCACATATTGTTAACAGCTGCCTTTTTGCTTTTACGCTAAAAAAGCGCAAGATTTTGCAAGTCCGCCGCAAGCCGATGAAAGCCTCCTGCAGCCAGACATGACACAGTGTGAGCCTGACTACAAAAAGAGAGAGTTGTATGAACGCACTGTTGTACTGCCTGGTGGTGGTTATTTGGGGAACGACATGGATTGCGATTTATTTGCAGCAAGGTCCGGTTTCTGCGCCGGTTTCTATCTTTTGGCGCTTCGCTGTTGCCAGCTCGGTGATGATAGTGACCCTATTGTTAAGCGGTAAATTACGCAAACTGTCTGGTCGCGATCATCTGTTTTGTCTGTTACAGGGCGGATGCGTTTTTTGCTTCAACTTCTGGTGTTTTTATACGGCTGCGGCGTGGATAAATACAGGCCTGGAGTCGGTGATCTTCTCGATGGCCGTCCTGTTCAATGCAGTCAATAGCTTCATCTTTTTTGGGCAAAAACCACCGCTGCGCTTCTATATTGCAGCCGGTCTGGGACTCACTGGCATCGTGACTCTGTTCTGGCAGGATTTGCTCAACAGCGGGTTTAATCATTCACTGCTGCTGGGCATCGGTTTGAGCGCTCTGGGAACCTTCGGCTTCTCACTGGGTAATATGATCAGCCTGCGTCACCAGAAAAAAGGGCTGGAAGTGTTAACGACCAACAGCTGGGCCATGCTGTACGGTACGCTGCTGATCGCGGCCATTGCGCTGGTTCGCGGCGACAACTTCACACCACAGTGGACATTCAGCTATCTTAGCGCGCTGTTATATCTGGCTATTTTCGGCTCAGTGATTGCCTTTGGCGCTTATTTCACGCTGGTAGGTCGCATTGGTCCCAGTAAGGCGGCATACAGCACGCTGCTGTTCCCGCTGGTGGCGCTGACGTTGTCAACATTGTATGAAGGATACATCTGGCAAGTTAATGCGATTGCCGGATTGGTGTTGATCTTACTGGGAAATCTGGTGATGTTTGCCCGACCGGAAGCATTGATGGGTAAAATACTCTATCGTCGTCGTGTGGCATAAAAAAACGCACCATCCTGAGATGGTGCGTTCATCATTTTTATTGTGGTTTTTTGTTCACATCAAACATGGAGGCATCGGTCGCCATGTCATCAACAACTTTCTTCAACGTTTCGAACGCCATCGGCGTGCTTTCGTTGTTCAGGTCTTTACCTTCACCCTTACGTACAACTTTAATCACCGGTTTATTGGTCGCTGCATCAATCAACTCACCCTCGAAATAGAGGTTGGTATCCATGGTACGGTGACCCGTCGCCATTTGCGTTCCTGCAACGAGCAGTGCAACCGGGACCACTTCATAGAACTGCAGTCCTTCTTTGCTGGTCGCTACACCGGTAATCGCCCCGCGGAAAATCAGACTACGTGGCCCTGGGGTTGTAACCAGAGGTTTACGCTGACCGATCGCCGTTTTCAACTTCGTATTGGTATAGGTCAGTAATTGATCAAGAACCTGCTGCCCTACCTGCGTAGTAGGTTTAGGAACCGGATAATACGTTACCGGGTTATAAACAATGTTGTCATATTTGGATTCGTTGTAGCTCGGGTCAACCCAACGGAGTACCGTTTGTCCCGATGCTGATTTTGTTTCCTTCAGATCAGAGTAATTTTTTAAAAACCCAGAATATTTATCCGGCTCGGTCACTTTTGACGCACAGCCGGATAATGCCAACAAGCCAGTAAGCACTGCAACTTTAAATAAAGTTTGAGTACGCATGAAACGATCCCTTTAGTTTTCGCAATGATGCCTAAAAAGGATAGCAAAACAGTTTCATTTTGGATGTACTAAAAATGGTAAGCACCGCACAATTTTATCTCTGCGCTCAGCACAAAAAATGCTGAACGCAGAAAGAGTTAACCCAAACGGGAGGTTCAGGAAGTTTTGCGTGCCAGCATGGTGGCAAAGCGCAGTTTAATTCGATTACCGTTTTCATCTGTACGATGAAGTTCACCTACGTCTTCGTTATATTTCAGCAGATCCCACCCACTGTAATAGTTGCGTAATTCTCCGGTTTTAAACGCGAACGGAAAACCTACTGTGCACGGAAAATCATCAGTATCCATCGCTGCGACGATTAAGTTATATCCACCCGGTTTAGTACAACGTTGCATATTCTCAATAAGGCCAGGGATCGTTTTAGCTTCAAGGAACATCAGTACAACGGTAGAAAGAATAAAATCGTATTCACCCTCAAAACGTAACGCATTAAGGTCAGCGACCTTCGCGTTGAGGTTGGTCAGCCCCTCAGCCGCTTTGATGCGCTCAAGGTTAGCGATGCTCATTGGGTTTTTATCCCATGCGGTAACGTCATAGCCGTTTGCCGCCAGGTACAGGCTGTTTCGGCCGTTACCGCAGCCCAGATCTAACGTTTTACCTGGTGCAACCACTTTTGCCGCTTCAACGACATCGGAATGCGTACGGGTTAAATCATATTTTTCAGTAAAGTAGTTTTCGTCGCAAAGGGTCATTATTTATCCTCAGATTTCAGTAATGCAGCACGCTCCGTGCGGATGAGCAGTTTCCCCTGCATCAGCAATGCAAACGTACGTATCAGTAATAATGCAATGATAAAATTGGTAAAAATAAACAGTGGGATAGACAGAGTATGAAAAAATCCTGATTCGCTGCTGTGTCCCAGATGCAATCCTGTCGTCGCCAGGGCCGACACGCCAAACGAGAAGCTCCAGAAAGACGCATTAAATGGCTGTGACAAATACCACGGCATGAGGCGTAGCATGAACAGAAGTTGCAGCAGACCATAACCAAATAGCATTTTAGCTAACGTATCCCCCTCGCCGCCGTTGACGCTAAGCCAGGCGCTACAGGCGACCAGCGCGGGTGCCAACTGTATACCAAGTGAAGTCCGTAAAACCGTCGGCAGCTCGCCACAGCTTCGTAAACGCTGCAGAATAACCGGCTCCAGGCTGAGCCAGGAAAATACCCCGGCGCCCAAAAACACCAACCCGGCGTCGTTGAAGCCAAGCGCACCACAGGCCATGGCGCTGATAAAATTATTGGCAACGGTTGGCAGATACAGGCCCGGTGTGGTGGCCTCTTCCGGGTGCTCACCACGCCATAATCCTGCCGTTTGCCAGGCCGCGTACGCCAGCTGTATCACCACGCCAATGCTGAACAACACAATCGCCAGCGGTCGAAACCATGGGACAAAACCAATCGCGACCAGCATCGTTGTGGCCGGAAACAGACTGACAAAACTGCTCATCACCGGGTGACGAATTTCCGCCAGTACGCTGTGCGGAAAACGCAGTAAGCGATTCACAAATGCCAGCGTCAACAGTCCCCAAATGACCATTGCGAGGATCACTAAACCGTCGCCAATCCAGTGGCTTACAGGCCACACCTGGCTGGCATAACGCCACGCAAACCCCATCCCGATGATGCCCAGTACCATGCCAAAATAACCGGCCGGAAGATTGAGGACCCGCTCACTCTGTTTGTTCTTACTCATTTTGTTTATTTTTTAAAGTATATTTGAAATACATTTTATGGAATTTCCACGAATTTAGCCAGTGCGGAAAACTTTGCTACGTTTAACTAAGGTGCGCAACATGGAAATGAGCTATGACCAAATATCGTCTGGGCGATGAACCTCGCGCCTTTAGTTACCAGGATAATGGCAATAAAAAGAGCGTATTACTACGCCAGATAATTGCTCTTATTGATTTTAATGATGTTAAAGCCGGTACGCCCGGCGGCTGGATTGATGATGAAAGCGTGCTATCACAAAGTGGCGATTGCTGGATTTACGATGAGAATGCGCTCGCGTTTTCCGGCGCGACGATATCCGGAAACGCCCGTATCACACAGGCAAGCGTGGTCAGAGATGGCGCGCAGATTGGTGATGCCGTATGGATTGACCGAGCAGAAATCAGCCATAACGCACAAATACGTGACAACGTCACAGTTCGGGATTCTATTGTTCGCGGTGAGTGCCTTCTCTACGGTGATGCGTGCGTTGTGTGTGACTCTGAAATCATCGCTGCCAGAGGGTTAACGCGTGAAAGCGACCAGCTCCTGCAAATTTACGATCGGGCGACCGTCAGCAATTCACGCGTGGTGCATCAGGTGCAGATCTATGGTGATGCTATGATCAACTATGCCTTTATAGAACATCGGGCTGAAGTTTTTGATTTTGCACAGGTAGAAGGCAATGAAGAGAATAATGTCTGGATCTGCGATTGCGCTAAAGTCTATGGCCATGCGCGTGTCATCGCCGGAACTGATGAAGACGCCATTCCTACCCTGCGCTACAGCTCGCAGGTGGCGGAACACGCGGAGGTTGAAGGTAACTGTGTCCTGAAACACCATGTGCTGGTCGGGGGGCATGCAAAATTACGCGGTGGCCCAATTCTGCTGGATGGGCACATCCTGATTGAAGGCCACGCCTGTATTCTGGGTGAAGTGCTGATCGAGCATCATATTGAGATAACCGATCAGGCCCAAGTTGAAGCCTTTGATGGCGATGCGATCCATCTGCGCGGGCCAAAAGTGATCAACGGCGAACAACGTATCACGCGCACCCCTATCGCCGGTTTATTCTGAAGAACCATCAATGATGCGGGCGTAGAGATTCACGTCATGGTAATCGCCATTAAGGAATTCCGCCTGTTGCATACATCCTTCCAGTCGGAAGCCATTGCGCAGTGCAACCTGGTTGCTCCTGACGTTATCTACACGACATTTAATCACGAAACGGCGAATCTCCTGGCGCTGTGCATAATGACGAATCATTGCCTGTAGCGCCTGAGACAGAATGCCTTTGCCCTGGTGCTCTTCGTCCAGCCAGTAACCAATATAAGCGGCTTTGTTCAGCGGCTCTATCTGGTTAAACGAGATAACGCCAGCCACCTCCCCTTGTTCGAAAATAAGGAACATTTTGGCGTAGCCGCGCTGGTGCAACATCATATTCCCCTGCACGTTTTTGCGCGTGTCGTCCTCAGATTCGACAAACTGCGGCCAGTTCAGTGACTGTTGGAGCCAGGTTTTATTTTTAAGCACCAACTGATGCAGAGGGGTGACGTGTTGTTCTTCTACCGCCCGCAGTTCCAGCGCGTCACTAACGATAATTATTTCTGACATGTTTATCTCCTTTGCGATCGTAAACGGGGCATTTCTGACTGGCAGTAGCCGATATTACTCTGTTTAGCACCGAGGATGTCTTATTTTTATGCTGTAACAGCAATCACTTAGAAAGAATCTCTGGCGTGGAACCCGTTACTCTGGTGATCCGGGTATCCCCTCATGGATAGACCGTAATGATGACAATAACACTTTCATTCTATTGCTAAGGAGCAAGCATGGCAGCACCTTTGGGTCGTTTAGCACTTATTCCGCTTTTACTGATTACCGCCTGTCACCAACCTGTTTCCACCACGCAAGCAGGCCCCGTTCCCTTTGCGGTCAATAAGCAACAGGTTGTGGATAATACCACGCTGGAAATTTCCCGCAGCGCGCTGGAATATAACATCCATAAAGTTCAGCAACTGCTGGGAGATAAAACCCGGATGTGCGCCATTCTTAAAGGCGACGCGAACGGCCACGATCTCTCACTGGTAACGCCGGTGATGATGCAAAACGGCGTGCAATGTATTGGCATCGCCAGTAACGAGGAAATCAGTACCGTTCGCCAGTCAGGCTATACATCGCAGCTCATGCGCGTGCGTAACGCGACGGAGAAAGAAATGCGCCAGGCGGCGGATTTCGATACCGAAGAGCTTATCGGTAATCTGGATATGGCTAAGCGTCTAAGTGCAATCGCTCAGGAGAAAGGTAAAACTATTCGTATCCATCTGGCGCTGAACTCTGGCGGTATGTCGCGTAACGGTCTGGAAGTCAGTACCGCCGCAGGTCTGGAAGAAGCACGCGCTATTTCCGCATTACCCGGCCTGAAAATTGTCGGCATCATGTCGCATTTCCCGGAAGAAGATGCGGCAGTGGTAAAACGCGATCTGGCCCGTTTCAATACGCAATCAGCCCAGGTATTGAAAATTACCGGGCTTAAGCGCGAAGATGTCACCCTGCATGTCGCGAATACGTTCGCTACCCTGACCGTTCCAGAATCCTGGCTCAACATGGTGCGTGTTGGCGGTATTTTCTATGGCGATACCATCGCCAGCACCGAATACAAACGCGTCATGACGTTTAAATCCGCCATCGCGTCGGTAAACCATTACCCCAAAGGAAACACCGTCGGGTATGACAGAACCTATACCCTTAAACGTGATTCCGTTCTGGCCAATATCCCGACAGGTTATGCCGATGGTTATCGCCGTGTGTTCAGTAACGCGGGACACGTGCTGATCCGCGGCCAGCGGGTTCCGGTACTGGGTAAAACATCCATGAATACCGTGATCGTCGATGTAACCGATTTGCCGCAGGTTGCATCCGGTGATGAAGTGGTGCTGTTCGGTAAACAGGGAAATGCGCAGGTTAGTGCAGAAGAAGTCGAAGAAATTAGCGGCGCGTTGTTCACTGAAATGTCGATCCTCTGGGGGGCGACGAACAAACGCGTGATGGTCGATTAACACCTAAAACAGGAAGGGCTTCCGTTTCTCGCAGGAAGCCCTTTTACACAGCAAGCGCCGTTCTACTTAGCTCTCACTGACACTCTCTTTTTGCAATATTTTGAGCAGATCTTCCTTCAGGTGGAGTTTCTGTTTCTTAAGACGAACAATGTCCAAACTATACCCCCGACCATCCGAACCTTCCAGTCTGGAGATCTCATGATCAAGGCTGTTGTGTTTTTCGAATAAGGACAGAAAGCGAGGGTTCTCGGATTTCAGTCGGGAAATAAGGTCTCTGTATTCTGGAAACATACTTTCTCCCTGTTAGTGGACAAGAACGTGTATAAGAAATACACACCCACAGAGTACCCATTTGCTATACAGAAAAATGCGAACAGGATCGAGTAAATAGTGTACAGAGTCGTTACGAGGATGAATGCAGATACGGCTCCCCATCAGGAGAGCCGTAAAGGGCGTGATTAACGCATCTCGCGGTCGTCAACGTACTGACGTTTATCCGGCGCTGGCGGGAAGTACTGATACAGCCAGGTTTCGCTGATGGCGTCACCCTGACAACGCAGGAACATACGCATATCTACCGGATCGGTTGAGTCAGAAGTCGGATACCAGTCAAACTGAATGCGATAACCGTCGATAGGCTCCACGTAGAGGATCTCAATCTGTTTCGCTTCACCGCTGGAGAGCGTAATCACCGGTTCAATGCCTTTCGGCGCAGCCGCTTTTAGATCACCACCAACGAAGTCAACGGCAAAACGACGCGCCCATTTTTCCGGGTAATGCTCGCCCGGTGCCCATCCTTCCGGGAAGCCGCCCATGCCTGTCCGGGTCGCCATCACGCGAGCCAGCGGTGAACGCACCGGCGGTTGAGCGCTCCAGTACAGGCGATATTTGAATTCCAGCTCATCGCCGGCTTTGATCTTCTTGTCCGGCTGCCAGAAGCAGACAACGTTATCCAGCGTTTCGCCGGTCGTCGGGATCTCCATCAGACCGATGGTCCCCTTGCCCCACTGGTTGCGCGGTTCGACCCACAGACTTGGGCGCTTGTTATACCAGCCCATGATGTCCTGATAATGGGAGAAGTCGCGATCGAGTTGCAGCAAGCCAAACCCTTTCGGGTTGTTATCGGTATAGGCGTTGAACTGCAGCTTTTGCGGGTTATTCAGCGGACGGCAGATCCACTCGCCATTGCCCCGCCACATCGCCAGGCGATCGGAGTCATGGATTTGCGGGTGAATAGTGTCGCACATCCGACGCTCATTGTTGCCGCAGCTGAACATGCTGGTCATCGGCGCAATGCCGAGCTGCTTGATGTCTTTGCGCGCATAGATGTGGTTTTGTACATCCATAATCACCTGCGTTTTCTCGCAGTGGATCACGAACTTGAATGCGCCGGTTACGCTTGGGCTGTCGAGAAGCGCATACACGGTAAAAGAGGTTGCGCCCGGTTTAACCGTTTCGAACCAGAAAGAGGTGAAATCAGGAAACTCTTCTTTACTGTCGGTGTAGGTATCTACCGCCAGACCACGGGCCGATAAACCGTACTGATAGGTGTCATCCACGGCGCGGAAATAGCTGGCGCCCAGGAAAGAAACGACATCGCGGCGGGCCAGTTCTGGCGCTTTAAACACGCGGAATCCAGCGAATCCGAGGTCAGTCTGCCCTTCCAATTGTTTGGTATCCACACCCGCGTCGTTGTATTTAAACAGTTCCGGACGGAAGTGAATTTCACGCGCCATATGCGTACTACCATCAACCGAGAACATGCGTACACGACGACGGAAGCCCATTCCCACGTGGAAGAACTGCGCATCAAGCTGACGATTTTCAACATTGTTCCACAGAGACTGCTCTGCGTCATATTGAATGCTGTTGTAGGCCTGCGGCGTCAGTTTCGCCAGCGTTTCCGGTAACGCGCGCGGTGCGCCGCCCCAGGGCTTCTGTGCTAAGTCATGGGCCATCGATTGCAGAACGGAAAAATCAAAACGTACGGTTTTTCCGTCTGCAATGTCAGACTCTGCCGCAAAGGCGGCGCGGGAAAAGAGTGATGCAATACCACTGGTTCCGCACACGGCGGCCATTGCCATTGAACCTTTAATAAATCGTCTGCGATTCATGCCTGAAAGTGAGTCCTTCTGGTCGTGTAAATGGTCCCGCGCCGGTCAAAATCAGCGGCAAGAGAGTGCACATTTCTGACCGCTCACTCTAGACAAAATTCATTAATAATCCAATTGTTGGTCGCCGATTATCTGTACAAAATCGAAAATATTTTATGTCGATGGGAACAGGCCGAATCCCATGTAAATTCCATTAAAGTAAACCACACCGATGTTTACTTCGCTCTTGAGCCTCCTGATATAGCGCAAACTCATCATAAACCGCGCAACCCAGCGCCTGTTCAAACGCGTCGCGGCTGGAATTTCCGTGGCTGCGAGCTTGTGTTTCATTACCCAAATTGGACTGGAAAATTCCTGCGGCGCTCACCGGTAAAAAATCTTCGTAGGTGATGGGTTGCGCAACCAGCCAGCCCCGTTCAATAAGCGGCTGCGGATCGTCATCCGGGCGAATCGCCTGCCGATGCGCTTCACCCGATGGCGTCAGACGATAGCGGAACCAGGCTAGCCCCTGCTGGCGCAGCAGGAATTCGCTGTCCGGGAAGGCTTTGAACACCTCCTGAAGATGTAGCTGGTGCGTCAGATTGTCTTTCCCCGTTCCCGCTTTATTCAGCAATTCGTCGTACAACGCTCTGCCTTTCGGCGTCAGGGCCACGCCGCGCTGTTCGATTTCACCAAAACGCGCCGTGTGAGTGCCGCGCATTTCACCGGCAAACAACACCGGTTCTTCCAGCGCTTTGAAACTGGTCTGACGCAATAAAATGGGCACCTCGCGGCGCGGCGGCCCTTCAATCAGTATTTTGGGCTCAATGCCGCATTCCGGCATCATCGACTGCACCCGGTCAATATCCAGCGTTCGCGGTGTCAGATGGTTGATATGACAACCGGGGAAGCACACTACATCAGCAATCAGCCGATGTTCGTTATGTAATGCGTGATAGGTCTCTTCATCGACCGTGGCGTGCTGATGCCAGCGGAATGTTTCCAGCGCTTCATGCACAAACTCTTGCGCCTGTTCAGTTGTAAAACTGCCCTGCGCATCAAATTCATCCAGCAGCTCGTGGCAACGGCGGGTGAAAATATCGCGTTTCGCGAGGATCTCAGCGGCTTTTTGCCGCAGCGCGGCGTTTTCGATTAGTTCGAGCCGTAATAACGAGGTGAATACCCGAAACGGGTTGCGCGATAGCGAGGCATCGTCGATGGGACGGAAGGCTGTGGAATGTACTGGGACGCCCGCCTGGGAGAGATCGTAATAACTCACCGGATACATGCCCATAACGGCAAACATCCGGCGCAGCGTAGAAAGCTCCTGCGCGGTACCCACTCGAATGGCGCCATGACGCTCAACGTTTAGCCGGGCCAGTTCATCCGCATTCGCCAGTTTTTCATGCAGCGTCGGATTATTTTCCAGTACCGCCAGATTCACATCAGCGACAAGTTCCAGCAACGTGCCGTACTGCGGGACTTCCTGCTGGTACATTGCTGACATTGCCTGCGAAAATTGTTCCCGAATCTCATCTGCCGTGATGGTGTTCGCCATAATGTCATGCCTCCAGTGAATATTACCTGGAGTGTAGAAAACGCCGCTGACTCCGGTGGGAAGAATTTACAAAGTGTGACCCCGCGTAAACTTCCCACCCATACAAAAGATGAACAGTACCTACTGGCGTGGTTTCAAATGACTTTCCAGCCAGGGCAGCATCTGTTTTTTACGGCTAAGCATACCTTCTACCTTGCAAGGCTGCGGGATGTCTGAAAGTTCTGATCCAGCAAACCACAGGCTGGTGTCACCAAGATTGATGTCAGTGAGCATCAGCACGACTAACGCAGCATTCTTTTCTTCTGCATAGCTCGCCATTTCCTGACGGAGATCGTCCAGCACCGCATCCACCTGTTGCAGCGCATACAGTTCAAGCTGCGCTACACAGACTGAATGTCCATGGATGGTGAAGGTTTTAATGTCTTTCTGCAGAAGTTCGCGGGCGCTCATCCCTTCCACGCTTGTTTTGGCTGACAGCAGGTCGCGGCTGAAAGCGTCAAGATCCACTCCGGTTTTTTGGGCCAGCGCATCAACCGCCTGACGATCGTCAGAGGTGGTCGTTGGTGAACGTAGCGTGACAGTGTCACTCAATACAGCACCGAGCAGTATAACAGCCTCAGAGGAAGATAACTGGTTGCGTTCATCCTCCGTCATCAGTTGCCACAGCAGGGTTGCGCTACTGCCGACGGGCTTCACCCACACTTCCGGTGGCAGACGGGTGACTAACCCACCGAGTCGGTGATGATCGATAATTCCCACCACGTTACTTTCGGTCAACGATTCCGGCCCCTGGGTAGGCTCGGTGAAATCGACCAGCCAGACATCACGATCGGTCAGTTCAAACGCCAACCGTTCAGGCATCGTCAGCCCCGCATGCTCAAAGATAAACTGCGTTTCGCGGTTAGGCTCGCCCAAACGCCATGCCGTCGCCTGCTGGCCACGTAAACTAAGCCAACGCGCCGTCATTGCGGCGGTGCAGATGGCATCACTATCGGGATTAAGGTGCCCTATTACATGTATCATTCATCAGTGCCTTGTGAAGAGAAATCGTTCAAAAGTAAACAATCACCAAAGTATAACGACTGGGCACACTCCCTTCCATGATCCCACTCCCCAGCAATGCTGTACAAAACATAAGCAAAATAAATCAGTTGTAAGTAAAACATGATAAATGTTAATAATATTTTGCTATCAGGTTATCAAAAACAAACAACTTTACTTGTCACCGATACGACTCTGTTTTTAACATCGCTTATGGAAAAAAATGTTCTGTTCAATCAGCGCATTCGCTTGCGCCACCTTCATACTTTTGTCGCCGTTGCACAGCAGGGAACGTTGGGGCGCGCGGCTGAGACCCTTAACCTGAGCCAACCGGCTCTCTCCAAAACGCTAAATGAACTGGAGCAACTGACCGGGACCCGGCTCTTTGAGCGTGGCCGCCTTGGCGCGCAGTTAACGCTGCCCGGAGAACAGTTTCTTACCCACGCGGTAAGAGTGCTGGATGCGCTCAACACCGCCGGACAAGCGTTAAATCAGCGCGAAGAGTCGCAGACTGATGTAGTACGGATCGGGGCCTTACCCACCGCGGCACTGGGCATTCTGCCTGCGGTAATTGGTCCTTTCCACAAGCAGCAAATGGAGACCACGCTACAGGTCGCCACCATGAGCAATCCGATGATTCTGGCAGGTTTAAAATCCGGGGAAATCGACCTTGGCATTGGTCGCATGGCCGATCCAGAATTGATGGTCGGTCTGAATTATGAATTGTTGTTTCTGGAATCACTTAAACTGGTCGTGCGCCCTAACCATCCGCTGTTGCAGGAAACCATCACGTTAAGTCGGGTAATGGAGTGGCCGGTGGTGGTTTCGCCAAAAGGAACTGCACCTCGCCAGCACGCAGAAGCATTGTTGCAAAGTCAGGGTTGTAAAATGCCGCCAGGCTGCATTGAAACACTGTCAGCATCGCTTTCCCGCCAGCTGACGGTTGATTACGACTATGTGTGGTTTGTCCCTTCAGGCGCGGTTAGAGAAGATTTACGCCAGGCGACGCTGGTGTCGTTGCCGATACCTACCCACGGTGCGGGTGAACCCATCGGTATTCTTACCCGTGTCGATGTGCAACTCTCTCAGGCCGCGCAGATCCTTATCGCCGCAATACGCAAAACCGTACCGTTTTGATGCCAAATATTAAGGGACCATCAGGTCCCTTAATTTATTGTTAAAACGTTTCCCAGTTATCGCCACTGGCCGTTGCCGTCTGCGGACGCGATTGGTCAGGCGTAGTGGTTACGGGAGGGCGTTTAATTGCACTCGTTCCCGTTAAGCGAAATGTACCTACGGCTTCCGTTAAGCGCGCCGCCTGCTCTTCGAGAGATGCCGCCGCAGCCGATGCTTCTTCAACCAGCGAGGCATTTTGCTGCGTAACCTTATCCATTTCTGATATCGCCTGGCTCACCTGTACGATGCCCCGGCTCTGCTCATCAGAAGCCGCCGCAATTTCTAACATAATGTCGGTGACGCGTTTTACCGCATCGACAATATCCGTCATCGTATTGCCCGCCGCGACGACTTCTCCGGAGCCCTGATCAATCAGTCGGACCGATTCGCTGATCAATCCTTCAATCTCTTTTGCCGCCTGAGCGCTGCGGCTTGCCAGCGTACGGACCTCACTGGCCACCACTGCAAATCCACGCCCCTGCTCTCCTGCCCGCGCCGCCTCAACCGCCGCGTTCAGCGCCAGGATATTGGTCTGGAAAGCAATGCTATTAATCACGGCTGTGATTTCGGAGATTTTCTTCGAGCTCGTTGAGATATTGCCCATGGTTTTCACCACGCCAGAAACCATCTGACCGCCCCGACTGGCCTTGCCGGACGCATCTTCCGCCAGCTTGCTTGCGTGATGCGCGTTGTCGGCGTTTTGCTTCACCGTGGCGGTCAGCTCTTCCATGCTGGCTGCCGTTTGTTCAATCGCCGCAGCCTGTTGTTCAGTACGTGAAGACAGATCGGTATTACCCGCCGAAATCTCACTGGTACCGCGGTAGATTTCTTCCGCGCCCTGACGTACCGTGCCCACCGTTTTCCCCAACGATCGTTGCATTGCCTGTAGGTGACGGCTCAGGCGACCAATTTCGCTACGCCCGGTCGGTTCATCTTGCATCGTCAGATCGCCCGCGGAAATTTGCTCAATACGCTTGGCCGCGCGTAACAGAGGATGAATGACCGTGCGGCGCAGAACAATGAACGTCATTACGGTCAGCGCCAGCGCAAGAACGAATGCACCCAGCATAAAAGCCATGCCGAGTTGTGTACGCTGATGCGCCTGTTCGCTTAACTGGTTCGCCCTTGCGGTACGAATGTCGATCGCTTTTAACAATACCTTATTGTAAGCAGAGTCCAGCGGTCGGGCCTGTTCATTTTCATGGTTGATGATCGCTTCAAACATGCCGTTTTTAGCGTACTTCAGCATGGGCTGTAAGCCGTCGGTATAGGCTTTGAAGCTGGCGCTCAGTTCAGCATCTAGCGCTTCATCAGCAGACGATTTTACCGCACGCGACATATACGCGTTAAAACCGTCCTGCGACTGCTTGATCCGTTTTTCGGCCTCGGCAATATTGGCCTTCATGTCATCCATTTCGGCGATACGGCTCGCCGCGCCGGCGTGGATCATATTGATACGTGCGGTGCGTAAGTGGTTAGAGCTGTTAGATAACCCCATCCTGACCTGAATCTCATCGGTCACGTCGCGCTGATCGCGATCGGCCTGCATAAGAAAATAGCTTGCCAGCCCAGAACTTAGGGCGAACAGCAGGAGAATGCCACCGAGAATGGAGGAAAACAGCGGAACCAGCCGGATTTGATGCAGAAAGCCCAGTTTATGCTGGGCTTGCATCGATGTAGTGTTGTCCATGACCGTCGACTCTCTTGTAGGGTTTATGCGTGAAAACACGCCCGTTAGATAGTCATCGGCAATCCGGGAAGTTTACTTACCGTGAAAAGCGCCGGATTCGTCACACTTTCACAACATAATTCTAAAAAATTCAGGAAAGTGCCAGCGGTTAAATCCGCTGGCCAATGAATCAGTTATCGCCAAAGTGGATAACGGTACGGATGGACTTACCCTGATGCATTAAATCGAACGCTTCGTTAATCTGCTCCAGCGGTAAACGGTGGGTGATAAACGGATCCAACTGAATTTTCCCACTCATCGCATCTTCAACCATGCCAGGAAGCTGAGTGCGCCCTTTCACGCCGCCAAATGCGGAGCCGCGCCAGACACGCCCGGTAACCAGTTGGAACGGACGCGTTTTGATCTCTTGTCCTGCTCCCGCCACGCCAATGATGATGCTTTCGCCCCATCCTTTATGGCAACATTCCAGCGCTGCGCGCATCACGTTAACATTACCGATACATTCAAAGCTAAAATCCACACCGCCGTCAGTAAGCTCGACGATCACATCCTGAATCGGTTTGTCGTAATCCTTCGGGTTGATGAAATCGGTCGCGCCCATCTCACCTGCCAGCTTAAATTTTTCCGGATTGGTATCAACGGCCAGAATACGCCCGGCTTTCGCCTGCACCGCGCCCTGAATTACCGCCAGGCCAATACCGCCCAGACCGAATACGGCTACGGTGTCGCCTTCTTTCACTTTTGCGGTGTTATGGACTGCTCCAATACCGGTGGTCACGCCACAACCCAGCAGACACACTTTGTCCAGCGGGGCCTGCGGGTTAACCCTCGCCAGAGAGATCTCCGCGCAAACGGTGTATTCGCTGAAGGTGCTGGTGCCCATATAGTGATAAATCGGCTCACCGTTATACGAGAAGCGCGTTGTGCCATCCGGCATCAGACCTTTGCCCTGGGTCGCACGTACGGCCTGGCACAAGTTGGTTTTACCCGATTTACAGAACTTACACTCGCCGCACTCTGCGGTGTACAGCGGGATCACATGATCGCCCGGTTTCAGACTGGTAACGCCTTCGCCTACTTCAACCACAATGCCACCACCTTCATGGCCAAGTACCGCCGGGAATACGCCTTCCGGATCGTCGCCAGAGAGCGTAAAGGCGTCGGTGTGGCACACGCCGGTATGGGTAATTTTAACCAGCACTTCACCTTTCTTTGGCGGTGCGACGTCGATTTCGACAATTTTTAACGGTTGGCCGGGGCCGAATGCAACTGCTGCACGTGATTTCATTTGTCTCTTCCCATTATTGCGAGGTGATGGTGTTATTTTAGATAAGCACGCAGAAGATGGCCGATTTCAGCCATGCGCACAGCACGCTGATCTGGCGTAGTTTCCCCGCTGACCAGCTCGTCTTTCAGATGGATCTCAACCATTTCGCCCATCAGGCCATTGGATGCACCGCGCACGGCGGCAATTTGCTGCAGGATAGCCAGACACGGTTCGCCGGACTCCAGTGCGCGCTCAAGCGCATCAACCTGACCGCGAATACGGCGTACACGGGTGAGAATGCGTTTCTTGTCTTCAGGTGAATGCGGCATACGCCCTCCAGATACTATAGGGGGGTATACTATCAGATTTGTTATTTGGCTGTAAAATATATGATTACTGATTATGTTAACGCATTGATTTTTATTATATTAGTTTGAACAACACCCTGATTGGTTTTAACTGTGTCAGATGCACCCAAAGATTATGTAGATTAATAAGACCTGCCTGAGCCAGTATTGCTAGGGTGATCATCAATGTGGACGCGGTAATCACAAGCATCAAACGACTAATATTTTTCTGGATCCTGATCTGCTGCTTTTCCCGTTTATCTTCAGATTCCCATGAAACAATTGTTGAAATAGCCTTGCCTTGTATATAATATTTTTCATCACTAAATCTGACATCCTCTGTAATTACAAGTGACTGGAGCAGCAGAAAGACCTTCCTCCTGAAATCTTCATTCTTGATATGTTTATACCAAAGCGTCCCGTACAATAGATCAACAACCTCATCACATGTTACTCCAGTGTGAGTTTTCTCTGGCGATTGATGTACATATTCGTTCACCAGCATCTGTAGCAACATTATACGATCAAGTCCACTCAACGCCTTGTTACTGGCGAATGAAGAAAAGAGATTGCTTTTTGCTCTCGTCAGAGCATTTTTTACATAAGCAATACGTGTAAAATAATTTATTGCAAAAAGAAAAATCGAATCAAACCTTAACGGACCTTGCTTTCTCCAATGAATAATCTCAACATTCATTTTTTCAATATCATTGAGTGGAAGGTTTATTTTCTCCATATAGGCGTGCTGCTCAGCATGCCATTTTTCAAGCACAACATTTTTGCCTCTTAGACTCACAAGCTGATATTTTTCTTGTTTTACATCCGAAAAATAAACACCATAGTAATTATATACTTGATCATCCACATGATTTTTCAGAGTAAACCGTGGCAGAAAATAACGCCATAATCTACCTTTAGCTCTCGAAACTAAGGATTCTATGAACATAATTGCGCTCTAACATCTTTAATTTGTCACAGTTAATGATAGTTCACTGTGCGAATAAAAAAGCCCTCCCCCATTCGATAATGTGGAGGGCTTTTGTACACCGATTTAGTGCTTATCAGTGATCTCAACAACGACATGGCGATCTGGAGCAAGGCAATTAATCAGCTGCTGTCCGGTCTGCCCATCACAACTGGATCCTGTGACAGAATCACTCGAACCATGTCCTTGTGCAGTAATATTTGCAGCCGGCATGCCTAACGCGACTAATTCATCGGCAACAGCCTGAGCGCGCTGGGCTGACAGTTGCTGGTTATAATCTGCGGCTCCGGTGCGATCGCTATAGCCAATAACAACGGTCGCTTTGTCTTTGGCCGGTTGCAGACCGGGATTTCGGTATAGCTGCGCAATCGCCGCTTTCCCTTCTGGGGTTAGTGCTGCTGAATCATAACCAAACATCACATCAGATTTTAAGTTAAAACGCTGAGGTTCAGGCGCAGAAGTGGCGGCAACTGCCGGAGCAGGCGTAACCTCCGCGTCGTCATGCTGGCCAAAGCGATATGACAACCCAGCGGTAACGGAACTAACATCACTCGATACGCCAATCTGGTTTTCATTACCCACGTTGCTCACCCATTGGTATTCCACGCGACCAGCCCAGTTCTTGTTAAAGGCATATTCCGTACCGACAGCCACAACCGGACGCACACCGGTATCAAAGCGGTTATTGCCTTTAATATCTGACTCCGCGCGATATCCCATTGCCCCTGCACGGCCGTAGAGATCCCAATTATCTGTCAGACCATAACTTGCCTTCAAAGATAATTGCAGGCCCTGACTTTTCATTTGAGAACCAGATGCGCCATTTTTACCGTTGAATTGCATATTGCCTAAATAGTCATAACCGCCTTCAACTGCCAGCCATGGAGTAATCTGATAGCCTGTAAATACACCACCACCGACGTTATCGTTATCAAAACCAACATCACCATATTTATTACCATTAGCCCCCGTTTGCTGGCTTGCGCTGGTATCAAAGTAATGCGACCAACCAAATTTCCCACCTGCATACCAGGTTCCCGCATCCGCTGCGGCAAATGCCGTAGTCGCGGTCAGCGCATTTGCAATAATGAGTGTAATAAGCGTCTTTTTCATAAATTTCCTATTATAGACTTGCCGTTTGTCAGTTAGTTATCTGTTAGTCGGCGCTACAATAAAATTTTTAATGGCGGCTGATAATCGTTTTTTTATTTATTTCTGGACAGTTTTAGAATCGCTCCAAAGACTTATTTACGATAACCACCCTACCCAACCCGCAGTAAATCGCTGTATCTCGTTGTATAACGCGGTGAGAGCATATCTCGCTTCATCGCCCACGGTTGTTGTATACCTTGTCCGGCAAAATAGAGCGTTCCTTTACCTTTTTCAGCATTGAGCGTATCCAGAACGGCCATCAACTTATCGCTGTTATGCCGTGGAACGTTGTCATCAAAAAGATTCAACTGTGCAACGCCTGAGCTAAAAAAATCGCCCAGCATGACCCCTGCTTTTTGATAACGTTGTCCCTCTCGCCATATTGCGTCCAGGCTACGTGTGGCCGCCCTTATAATTTCCCGACTATCCTGGGTTGGTGTCAGCAGTTTTATCGATGCGCTGTTACCATAATACGGCTCATTCAGGGAAAATGGGCTGGTTTTGATAAACGTAGAGATAAACCGGCAGAACTGGTGCTCTCTGCGTAGCTTTTCCGCAGCACGTGCAGCATAGGTACAAATAGCCTCTCTCATCGCATTGTAATCCGTAAGTTTTTCACCAAACGATCTTGAACAAATGATCTCCTGCTTAACTGGCGCAAACTCCTCCAGCGCCAGGCAAGGTTCACCGCGCAACTCCCGCACAGTGCGCTCAAGCACCACATTGAAATGTTTGCGGATAAAGCGAATATCGGTATCCGCCAGGTCGCAGACCGTTTTAATGCCCATAGCATCCATTTTTTTACTGATACGGCGTCCGATACCCCAGACTTCATCAACCGGAAGCGCAGCCATCAGCTTACGCTGGCGCTCAATATTCGAGAGATCCACCACCCCGCCAGTCTGTTCCTGCCACTTTTTGGCCGCATGGTTCGCCAGCTTGGCCAGGGTTTTGGTCTGGGCGATACCGACCCCAACCTTAAGATGTGTTTTCTGTAAAATGGTTTCTCTGATTTCCCGACCAAAATCCGTAAGATCCCTGCAGTTTCGCACGCCGGTTAAATCACAAAAGGCTTCATCGATACTGTATATTTCCACGCGTGGAGACAGCTCCTCCAGAATCGACATCACCCTGCTGCTCATATCCGCATACAGCTCGTAGTTCGAACTAAAGCAGAACACGCCGCTGCGCCTGAACAGATCTTTCTGTTTGAAGTATGGCGCGCCCATATTGACGCCAAGCGCCTTCGCTTCCGCGCTGCTGGCAATGACACAGCCATCGTTATTTGAAAGAACAACAACGGGTTTACCTTTCAGGTCCGGTCGGAATGCCGATTCACAACTGGCATAAAACGAATTAACATCCACCAGCGCAAACATAATCAGCCCGCGGCTTTGATGATAAATGTCACCACGCCAAATATATCCAGCGTGTCCTCGCTGCCGATCATGATCGGCGCGTAGGCGCTGTTCTCTGGCTTCAGCATCACCACCGGATGCAATTGCAGGCGCTTAACGGTGAATTCGCCTTCAATAGCAGCAATCACAATATCTCCGTGGGCCGCTTTTCTGGCACTGTCGACTACCAGCAAGTCGCCAGCACCAATCCCTGCCCCCATCATGGAGTCGCCAGACGATTTAACAAAATAGGTTGCGCTGGGATGCTGCACCAACAGGTCGTTGAGATCGATACGTTTCTCAACGTAATCCTGCGCAGGAGAAGGAAAACCGCAGGGTACGAGATCGCTAAATAGCGGGAAGTGTTTGATTTCGCTGTGTTCTACTGGCTGGAAAAACAACATAATAATCTGCCTCTCATATAACTGTATTTATATACAGTAGTTTTAATGAAGACAGTGATCAAGTGACGGGAGTGATGAACTGAGCGTTGTTTAATCATCTTGCCGGTAAGCGTTTATGCTATCTGGAAAAATAATTTTCGGTTTTATTCCACAGAAGAAAGTACAAATTTTCGCGACATGTACTCAGCCGGAATGATAACGACTACGGCGCCCTGAAAGCGCGTATAGTGGCGTACTAAAATCATTAAAACGGACACATTATGACCACCGCAGGGAAAAGTCATCCGCTGGCCATTGGCGGCCTCATCACCTTAACGCTCATCTGGAGCTACAGCTGGATCGCGATGAAACAGGTCACGCACTACATCGGCGCGTTCGACTTCACCGCACTACGCTGTTCTTTTGGCGCATTATTGTTATTCATCGTTCTGTTACTGCGTGGCCGAGGAATGCGCCCGACACCTTTCGGCTATACGTTAGCGATCGCCTTACTACAAACATGCGGCATGGTTGGATTATCACAATGGGCGCTAGTCAGCGGCGGCGCAGGTAAAGTAGCCATACTGAGTTATACCATGCCATTCTGGGTGGTGATTATGGCCGCCATTTTCCTCGGTGAACGCATTCGGCGTTTACAGTATTTCGCCATTGCCGTGGCAGCTGCGGGATTATTGCTGGTTTTACAGCCATGGCAACTGAACTTTGCCTCAATGCAAAGCGCGCTACTGGCGATCCTTTCTGGGATCAGTTGGGGGGCCAGCGCGATTGTCGCCAAGCGAATGTATACCCGCCATCCGAATATCGATCTGTTAGGGTTGACCGCATGGCAGATGCTGTATGCCGCGCTGGTGATGAGCCTGGTGGCCTGGCTGGTTCCACAGCGAGCTCCAGACTGGCAACCTGTCGTTTTCTGGGCATTAGCTTATAGCGCCGTGCTGGCGACGGCGCTGGCATGGAGTTTATGGCTGTTTGTGTTGCGTAACTTACCAGCCAGTATTGCCAGCTTAAGTACGCTGGCGGTACCTGTCTGTGGCGTTCTGTTTTCCTGGTGGTTGCTGGGTGAAGAGCCTGGTGTTGTTGAAGGCTGCGGTATTGTGCTGATTGTTGTTGCGCTAGCTATTGTCAGCCTGAAAAAACGCGTCTCCCAGGTTCAAAGCGTACGAAAAGCACCACCTTGCGAAAATTAATCGGCTAAAAAAATGCCCCACATTGCGGGGCGTTATATCAGGAGCGTTTACGCGGCATCATGCGCAACAGCGTATTATCCTTCCAGAAATAGTGATGCATCAGGGCCGCAACGGCATGCAGGGCAATAACAAAATAGCCCAGGTTTGCCAGCGTCACGTGCCAGGACTTCAGCATATCCACTAAATCAAAGTTAGCCTCCGCCGCATGCGGCATAACGATGCCGAATGCAATCCACGGATTACCCCGGTTGTACATCATCACCAGCCCAATAATAGGCAGCACAATAAACAACAGATAGATAACCAGATGCCCCAGATGCGCCATGCCGGTCATCATTGGCTTTGGTTTTGGCACAATCGGCGGTGCCGGATATTTCAGCCTGACCAGCAGACGCGCCACCATCAGCGTTAATATCGTGATACCACAGGATACGTGCACCATGTTGAATAAGGGACGATAGCTGCGCGGGAAAAATCCGCGAAACTCCATGGCGCTGTACGCCACGATAACCAACAAAAAGACCAGCCAGTGAATACCGATTTGCAGGCCAGAATACTTATTCCCCATAACACTTCCTGAATAAAAACAATAATGCGTCAACATAACGGGCTTTTGTTAAAAATTCATTAACTTTTGTTCACCCATTTTCAGTCGCTTACGCTTAACCGCAAGAACCGCTATTGCCGAGGATGCCTGTCTGGACTAAGCCTGGTAGGGAAAATATGTCGTACCGCCTCATCCTGACAGGAGAAAACCATGAGTAAAATTGGCATTAACGGTTTTGGTCGTATCGGTCGTCTGGTATTGCGTCGACTACTGGAAGTCAAAAGCAACGTGGAGGTTGTGGCCATTAATGACCTCACCTCACCTAAAATCCTCGCCTATCTGTTAAAGCACGATTCAAACTACGGCCCGTTTCCCTGGAGCATCGACTTTACCGAAGACGCGCTGATTGTCGACGGTAAAAAAATCGCGGTTTACGCAGAAAAAGAGGCCAAAAATATCCCATGGAAAACCACTGGCGCTGAGATAATCATCGAATGCACCGGTTTTTATACCTCGACAGAAAAAGCCAACGCGCACCTGGATGCAGGGGCCAAAAAAGTACTAATATCCGCCCCGGCTGGCGATATGAAAACCATCGTCTTTAACGTCAACGACGACACAATGGATGCGAACGATCGGATTATCTCGGTCGCGTCGTGCACCACCAACTGCCTGGCACCGATGGCGAAAGCGCTGCACGACAGCTTCGGTATTCAGCTTGGCACTATGACCACCATCCACGCCTACACAGGAACGCAGTCGCTGGTTGATGGTCCACGCGGGAAAGATCTGCGCGCCTCACGGGCTGCGGCAGAAAATATCATTCCCCATACCACCGGAGCCGCCAAAGCCATTGGTCTGGTCATTCCGGCGTTGAGCGGAAAATTAAAAGGCCACGCCCAGCGTGTTCCGGTGAAAACCGGATCCGTTACGGAACTGGTTTCGATATTGGGGAAAAAAGTCACTGCTGAAGAGGTCAACAACGCGCTGAAAAAAGCCACGCAAAATAATGAGTCATTTGGTTATACCGATGAGGAGATTGTCTCATCAGATGTCATTGGCTCGCATTTCGGTTCGGTATTTGATGCGACACAAACCGAAATTACCGAAGTGGGCGATCTACAGCTGGTAAAAACCGTCGCCTGGTACGATAACGAATACGGTTTTGTCACCCAACTTATTCGTACGCTGGATAAATTTATCAAGCTCTAATGTTCTGGCGGAGGCCCGCCTCCGCCCTCTTTCATTTCCCGCGAATTCAATACGTTGTGAGTCTCTCCCCGTTTTCGATTCACTGACTGTGCTATAGCTAACCTTTGCCACTGAGGGAGCATAGTAATGGAAGCACTGAGTCGTGAAACGTTAGAAAACATGATGGAGCAAGCCGTTGCTAAGGCCGCCACCGTCTCATTCTGGCCGCAGGGTGAAGCCCCCGGAGCAAAAAACAGCGATGCGATCTTTACGCCAGAACCCCGACATACAGGAACATCTCAGTATGATCGTGCTGTCACCGGTATTCGCGCCCCGGAAATTACCGTTTATGCCCCCGAAAAACCTAACGGCGTAGGGATCCTTGTTACACCGGGAGGTTCTTACCGTCGCGTGGTGATGGATAAAGAAGGCAGCGTACTGGCACCATTCTTTAACGCCCGCGGTTATACCCTGTTTGTGATGACCTACCGCATGCCGGGTGATGGCCATGAGGAAGGTGCAAACGCGCCGCTGGCCGATGCCCAGCGCGCCATGCGCTACATTCGTGCCAACGCCCATGAATGGAAAATTAACCCTGATCGTATCGGTGTGTTGGGCTTCTCTTCCGGTGGTCACGTGGCCGCCAGTCTGGGAACCCGGTTTGCCGAACCGGTTTATACACCGATTGATAGCATAGACGAGCAACCAACGCGTCCTGCGTTCATGGCGTTGGTCTACCCGGTGATTACTCTGCGCGAAGACATCGGTCACCCGGGATCCCGTCTTGAGCTGGTTGGCGCTAAGCCCGAAAAGGAAGATCTGCGCCACTATTCTCTGGAAGAACGCGTGGATAGCACAACGCCGCCGACGTTCCTGCTACACGCCATTGACGATCCGGCGGTGAAAGTGGAAAACAGCCTGGTCTTCTTTAATGCGCTACGTGAGCAGGGAGTTCCGGTCGAAATGCATCTGTTTGAACGCGGTAAGCACGGATTTGGTATTCGCGATGCGCAAGGGTTACCGCTGGCCATCTGGCCGGAAATGATGATGAACTGGATCGCCACCAAAGTGTGAGAATTGCGCCGGGTGGCGTACAGGCTCACCCGGCGAAAAACTTAAGACTGCAAATACACTACCTGTGTTTGCAGGTATTCATTCAGACCGTGTTTACCATCTGCCCCGCCAATCCCGGACTTGCGCCAGCCAGCGTGGAAGCCCTGCATCGCCTCGAAGTTTTCGCGATTAATATAGGTTTCGCCAAACTTCAGCCCCTTAATCGCTTTCATTGCCGTATTCAGATTCAGCGTATAGATCGATGAGGTCAATCCGTAGTCGCTGTCGTTGGCCATCGTCAGCGCCTGTTCCAGCGTATCAAACGCCACCACCGGCAGCACCGGGCCAAACGTCTCCTCGTGCATAATCGCCATTTCCTGACGCACGTCTAACAGTAACGTCGGTGGATAGTAATAACCTTTGCCGACAACAGCCTTACCGCCCAGCACCACACGGGCGCCTTCCTGCACCGCTCGCTCGACTTTTTGCTCTACACGCTCCAGCGCAGCGGCATTAATCAGTGGCCCCATCGCAATGTCATTGCGTTCGGCCGGATTGCCAAACTGCACTGCTTTCATCGCCTCACCCAGACGATTAACGAACTGGTCATAGATACCTTTCTGAACGTATACGCGCTCAGCACAGTTGCATACCTGTCCGGTATTAATCACCCGTGAGTCAACAATGGCCTTCACTGCCAGCTCAAGGTCAGCATCGTCCATCACGATAGCTGGAGCTTTACCACCCAACTCCAGACAAACTTTGGTGATGTTTTTGGCCGCTGCGGCCATAATTTTCTCACCTGCGCCGACGCTACCGGTCATGCTCACCATGGCGACCTTCGGGTTTCCGGCCAGCTCCTGACCGACCGTTTCACCGCGTCCCAGCACCAGGTTAAAGACTCCGCGCGGTAAACCAATGTCATCAACAATTTTGGCAAAGGCGATGGCGTTATTCGGTGTGAATTCACTCGGCTTAATGACGATGGTATTCCCCGTCAGCAAGGCGGGAGCCAGTTTGCGGGCAATCAGGAAAAACGGGAAGTTCCACGGTAGAATGCCCGTCGTCACGCCCAGTGCACGCTTAAACAGCAGGATATTCTCACCCGGGCGATCGCTTTGCAGGATCTCGCCTTCATAGCGACGCGCCCACTCCGCCATGTAATCGATATAGTCGGCGGTAAACGCGACTTCAACGTCAGCCAGTTGTTGAATTTTTCCACCTTCCGCCACAATCAACGCGCTGATTTCATCGGCTCGCTGGCGGATACCTGCAGAAATTTTGCGTAACCAGTTTGCCCGTTCAATGGCAGGCAACGCTTCCCATTGCGGCTGAGCGCGATCCGCAGCATCGATCGCTTTACGCGCATCTTCGGCACGCCCATCGGGAATACGCGAGATAATCTCTTCCGTGGCCGGATTGACGACATCAATCCAGGCGTCATCGTGCCAGGTCACAAACTGCCCATCGATATACATAGGATGTTGTACGGGTACTGACATGCGGCTCTCCTGTGATTGATTTGTTTTTAACAAGTAAAACTATTGTTAATTAATATCAATCATGCATGACGCATTATCGCTGGAGTGGCGGTTCTGTGAACTGCTTCATAAAAGCATCTGGAAAAGTGATGATGAAGAGAAAAAACAGGTGGGCTTTCTGCCCGTTTGCCATAAAACGCCGACAAACGGGCAGCAAAAATTACAGAGAACGGCTCTCCAGTAAGTCGGTCAGCGCGGTATCATTTTTTAGCTGCTGCCAGGCTTGCTCAACGTCCTGGGGAATATCAACATGTACGATAAAATCGTGTCCACAGGGCCCATACCCGGCAGCATCATCCCGCAGGCGCGGAAGTTCACCGGTAATGAGAGAAAGATAGCGGTCTACCGACCATAAACCTTCTGCTGCTGGCACAAAATCCACGCCGTTGTGCTGTTGGGCCAGTTCAGGAATGAAACCAGGGAAACTCAGCCAGCGCGGCGCATGCGGCTCATCGCGGGTTACGCGCTGAAACGTGGCCATTGTGCGGCGTTGCATAGTGGGATCCTGCACCACAATGACGGTATGAATGCTTTCTGCCGCCTGATTCAGTAACGCACAGCTAAATCGGGCATTTTCACCGCAGTTTGTCGACTGATCTTCCACCCAAATTTTCTCACCTGGAATTTGCCAGAACTGGTGAGCAATATCGGCAAGGATCGCCGCTTCCGCGCGCCCGGTAGTACGAATGATGTTATAACGCGGATGCCGGGCAATCGCATCATACAGAAAGCGCGTGGAATGACCGATACCACCGCTAATCAGCAAGGGAACCTGTTGCTCTTTCGCGATCCGACAAGCAGCGTCGATGGTCGGAATAACCGCGTTCCCTGCCAGAATCACGCAATCTGACTGAACGGAGATATTCCCCGTAAAATCATTCTGCGCCAGCCATCGCCCTACGGTATTGATAGCCGCAAGAGTGGTTGCGGAAAGTGTCGGAAACTGACTCATATTGATGACTCCTGGTGTTTATCTTTACCGGGTACAGATGCCGGATGGCGACTACGCTTCATCCGGCCTACGGCCCTGCACCGATTTATCCCGAAATCTGCTCCATCGCCTGCAGAATACGTTTATCGGAGATCGGATACGGTGTACCAAGCTGCTGGGCAAAATAGCTGACGCGCAGCTCTTCTATCATCCAGCGGATCTCTTTGACATCGGCATCTTGACGGCGCGCGGGAGGCAGTTTATTGAACCACTGCTGCCAGGCCTGCTGCACACTGTCCACTTTCAGCATCTGTGCACGGTCACGGTGCGGGTCGATAGCCAGTTTTTCCAGACGTTTTTCAATAGCCTGCAAATAACGCAACGTATCGCCCAGACGTTTGAAACCATTGCCGGTAACAAACCCGCGATACACCAGGCCGCCCATTTGCGATTTGATATCCGCAAGACCCAGCGCCATGGTCATATCCACGCGCCCTTTCAGACGTTTGTTGATATTAAACACTGCGGTCAGGATCTGTTCGACCTGCTTCGCAATCTCCACCA
This sequence comes from Citrobacter sp. Cpo142, assembly GCF_030332425.1. Taxonomy (NCBI): domain Bacteria; kingdom Pseudomonadati; phylum Pseudomonadota; class Gammaproteobacteria; order Enterobacterales; family Enterobacteriaceae; genus Citrobacter; species Citrobacter sp. Cpo142. The sequence goes on from NZ_JAOWHW010000109.1 coordinate 397,521, forward strand.
CCGTATCGTTCAGTTCAGCCCGCACTTTTTCATGCAACGCCGCGAAGCCTTCTTCGGTCCACACCGGACCACCGTTGGCGTCAATTAACTGATCCACACCGCAGGAGATACAGTCGTCAATCAAATCCAGAACTTTACCGTATGGGTTAAAGTACAGCCCCAGCTTGGCTTTATTGGGCAGCTTCTCGTGCAAATATTTGATTGGCGAAGGAATATTCAGCAGCAACAGGCGGCGTAAACCGCACCACATCGCCTGCTGTTGTTCCAGCGGATTATCAAATAGTTTGATGGCAACGCTGTCACGCTCATCGACCAGCGCCGGCCACGCTTTCACCTTATAGTTACCGCGTTTTTGTTCGTAACTTTCCGGAAGCTGACCGAAGCTCCAGATGTGCAATCCACTCTGTTCGATACCGTCATCGGCCACCGCAGACAATGTTTCCTGAACTTTGCCCTTCAGCGCATCTTTCAAATCCTGTAGCGAACGCCCTTCCTGCAGCTTCTTGTTCTTATCATCCACCACCCGGAAGGTGATTTTTAGGTGATCGGGCACCTGATCCCAGTGCCAGTCATCGCGATCAACGGTAACGCCGGTCATGCGGCGCAGTTCACGCTCCAGCGCGTCCAGCAGCGGCAGTTCCAGCGGCGTGACGCGGCCTAAAAACGCTTCTGCATAGTTCGGCGCGGGCACAAAGTTACGGCGTACCGGTTTTGGCAACGACTTAATCAGGGCTATCACCAGTTCGCGGCGCAGTCCCGGGATTTGCCATTCAAAACCGCTCTCGTCGATCTGATTGAGCAGCGGGAGTGGAATATGTACGGTCACACCGTCCGCATCGGCTCCGGGTTCGAACTGGTAGCTCAGGCGCAGCTTAAGGTTACCCTGATGCCAGAAGTTCGGATAATCCAGCTTACTGATTTTCTCTGCGCCCTCTTTGATGAGCATGCTCTTTTCAAAGTTGAGCAGATCCGGTGTTTCACGGCTGACCTTTTTCCACCAGCTATCAAAGTGACGAGCAGAAACTACGTCATGGCTGATACGTTGGTCGTAGAACTCAAACATCGTTTCGTCATCGACGAGAATGTCGCGGCGGCGCGATTTATGCTCCAGCTCTTCGATTTCATTGCGCAGTTTCAGGTTGTCGCGGAAGAAGGCGTGACGAGTCTGCCAGTCGCCCTCCACCAGCGCGTGGCGGATAAACAGCTCACGGCACAGCGCCGGATCAATCTGGCTGTAATTCACCTTACGGGCCGCAACAATCGGTAAGCCGTAGACGGTGACTTTTTCTGTCGCCATCACAGCACCCTGCGCACGTTCCCAGTGCGGTTCACTGTATGAACGTTTGATCAGATGCTGGGCTACCGGTTCCACCCATTCAGGATCGATACGCGCGGCAATACGTCCCCACAGGCGGCTGGTTTCTACCAGCTCTGCCACCATCGTCCACTTCGGCGGTTTTTTGAATAAACCCGACCCCGGAAAGATCGAGAAGCGAGCGTTACGCGCCCCGGTAAACTCCTGTTTATCGGTATCTTTCATCCCGATGTGCGACAGTAAACCGGTCAGCAACGCGACGTGGATCTCCCGATATTCAGCAGGTTCACTGTTAACCGGAATACCCAACTCTTTCACCACCTGGCGCAGTTGCGTGTAGATATCCTGCCACTCGCGCACGCGCAGGTAGTTCAGGAAATCGACTTTGCACTGGCGACGAAACTGGTTTGACGACAGTGCTTTTTGCTGCTCGCCGAGGTAGTTCCACAGATTCACAAATGCAAGAAAATCAGACTCTTTGTCGTGGAAACGGCGATGTTTCTCGTCGGAAGCCTGCTGCTTGTCCATCGGACGCTCGCGCGGATCCTGAATGGACAGCGCCGAGGTAATGATCATCGCCTCACGCACACAGCCATGTTTTTGCGCTTCCAGCACCATGCGTGCCAGGCGCGGGTCCACCGGCAGTTGCGACAGCTGACGGCCCAACGGCGTTAACTTGTAAGCGGTTGCCTGTTCGTCGGTGGTTATCGCCCCCAGCTCTTCGAGCAGGCGTACACCGTCCTGAATATTGCGCTTATCCGGCGCTTCAACAAACGGGAACGCCGCGATATCGCCAAGCCCCAACGCGGTCATCTGCAAAATAACGGATGCCAGGTTGGTACGCAGGATCTCCGGGTCGGTAAACTCCGGACGCGACAGGAAATCGTCTTCGGAATAAAGACGAATACAGATCCCTTCCGAAACACGACCGCAACGGCCTTTACGCTGGTTGGCAGAGGCCTGCGACACTGGTTCAATCGGCAAGCGCTGAACTTTGGTACGGTAACTGTAGCGACTGATACGCGCGGTGCCCGGATCAATTACGTATTTGATTCCCGGAACGGTCAGCGACGTTTCCGCCACATTGGTCGCCAGCACGATACGGCGACCACTGTGCGACTGGAACACGCGGTTCTGTTCGCTGTTTGAAAGGCGCGCATACAGCGGCAGCACTTCGGTGTGGCGTAAATCCAGCTTATTCAGGGCATCGGCGGTATCACGGATTTCACGTTCGCCGCTCATGAAGATCAGAATATCGCCTGGCCCTTCACGTCCCAGTTCATCTACGGCATCAAAAATTGCCTGCAGTTGGTCACGCTCAGTGTCATCTGCATCTTCAACAATCGGGCGATAGCGCACTTCCACCGGATACGTTCGGCCGGAGACTTCGATAATCGGCGCGTTATTGAAATGCTTTGAAAAACGTTCAGGATCGATGGTCGCCGACGTGATGATAATTTTTAGATCCGGGCGACGCGGTAGAAGTTCTTTCAGATAGCCGAGCAGAAAATCGATATTCAGACTGCGTTCATGCGCTTCATCGATGATGATGGTGTCGTACTGCATTAGCAGCCGATCCTGTTGGATTTCCGCCAGCAGGATACCGTCCGTCATCAGCTTGACCATAGTGTTATCACTGACATGATCGCTGAAACGAACTTTATAACCAATACAGCCGCCAGGCTCGGTCTGCAGCTCTTCCGCAATACGGTTCGCCACGGTGCGCGCCGCCAGACGACGCGGCTGGGTATGGCCTATCAGCCCTTTTACCCCGCGCCCCAGTTCCATACAGATTTTGGGTAACTGGGTGGTTTTCCCCGATCCGGTCTCACCGGCGACAATCACCACCTGATGATCGCGAATTGCCTCCAGAATATCCTGTTTTTTCTGGCTTACGGGCAGGTTTTCCGGATAGCTGATTTCCGGACGCGCCGCTTCACGCAGCACAACTTTACCGGCTGCCTGTTCAATCTCTTTCGCCATCTCCTGGTAAATGGCCTGTTGTGCATCAGGATTTTTAACCTTCTTCACACCGTGCAGACGGCGGGCAAAACGCTGTCTGTCACGCAGCATCAGTGAGTCCAGCTGTTGCTGCAACATGTTGAAGGTTAATTTTTGTTGTTCTGTCATAGCGTTAAAAGGCAGTGCTCTGCCGGGTTAAATCTCTTTTAGATGATGGGTATAGAGTACCACATCGGCGCTTTTCATGTGTTGTTCAATAATTTCGAACATAGGATTCGATATATTGCGCTATCACTGCGACAGGATTGTGAATAAAGTGTCAACAAGCAACGGGGCACTCCCCCTTCAAACACATAAAAGGAAACACCCATGAGCAAGGTATTAGTTCTTAAATCCAGTATTCTGGCAGGGTACTCTCAGTCTGGTCAGTTGTCTGATTATTTTGTTGAACAGTGGCGTGAAAAGCACTCTGCTGATGAAATCACTGTCCGTGACCTGGCTGCAAATCCTGTACCGGTACTGGATGGCGAACTGGTGGGTGCGATGCGCCCGAGCGATACACCGCTGACACCGCGTCAGCAAGAAGCGCTGGCGCTGTCCGATGAGCTGATTGCTGAGCTGAAAGCGCATGATGTGATTGTTATCGCCGCGCCGATGTACAACTTCAACATCCCAACGCAGCTGAAAAACTACTTTGACCTGATTGCCCGCGCCGGTGTGACTTTCCGTTATACCGAGAAAGGCCCGGAAGGTCTGGTGACAGGTAAACGCGCGGTGGTGCTGACCAGCCGTGGTGGTATTCATAAAGACACACCAACCGACCTGATCACGCCGTACCTGAACGTATTCCTGGGCTTTATCGGCATCACCGACGTGAATGTCGTCTTTGCTGAAGGTATTGCTTACGGCCCGGAAGTGGCGTCTAAAGCACAGTCCGACGCGAAAGCCGCTATCGACAGCGTGGTAGCTGCCTGATAATTCCCCCTCTCACCATCCGGTGGGAGGGTTTCTCCGACACTTACTTCTTTCCCTGCATCTGTATCTGTTTGCCGTGAATGCGATTAATATCACGCCAGATGGTTGCATAATCCCTGCATTTCGCCAGATTCTCTTCCCAGCAATGAAGCAAAAATTGTTCAGGCTCCGCGACATCCCGGCTTAACAGCTTGAATACCCAACGATTCCAGACGTACCACTTGAGAAGCCACATGATTTCACCCCACGACGCGACCGGTGTTGGACTATACCAGCATCCATTTTATGCCGTGTGGCAACTATTGCGATGTCGATGAATAATTCAGCGTCGTGTCCCTCTGGCTGTGTGAAAAAACGATTTACTATTTTTTCAACCACTTACCATTAATACCCTGCACATACTCTCCCGGTTTCGCTCGAGCAACCAGCTTTTGCCCGGCCATTTTCGCCACTTCATCTGGCGGAATATTATTGCTCTCTGCCAGTTGCTGATAGCTGGCGTGGCGCGCTTTATTAATCTCACTCACCAGTGCCTGCGTTTCGGCATCGGTTTGCAATGCAACCAGATAGCCATTGAGCGTTTCCCCTACTCGACCCTGCGTTCTGGCTTCATTCAGGGTCAATGCCCACGCATTGCTACTGAGTAAACTCAGGACGACCAGCGCCACTGCAAACTGTTTTCTCATCATGACCTCAGAACAAATCGCTGCGCGATTTCAATAAGCTTTCGACGTCTTTATCAACTTTGATATGGATCTCATGCTCGATTTTGACGTTCATATTAATGGTGATGGGCTCTTTTGGCGCAGCCACTTCGATTCTGGGAGTGCACCCTACCAGCAGAGATGAAGTCAGCAGACCCAGCATGGCAGCTATCGTTTTCATTGTTGTTCCTCACATTCCTTGCCTTCCGGGCAATGGGTTTCCGGCAGCGCTGCATTTTGTTCAAGCCATGCCTGTAAATTGTCGCCAAAACGCAAACTGCGCCATAGCGTAAAGACGTTTTCTTCGTGGGTATAATTCAAATTAACCGTACCTACTTTGCCATCCACCCGACTATTGCCAGTCACGGTTGACTGCATGGTTAAGACACCGAGGTTATCCAGATTTATTTTCGTCCACGAATGGCTTATTTCCATATAACGCAGCCAGTTAATGGCCGCCCCCGCAGCCATGTTATCTTTGACAACCGCATCCGCAGTGTCCTTATCAATACGCAACGTCATCGGCCCTGGATTAGTCAACCAGCCGTCTTTAATGATCCATTTTTCGTTATCCAGCCATAATGGCAACGCGCCACTGACCGGGCCAGACATGGCGAACTGTTTGGGGTTAACCGCGCTGATAAGCTCGCTGGAAGAGATATTCTGCACTCGCAATAAGGCCGGATCATGCTGCGGCATTCGCAGTTGCTGCATGATGATTTTGCCCCCCAGCAGGTCGGCGCTGACATCGCTCAACAGTAACGGATTGTTTTCACTCCAGGGGTACGCCCCCTGCAGATCGGCAGCGATATTCCTCACCGTCACCTGATTGACCACTTCCGCAATACGCAGTGAAATAGGTCCACGCGTACCCAACTGCCATGCACCTTCACTAAACCGGAAAGGCAATACAAAATCGACACCGTTGATTTGGTTATCGGGCATCCAGGCGCTACCGCCTTTTAACACTCCATGACCGCCCGCTTCAAAGCCCTGCTCCGGGGCTGCCGAGAACGCGACCTGCGCGTACAGCTCACCTTCACGTAGCTTCATTTTCCAGTCAGGTGGGACCAGAGGCTGGAATACGGTGAGCGATTGTTTTGGCCACCAGGCCTGTCCGCGCAGGCGGATACCGTCCCAACGACCATTCAGCTGTACGGGTCCAATCGCCCCCGCGTGAAGCTGGCCTTTGAACTGGAAAATTGTCGGATCGCTACCTTCCACGCTGAACTTCAGCGTCGATGGTGGTAACACGCTTCCCCCGGTGAAGGTGGTGCTCCCTGCGTCCAGCGACAGTGCGCCGCTAAATGTTGGTTTGGTTGCATCACGCACCCAGACTATCGGTTCGTCCATCACCAGACGTGGGTTTTCCACCTTCATCGTGCCGTATTGCAGATGATCAAATCCGGTGGAAAGATCAAATAGCTTCAGGGTGTTGTCATGCCATTCCCCTTTACCCGCCACGTCCCAACGCGCATGCATCGGCGTAAAGCTGCCTTTACCCCAATATCGCCACTGCCAACGACCGGCATCAGGAAGAAAATCATTTGCCAGGCCATCCAGATGCAATTCAAAGCCCCCCATCTGGTTTTCATGCGCACGTAAAATAGCCTGCAGACGCCCATCCACACCGCGTTGCGTAACTTTAACCCCTGCCAGCGGCCAGCGAATCTCGTCAATATCCAGCGAATCAATCACCCGTCCACGTGAGCGCAGCAGCGCCCCTGGCTCGAAAGCCAATTGCGGATCGTTCAGACTTCCGGTGAGTCTGGCGGGTAATTTCGCGTAGAAGATCAGATCGCCCTGTTTCGCTTCACCGGTCAACTGTAGCGGCATATCGCTACTATCCATGCCAAGCTTACCTGGCCCCAGCGTTAATACGGCGTTTCCTTTACCGGCATCGCCATGCGTCAGAATGTTCAGACGCCCGCTCACCACCGCGTTTTCCAGTCCGGCCTGCCAGTTTTCAACTTTCATGCCCAGCCGGCCACTTAAAGGGAATCCCTGATAAGGCCAGTTCCAGCGTCCGTCGCTGATGGTCAGTTGCTGGCGTGTTATTTCCCACGGAAGGTCAAGCAGCGGATCGGCATTATCCCGCGCCATCACGATCAGTTGTCCGCTGTTTTGTTGCCACTCCAGTTCGGCGTCCACAAGCGTAGGCTCTTGCGGCAAACTTAACGTCGCAACCGCATGACCGCTTACCGGTAGTCCATCGGGCACCAGTGGCATCGTAAATTCACCGACCAGTTTTACTGGCGGCAGGCCTTCAAATGCCGCAACATCCAGCTCCGTTACCGTGAGGTTTTGCCCGTGCAAACGCCCCTGAAATTTAACTTTTTCACCCTGGTAACGCAGCTGTTGAGTAGAGGGAGTGAGCGAGAGTGACAGTTTTCCCTGCCATTCCTGCCATGGAGAAAGGATAAGTTTGTCGATGTTAATCCAGGTATTGGGCAGCATTGACTGCCATTCAGCCAGCGTTTTAGGCGCTACCGGCGATGGCTCTGCCTGCGGCAATTTGGCCAGGCAAGCTGAATCCAACTCAATGGTCCCGACATTCAGCGCCCAGCGGCTGGGGTGAGACAGATCCGCCTGAGTGATGCGTGCTAGCGGGCAATCTTCAACCAGATAGCGGAGTTCAGGTATATGCAACCCATGCCGTGTCAGCCGCGGGCTCTCATCCAGCGCGATGCGTGTTCCAACGGGTAACCAGATACCCACCAACGTAGGCACCCACAGGCCAAGCGTCATCACTAGCGTCAGCGGCACGAGAATCAATAATAAGAGGAGTGCCAGAACGGCTTTATATTTACCCTTCATGGGTAGTTAATATCCTGATTTAGCAAAAATTTAAGCCGGTTTAGGCCTGTATTGTGGCATGTTTAACTGGATATGCCCACATTAAGGATAGATAACCGATTTACAGGCACGCTGTTACACGTGCCGTCGGGGATATTAAGATTCAGACTCAATGAGGCCTCAGTTGTCCATCGCTATGTTTAGGTCCGATACGACCTGCTTCTATCAGAATTTCCTCAATGAGTTCTTCGAGGCACTCCCTACCATGATGATCGCAGACCAGATGTACCTGCCGGGAAATCTCATCAGGTTTCATACCATCGCATAATGCCGCCTTGAGCATTAGGGTGGCCCATCGTTTTGCTTCAGAGTGAGTCAGCATAACCCCTCCCGATAATTGCTACCTGTATAAGCGTAGCTGTCCGGATGTGATTCGGCTGGCTTTTTACCTGCCGCGATATTCGGGTGTTGAGTTGGATAGAAAAATATCCAGTTGTTGAAATTGTGTAACCTGCCCACACTAACAACAGATACGCTGAAATTATTCATTACGCCTATGACTATCAATAACTTTTTAGATTTTGTAAAATAATTTGAATTGAATTAATGTGACGTCAAAATCACTGGAGAAAGTCTTATGAAACTCGCCATCTATAGTACAAAACAGTACGACAAGAAGTATCTGCAGCAGGTTAACGAGGCTTTTGGTTTTGAACTTGAATTCTTTGACTTTCTGTTGACGGAAAAAACAGCCAAAACCGCCAATGGCTGCGAAGCCGTGTGCATTTTCGTCAACGACGATGGCAGCCGCCCCGTTCTGGAAGAACTGAAAAAGCATGGCGTGAAATATATCGCGCTGCGCTGCGCCGGGTTCAATAACGTCGATCTCGACGCAGCAAAAGAGCTGGGTCTGCAGGTGGTTCGTGTTCCAGCTTATTCACCAGAGGCCGTCGCAGAGCATGCGATTGGCATGATGATGACGCTGAATCGCCGTATCCACCGCGCCTATCAGCGTACCCGTGATGCCAACTTCTCTCTTGAGGGGCTGACCGGTTTTACTATGTATGGCAAAACCGCTGGGGTGATCGGTACCGGTAAAATCGGTATCGCTGCACTGCGGATCCTGAAAGGTTTTGGTATGCGTCTGCTGGCGTTCGATCCTTACCCGAGCGCTGCTGCGCTGGAGTTAGGCGTTGAATATGTCGATCTTAAAACGCTGTTTGCCGAGTCCGATGTCATCTCTCTGCACTGCCCGTTAACACCGGAGAATTATCATCTGCTCAATCACGAAGCCTTTGAGCAAATGAAAAATGGCGTGATGGTCATTAACACCAGTCGTGGTGCATTGATCGACTCACAAGCCGCTATCGACGCGCTGAAAAACCAGAAAATTGGTTCTCTGGGTATGGACGTGTATGAGAACGAACGCGATCTGTTCTTTGAAGATAAATCTAATGACGTCATTCAGGATGATGTGTTCCGTCGTCTGTCAGCCTGCCATAACGTGCTGTTTACCGGTCATCAGGCATTCCTGACAGCTGAAGCGTTGACCAGTATTTCTGAGACTACGCTACAGAATCTGGCACAAATATCCAAAGGCGAGACCTGTCCAAACGCCCTCTTCTAATCTCTGTGCTCCCCTGACGTCAGGGGGGCATTTTCAGACAATCACCGATGATAAAACATTCAGTATCATTATTATATTGAATGTATTCCCGTCACAAACGTAGAGAAATTTAATGAAGAAAGTTGTCACGTTGATTGCGCTCAGCATGCTGATGGCTGGCTGTGTGAGCAATGGAAAAGTTTCCGTCAATCGCGAACAGTTGCAGCATCACCGCTTCGTTTTGCAAAGCGTGAATGGTAAAGCCGTCACCGCCACCAACAACCCACCTGAGTTAAGTTTTGGCGAAAACATGACGGTATCAGGCAAGATGTGTAATCAATTCCACGGCCAGGGCAAGCTGTCCGACGGTGAGTTGAAGGTAAAAGATATGGCGATGACGCGTATGATGTGCGCCGATCCGCAGCTTAACGCGCTCGACGGGATCGTCAGCGAAATGTTTAAGCAAGGCGCACAGGTCGATCTAACTGCTGACCAGTTAACGCTGGCGACAGCAGAACAAACGCTGACGTATAAACTCGCGGATTTAATGTAGGAAACGCGGAGACTCAGTAGCTCCCACAACTTCCGGCGGCAAGCGACTGCTCACTACAGCGTTTGCCGTTGGGTAGCGCGCACATCCCGATGGCTGAACCATCCAGTTGACGAGCAACAGAGAGCGAACCGCCAATCATGGCGCAATTAGCTTCTCCAGAACTGGACATTGCTGCCTTCATGCCCGGTGCGACATGCGCGGCGGTTGCCTGCTGAACAGGTTCGCTGCTACAAGCCGATAATAATAACGCGGCACATCCTACCCAAAACGCTGCGCGCATCTTACTCCCCTCTGAATATTAACCAAACGACACAGCCATAAATAATAGGCAGCGGAAACACCGCCGTCGAGAGGCAAAATACGCATTTATGCGCACTGTTTACATTTTCTGGCAATTTTTTGCCTGCTCCTTTGATCAAACCATTCATTCTGTTTATTCCAAGGACACAAAAGCGAAAATCTCTCTTTAGCGCTTTTGCTAAAATAGAAAGATAACAACCAGGATTCGCCGCCGTTATGCGAGTCCCTCTTTTTGCGCAATGTAAGGGTGTCAGTATGATCACAATTGACGGTAATGGTGCGGTTGCTTCAGTCGCATTTCGTACCAGCGAGGTTATCGCCATCTACCCGATTACGCCCAGTTCGACGATGGCTGAGCAGGCGGATGCCTGGGCCGGGAACGGGCTTAAGAACGTGTGGGGGGATACCCCTCGCGTCGTAGAAATGCAGTCAGAAGGCGGCGCGATCGCAACCGTTCATGGCGCGTTGCAGACAGGTGCGCTCTCTACGTCGTTTACCTCATCGCAGGGCCTGTTGCTGATGATCCCAACGCTGTACAAACTGGCCGGTCAGTTGACCCCGTTTGTACTGCACGTTGCGGCTCGTACAATTGCTACTCACGCATTATCAATCTTTGGCGATCATTCCGACGTGATGGCGGTGCGCCAGACAGGATGTGCGATGCTGTGTGCCAGCAGCGTTCAGGAGGCACAGGACTTTGCACTGATTTCGCAAATAGCTACCCTGAAAAGCCGGGTTCCGTTCATTCATTTTTTTGATGGTTTCCGTACATCCCATGAAATCAATAAAATTGTGCCACTGGCCGACGACACGATCCTTGGACTGATGCCGCAGGCGGAAATCGATGCTCATCGCGCTCGGGCGCTTAATCCAGAGCATCCGGTTATTCGCGGTACGTCTGCGAACCCGGACACCTATTTCCAGTCACGCGAGGCAACAAACCCGTGGTACAACGCGGTTTACGATCATGTAGAACAGGCGATGAACGATTTCGCCGCAGCGACAGGTCGCCAGTACCAGCCATTTGAATATTACGGCCATCCTCAGGCTGAGCGCGTCATTATCTTAATGGGCTCGGCAATTGGAACCTGTGAAGAAGTCGTGGAAGATCTGCTGGCGCGTGGCGAGAAAGTTGGCGTTCTGAAAGTGCGTCTGTTCCGTCCATTCTCTGCCAGACATTTACTGCGCGCGCTGCCGGAAACCGTACGCAGCATCGCCGTCCTGGATCGCACGAAAGAGCCCGGCGCACAGGCAGAACCGTTGTATCTGGATGTGATGACCGCATTGGCGGAAGCCTTCAACTGTGGCGAGCGAGAAACGCTACCGCGAGTGATTGGCGGACGTTATGGCCTTTCTTCCAAAGAGTTTGGTCCAGACTGCGTCATGGCGGTCTTTAATGAGCTGAGCAGCGCGAAACCGAAACCTCGCTTTACGGTCGGCATTTATGATGATGTCACCAACTTGTCGCTACCGTTACCGGAAAACACCCTGCCCGGTACAGCTAAGCTCGAAGCGCTGTTTTACGGGCTGGGCAGCGACGGTAGCGTGTCAGCCACCAAAAACAATATCAAGATTATTGGTAACTCTACGCCATGGTATGCACAGGGTTATTTCGTCTATGACTCGAAAAAAGCAGGCGGTCTGACGGTTTCCCACCTGCGCGTCAGCGAGCAGCCTATTCGATCGGCATATCTGGTGTCGCAAGCCGATTTTGTTGGCTGTCACCAGCTGCAATTTATCGATAAGTATCAGATGGCCGAGCGCCTGAAACCAGGCGGTATCTTCCTGCTTAATACCCCTTACAACGTGGATGAAGTCTGGGCGCGTTTGCCGCAGGAAGTTCAGGCGGTACTAAATCAGAAGCAAGCCCGTTTCTACGTGATTAATGCGGCCAAAATCGCCCGCGAATGCGGTCTGGCAGCGCGTATTAACACCGTGATGCAAATGGCATTCTTCCATTTGACGCAAATCTTACCCGGCGACAGCGCGTTGGCTGAATTGCAGGGTGCGATTGCGAAAAGTTACAGCAGTAAAGGACAGGACCTGGTTGAACGTAACTGGCAGGCTCTGGCCCTGGCGCGCGAATCCGTCGCCGAAGTAGCACTCCAGCCAGTTGATCCGCACAGCGCAAACCGCCCTCCGGTGGTTTCTGATGCCGCACCTGATTTCGTGAAAACAGTCACCGCGGCAATGCTCGCCGGTCTGGGTGATGCCCTTCCCGTATCCGCGCTGCCGCCAGACGGCACCTGGCCAATGGGCACCACGCGTTGGGAAAAGCGTAATATCGCCGAAGAGATCCCCATCTGGAAGGAAGAGCTGTGTACTCAGTGTAACCACTGCGTTGCCGCTTGCCCGCACTCGGCAATCCGCGCCAAAGTGGTTTCACCTGAAGCGATGGAAAACGCTCCTGCCAGCCTGCATTCTTTGGATGTGAAATCTCGCGATATGCGCGGTCAGAAGTATGTCCTGCAGGTTGCACCAGAGGATTGCACCGGGTGTAATCTATGCGTCGAAGTTTGCCCGGCGAAAGATCGCCAAAACCCGGAAATCAAGGCCATCAATATGATGTCGCGCCTTGAGCATGTTGAAGAGGAAAAAGTTAACTATGACTTCTTCCTCAATCTGCCGGAGATCGACCGCAGCAAGCTTGAACGCATTGATATCCGTACCTCGCAGTTAATCACTCCGCTGTTTGAATATTCCGGCGCCTGTTCTGGTTGTGGTGAAACGCCGTATATCAAACTGCTTACGCAGCTGTACGGTGACCGCATGCTGATCGCTAACGCGACCGGCTGTTCATCAATTTATGGCGGTAACCTCCCCTCAACGCCGTATACCACCGATGCCAAGGGCCGTGGACCGGCGTGGGCAAACTCTCTGTTCGAAGATAACGCCGAGTTTGGTCTGGGCTTCCGTCTGACGGTGGATCAACACCGTGTGCGCGTCATGCGTTTGCTGGAACAGTTTGCCGATAATATTCCGGCTGAACTGAACGATGCCCTGCATGCTGAAGCGACGCCAGAAGTACGTCGTGAACAAGTTGCCGCGCTGCGCCAGCATCTGAAAGATGTTGAAGGTGCGCAGCAACTGTTAACCGATGCCGACGCGTTAGTTGAGAAGTCCATCTGGTTAATTGGCGGCGATGGCTGGGCTTACGATATTGGTTTTGGCGGGCTGGATCACGTCCTGAGTCTGACCGAGAACGTCAATATTCTGGTACTGGATACTCAGTGTTACTCCAACACAGGCGGACAAGCGTCGAAAGCCACGCCGCTCGGGGCGGTTACCAAATTTGGTGAACATGGCAAGCGCAAGGCACGCAAAGATCTGGGCGTCAGTATGATGATGTACGGACATGTTTATGTCGCGCAGATTTCTCTGGGTGCCCAGTTGAATCAGACGGTAAAAGCTATCCAGGAAGCGGAAGCCTATCCGGGTCCGTCGCTGATTATCGCCTATAGCCCATGTGAAGAGCATGGCTATGATCTCGCGCTAAGCCACGATCAGATGCGTCAGCTGACGGCAACCGGATTCTGGCCGCTATACCGCTTTGACCCGCGTCGTGCAGACGACGGTAAATTGCCGCTGGCGCTGGACTCTCGCCCACCGTCAGACACGCTGGCCGAAACATTGCTTAACGAGCAGCGCTTCCGCCGCCTGAATGCCCAACAGCCAGAAGTTGCAGAACAGCTGTGGAAAGACGCCGCAGCCGATCTACAAAAACGCTACGACTTCCTGGCCCAACTGGCAGGCAAAGCGGAAAAGAGCAGTACCGAATAATACTTTTATCTCAGTATTAACCCGGAACCAAAAAAAAAGCCCGAACAGTTGTTCGGGCTTGTCAATTTATTCGCTGGCTAATTAATAATTACCATCAATATACCAACGAAAAATAAAGCGTGACAATAAAGGCATATAACACGCGCAGAATAGCCCAACACAATTCACTTGTATAATTTTTATTTTATATATATCCGATATACACATTCACGAAAATTATCACCATTTCCGTAGAATTATTTATTTAAGGTTTTACTTAAGACGTAACAATTCATATTTATCTCTTTACGGAACTTCTCCTTTAGCATGCTTTTACTCCCTACATGGGTAGTCACAGGTTAATAAAAAAACTAAAGGATTATTTCAATGAACAGAAAAGTACTGGCTCTCGTAATTCCTGCCCTGCTGGCTGCAGGCGCGGCTCACGCTGCTGAAGTTTACAATAAAGACGGCAACAAATTAGATCTCTATGGCAAAGTAGACGGCCTGCATTATTTCTCTGACGACGCTAACAGCGATGGCGATCAGACTTATATGCGTATGGGCTTCAAAGGCGAAACTCAGGTTAACGATATGATCACCGGTTATGGCCAGTGGGAATATCAGATTCAGGCCAACGGCACCGAAGGCGATAAAGGCGACTCCTGGACTCGTCTGGCATTCGCAGGTATTAAAGTCGGCGACTACGGTTCATTCGACTACGGCCGTAACTACGGCGTCATGTACGACGTTGAAGGCTGGACCGATATGCTGCCAGAATTCGGTGGCGACTCTTACACCAAAGCAGACAACTTCATGACCGGTCGTGCAAACGGTGTTGCAACCTACCGTAACACCGACTTCTTTGGTCTGGTTGACGGTCTGAACGTTGCGCTGCAGTACCAGGGTGCGAACGAAAATCAGTCACCAGAGCAAGAAGGCACCAATAACGGTGGCGACGATCGTAACATGAAGAACTCTAACGGTGACGGCTTCGGTATCTCCTCTACCTACGATCTGGGTATGGGCGTGAGCTTCGGTGCCGCATACACTTCTTCTGACCGTACTAACGAGCAGGTAAACCATTCGACTGCAGGGGGTGATAAAGCTGACGCATGGACTGCTGGTCTGAAATACGACGCGAACAATATCTACCTGGCAACTATGTACTCTGAAACCCGCAATATGACTCCGTATGGTGGTTCTGACGGTAGTGATAATACTATTGCCAACAAAACTCAGAACTTTGAAGTGACTGCGCAATACCAGTTCGACTTCGGTCTGCGTCCGGAGGTTTCTTTCCTGATGTCTAAAGGTAAGGATCTGTCCTTGTCCGGAAATGCGGCAAATCCTGCAGGAACTAGCGGCGATAAAGATCTGGTTAAATATGCTTCTGTAGGCGCTACTTACTACTTCAACAAAAACTTCTCCACCTACGTTGATTACAAAATCAACCTGCTGGACGAAGACGACAGCTTCTATGCTGGCAATGACATCTCTACTGATGACACTGTAGCACTGGGTATGGTTTACCAGTTCTAATCCGTCAGCCCGCTGGCAACAGCGGGCTCTCTTTATGTTCTAACAATTCTGTTTTATCCAGATCAAAACATTATATCTGTTGCGCTAAAACACATCTCTGATAGATGATATCTTGCATTAAGGTCTGCAGTAGAGGATACCTGCAATGAATCATCATCCTGTAAAATCATCCCGTATTGCATCCGTCGGCTATGACGAATCCTCTTGCACGCTAGAAATTCGCTTTCACCAGTTGGCTACCCTGCAATATCAACAGGTCCCTGCCCGTATTTTTCGTGATTTCCTGATCGTGGTCTCTAAAGGCCGATTTTACGATGGGGTAATAAAAGGCAAATTTCCTGAAATCAAAATAAAGTGATGCCGAAATGTGATCTTTGTCATTGTACATAAAGTGCCATTACGCGGTAAGCTTTAAGAGGATACTTAAACAGGAGGTTTTATGAACAGAACGATTCTTGTACCCATCGATATTTCAGACTCAGAATTAACTCAACGCGTTATTGCCCATGTTGAAGCAGAAGCAAAGATTGACGATGCGCAGGTTCATTTTTTGACCGTCATTCCGTCCTTGCCTTATTACGCTTCCCTGGGACTGGCCTACTCGGCAGAGTTACCGGCCATGGACGATCTGAAAGCCGAAGCAAAATCTCAACTGGAAGAGATTATCAAGAAGTTCAATATCCCAACGGACCGAGTGCACGTTCATGTCGCAGAAGGTGCGCCGAAAGACAAGATTCTTGAGATCGCCAAAAAATTACCGGCCGATATGGTCATTATTGCCTCACACCGACCTGACATCACCACCTACCTGCTGGGCTCTAACGCCGCAGCCGTGGTGCGTCATGCGGAGTGTTCGGTACTGGTAGTCCGCTAAGCTGTCTGGCCCGCACATCGTTGCGGGCTTTTTGTTTCTACCTCTTTTACCCTTGATTCCTGTCCTAAATGTGCTGACATTTTTCCCGCTTATCCGTACCATACACGCCACAGTTTTTATATCAGACTTCTTTTGCCGGACGATCCGGCGTGATGCATACTCTTCTGATGCCACACTATGAATTGAGCCTCTATTAAATGTCGCAAAATCAAGATATTAGCAAGAAAGAACAATACAACCTGAACAAATTACAAAAACGTCTGCGTCGTAACGTCGGCGAAGCCATTGCCGACTTCAATATGATCGAAGACGGCGATCGCATTATGGTGTGCCTTTCCGGCGGGAAAGACAGCTATACCATGCTGGAGATCCTGCGTAATTTGCAGCAAAGCGCCCCGATCAGTTTTTCCTTAGTTGCGGTTAACCTCGATCAGAAACAACCCGGCTTCCCGGAGCACATTCTGCCGGAGTATCTGGAACAGCTGGGCGTTGAGTACAAGATTGTCGAAGAAAACACTTACGGGATCGTCAAAGATAAAATCCCTGAAGGCAAAACGACCTGCTCGCTCTGCTCTCGCCTGCGTCGCGGCATTCTGTACCGTACGGCAACCGAATTAGGTGCCACCAAGATTGCGCTCGGCCACCATCGCGACGACATCCTGCAAACGCTGTTTTTAAACATGTTCTACGGCGGGAAAATGAAAGGCATGCCGCCGAAGCTGATGAGTGATGACGGTAAGCACATCGTGATCCGCCCGCTGGCTTACTGTCGTGAGAAAGATATCGAGCGTTTCTCCGAAGCGAAAGGTTTCCCAATTATTCCGTGCAACCTATGCGGCTCACAGCCTAACCTACAGCGTCAGGTCATTGCTGACATGCTGCGTGACTGGGATAAACGCTATCCAGGTCGTATTGAAACTATGTTCAGTGCGATGCAGAACGTTGTACCTTCCCATCTGAGCGATATCAATCTGTTCGATTTTAAAGGCATTAAGCACGGTTCAGAAGTTGTGGACGGCGGTGATTTAGCGTTCGATCGTGAAGAGATCCCGCTGCAGCCGGCGGGCTGGCAGCCAGAAGAAGATGATGCTCAACTGGATGAGTTACGCCTGAACGTGGTGGAAGTGAAGTAAGCGTCTGTCAGGTCTACAACGTGTATATGCTCGTTGTAGACCTGATAAGCGGAGCGCCATCAGGCGCCCCGACGGGCAGTTATTTCAGTAACCGAACCCGGCAAGTCTTGCCTTTAATCTTACCGTTTTGTAATTGCTTCCACGCCTTGTGCGCTATGTTCTGGCGAACGGCGACATAGACGTGTGCCGGATGAACGGCAATTTTGCCGATATCGGCGCCATCCAGGCCAATATCACCGGTCAAAGCCCCCAGAACATCGCCAGGACGCATTTTAGCCTTTTTACCACCATCAATGCATAACGTCGCCATCTCTGCTTCCAGCGGCAGAATTGACACGTTAGCTGGCGCAGGCAGCCAGTTCAGCTTCAATTGCAACATTTCAGAAAGAATATTGGCACGCTGTGCTTCTTCCGGCGCACAGAAACTAATCGCCAGACCGCTGTTACCGGCACGCGCGGTACGTCCGATACGATGGACGTGGACTTCCGGATCCCACGCCAGTTCGAAGTTAACTACCAGCTCAAGCGATTTGATATCCAGGCCACGTGCGGCTACATCGGTGGCAACCAGGACGCGCGCGCTACCGTTGGCAAAACGAACCAACGTCTGATCGCGATCGCGCTGCTCCAGGTCGCCATGTAATGACAGTGCGCTTTGCCCTGCCGCATTCAGTGCATCACAAACGGCCTGACAATCTTTTTTGGTATTACAAAAAACCACGCACGAGGCAGGCTGATGCTGGCTGAGTAGCTTTTGCAGCAGCGGAATTTTTCCGTGGCTGGAGGTTTCGAAAAACTGCTGTTCAATCGCCGGTAACGCATCGACTGTATCAATTTCAATCGTTAATGGGTTTTGTTGTACCCGGCCACTGATTGCAGCAATGGCTTCCGGCCAGGTTGCGGAAAATAGTAGGGTCTGACGTGACGCTGGCGCAAAGCGGATCACATCATCAATCGCATCGCTAAAGCCCATATCCAGCATGCGGTCGGCTTCATCCATAACCAGCGTATTCAGGGTATCCAGAGAAACGGTGCCTTTTTGCAGGTGGTCAAGTAAACGACCCGGTGTGGCAACAATAATATGTGGTGCATGTTGTAGGGAGTCACGCTGTGCGCCAAAAGGTTGCCCACCGCACAGCGTTAAGATCTTGGTGTTTGGCAGGAAGCGCGCTAAACGACGCAGTTCACCCGCCACCTGGTCGGCAAGCTCGCGCGTTGGGCACAGCACCAGAGACTGCGTCTGAAACAGCGCGGCATCAATATGCTGTAATAGCCCAAGACCAAAAGCAGCCGTTTTGCCACTGCCGGTTTTAGCCTGCACGCGAACATCTTTACCCGCCAGGATTGCCGGTAACGCAGCAGCCTGAACAGGCGTCATTTCAAGATAGCCCAGCTCGTTAAGATTCTCGAGTTGAGCAGCAGGTAAAACATTCAGGGTTGAAAAAGCGGTCACAATTTAATCTCGCGGTAAAAACTCACATTCAGCAGGCGCGTATCCTCGCAGATCTGTGCCCGTGATGCGACAATTTAATAGGTTCTTCATCCGGCGGCGGATCCGGCATTGGCTGCGGACGAGGAATGGGGTCGGGAATGGGAACCGGGTCAGTCGGTAGCGAATCAGTGTGCGACGTTGCAATCAGACAGGTCATATGCCCCTCCAGACATTCATGTTGACTCTTTTAGGGTAGACGCTGATTTCCTGCAAGCAAAAAAAAGCCGACTAATCTAAGTCGGCGTCGTACGAATCAATTGTGCTATGCAGTAATTCAAAAAAGGAAGTAAGACAATATGGAGCGCAACGCCCATCGCTTGACGTTGCATTCACCTGCGAGAGAGATATTGCCCCGAATAGGTAGATGGTTTATTGACTTCGCTCAAAAATCAGGACGTTTTCATGCGCAAAAGCCACTAAAAAACGTTGTTGTTACAACCATTTACTACGATGCAACCATAAAGTAACACCACCAATCAGGACCACTAACAGAATACAAAAGAGTGAGAAACCAAACTGCCAACCACCGCCGGGGATACCGCCGAGGTTGACGCCGAAAAGCCCGGTTAAAAATGTGCTGGGAAGAAAAACCATTGCCATCAATGACATTGTATACGTTCGGCGAGCCAGAGACTCCTGCATCACCTGCGCAATTTCATCCGCCATAATACCGGTCCGGGCAATACAGGCGTCTATTTCATCCAGCCCTCTCCCCAGCCTGTCAGCGATATCCTGCATCCGTCTCCGATGGTCGTCGGTCATCCAGGGTAAACGTTCACTCGCCAGACGCGCATAAACATCTCTCTGAGGAGCCATATAACGTCGCATTACAATCAACTGTTTGCGCAGCAATGCCAGGAAGCCGCGTGGGGGAATTTGTTGATCGAGCAAGTTATCTTCCAGATCGATAATTTTGTCGTGCAGTTGTTCGATAAATTCGCTGGCATGGTCGGTTAGCGCATCACAAACATCCACCAGCCAACTGCCACAATCAGCCGGTCCCGTTCCTTCCTGGAGATCGCTGACCACATCATCCAGCGCCAGCACTTTGCGCTGGCGGGTTGAGACAATCAGACGTTCATCCATATATAAACGCATCGCCACCAGTTGGTCAGGTCGCTCATCGGTGCTGCCGTTGATACAGCGCAGTGTAATCAACGTACCTTCCCCGACTCTGCTGACGCGTGGGCGCGTACTTTCGCCTGCCAGCGCATCACGCACATTATTGGGAAGTAAAGGCGTTGTCGCCAGCCATTGCGCGCTTTCAGGATGGGTATAATTAAGATGTAGCCAACAGGGATGCTGACTGTCGATAACATCGTTATCTTCCAAGGGTTTCACCCCACCCCGGCCATCCAACAGCCAGGCAAACACGGCATCCGGCACATTAACATCCGTTCCCTTAATGGCTTCCACAGCGCCTCCACAATCATTCAGCTTTTTTCGTTAGTCTAGCCGTCAGAATATGTTAAGCAATATCTCATTGTCCCATTGTGCTGAAATGATTCATAAAAGTATCAGGTAATACAAAAAGCGCCGACGAATGCGACGCTTGCATCTAGATGGCCTGTTAAGCCCGCTGCCATCTCTCTGACTCAAGAGTGTTACTTAAGCGAAATTTATGCGTTCGCGACTGGAGATCAATCACCTGGTTTTTCAGGATACCTGAGGAATCAGAAAGCTCATCAACCATAATGGCATTACTTTGGGTTACATTCTCCAGTTCGGCCAGTGCATGAGTAATTCTGATAATTCCTTTCTCCTGCTCCTGTGTAGTGGTTAATATCTCGCCCATCAATTGGTTTAATTGACCGGCACCACCGACAATGTCATGCATATTTTTTTCTGCTTCACGGACAATAGCTGCACCTTGCTGAACATTTTGATGGGTTTGGGCAATCAGTTGCTTAATATTCTTAGCAGCATCTGCACTACGGTGTGCAAGCATTCTTACCTCACCGGCCACCACGGAAAAACCTTTGCCATGTTCACCGGCCCTCGCCGCTTCCACGGCAGCATTCAATGCCAGAATATTTGTCTGGAATGCGATACCATCGATCAGCGTAATAATTTCCGTCATCTGCTGGGCACATTCGGTGATTGATCGCATATTTGTTGCAACCTGCACCATTAATTCTCCACCCTGAATGGCGCATTGCGTGGCAACTGTTGCCTGGACGCTGGCGATTTGCGTGTTGTCAGCATTATTTCGCGTATTAACGGCTATTTCATCCATATTAGCAGCTGTTTGCATCAATGCTCCGGATTGTTGTTCCGTTTTCACTGAAAGCGCAGCGCTGCGTTCCGCAAGCTGTTCAGAGAGCGCCATCGCCGTTTGCGAGGATGTTCTGATCTCATTAACGAGTGTTGAAATATTACTCGATAAACTATTGATGCCCGGTATTAGTCTACCCGCACAATTATTACCAAACTCTGGAATACTGATCGCCAGATTCCCAGATGTCACTTCTTCAATGCTTCTTTTAACCGTATTGATCGGCATGACCAGATATTTCGTCATGTACCACCACAAGCATAATATAGAAATAACGCTTACCGCATTTGTACCAATTATAATTTCCGGAGTGGCCGAAAAAATCAATTCAACAATATTGAGAGCAACTGCCGTAATCAGCAGAAATAAAATAATAAAGGTTCTGACGCTAATATCATTTAACATTTTAGGCCTGTTCACAAAGAAATTACGTAGATATTATTTTTTATAGCACCTGCAATGCAGAATGCCATTGCTCTGCGACGAAAGCTGTACTTTCAATGAGAGTCTGCAGCCCTTTTACTTAAGGCGATAAATTACACCTTTTATTTCTATTAGTTCAGTATTTTATCCCATCAAGTTACTGTGATGACGCCAGGCATCAGATTATTGTGATGACAAGCACATAGAGAGCATAAAACGCACAGAACTATAAATTTGGTGAATGTTTATATAAGTAATGGTTCGTTATTTTCACTATCGCCCTGCTCCCTCTAATACCCGTGTAAAAACACAAGAACATTCCTGGTTTTATCATGTTAACTGGACAAAACCTGCTAGATTTATTACCACGGCCTTTTTTCGATAGGTAGTATGATGTTGAACGTGTCATGGGACCCTGTATTGATTGGGATTTCCTTTGTGGTCGCGTTTATTGCCTCTTTTATTGCTCTCGATAGTGCAGGCAAGGTGGCGATATCCAACCGACGAGAATCTACCTTCTGGCGGTTGTCTGGCGGGGCTACGCTAGGGATGGGTATTTGGTCGATGCATTTTATCGGTATGCTGGCCATGAAAATGAGTATGCCGATCAATTACCATTTTTCGCTCACGGCATTTTCTTTCTTTATTGCGCTCATTTCTGCAACTCTCGCCATTAATATCGCTATTTCAGGTAATACGCTTTCAACAAAACGATTAGTCGTTGCCACGGGAATATTAAGCGCCGGTGTCGTCACCATGCACTACGTTGGCATGTATGCCATCATTGAGCATGTTGCCATCCTATGGAGTCATTCGCTGATACTGCTCTCAGTAATGATTGCCATCGTTGCATCTGGTGTGGGTTTGTGGCTGGCGTTTCATTTGCGCCAAAATACCCGTCGAGCCCTGTTCAATCGGCTTGTCGCCGCCCTTATTATGGCGCTGGCGATTGCCTCTATGCATTACACCGGGATGGGAGCGGCAACATTCACCCATTTTGGACACACTGTACACAATGGGCTCAGCACACTGGAACTCTCTGTCTGGGTCTGCGCCGTCACGCTGGTTATTTTGGGTATCATGCTGGTGGTGTCGATGGTGGATTCGCAACTGCGTACCTCCCGGCTGGCAGACAACTTACATCAACTTAACTGCCAGCTTGAGCATCAGGTCCACTTCGACGCACTGACCGGACTTGCCAATCGCACACAGATAGATGCCTGCTTACAGGCCTGTCTACAACATTCCAAACTGCATCAGCATCAATTTGCTCTGGTATTCATCGACCTCGATCGCTTCAAAGTCGTTAACGATACCTGGGGACATCACATCGGCGATCAGTTGCTGATCGCCAGTACGCAGCGAATCTACAGCTGCCTTGATGACACCATGACGCTGGCGAGGCTGGGGGGAGATGAGTTTATTCTTCTGGTTCCTGACTGTAATAAAGAGACTATCACCGCTCTGCTGACCCGGATTGCGGCTGCGATTGGCGATCCTTTCACGCTGTTTGGGTACACCATTCGGGTTTCGTTAAGTGCGGGAAGCAGTATTTATCCTGAACATGGTTCCACATTGCATGAGTTAAAAGTAAAGGCTGATATGGCGATGTATCATGTCAAACAGGCTGGCAGAAACGGTTGGGCTATTTATAGCCCGGAAATGGAAGCTATCGCCGATACACCGCCGACATTTTTACAGGAACTGTCACAAGCACTGGAACACGATCAGTTTGAGCTTTGGTATCAACCCAAATACACCGCCGGAGATCATTCCCTGACCGGTTTTGAAGCGTTATTACGCTGGCATCACCCGGAACGCGGCATGCTGTTACCCGCTGAGTTTCTGCCTGCGCAGGAAGAAACGGGCCTTATCATTCCGGTCGGGAAATGGGTTATCCAGCAGGCATGTCAGCAGTTGCATCAATGGAAGTTACAAGGCCATGCGGAATGGACCCTCGCCGTTAATCTTTCCCCTTCCCAGTTTGAACAACATGATATCGTTGATGTGGTTTGCAGCGCCCTTGCACAATATCAACTATCACCTGCATATCTCACGCTGGAATTGACTGAAAGTACAGCACTTAAAAATTTAAAACGTAGCGCTGAAGTCTTGAATGCATTTTCAGCTTTAGGGATCACCGTTTCTATTGATGATTTCGGCACCGGTTATTCAAATATATTGATGTTGAAGTCTCTTCCGGCACGGGAATTAAAAATTGACAGAGTATTTGTTAAAGATATCAGCGAGAACAGCAAAAATACAAAGATTGTGTCTACTATTATTGACATAGCCCACTCTATGAATATGCAAGTGGTGGCTGAAGGAATAGAGACCCAGGAGCAGGAAATACTCCTGACCCAGATGGGATGTGGCGTGCTGCAAGGTTTCTTGTTTGCAAAACCGTTGCCTGCGCATCAGATCCATGAATTGATTCCAACGGAAAGCAGCATTAAGCAACAGCGAATTGTACAGTCTTTATCTCCTCAACAATCAATAACATTATGAGACTGTAATATAAAAAAACAGATGCCATTAAACGGGCAACACAGCAGATAAAGATAACGGGATTATCGATGAGCACAACCGAGCTGCATTCACTGGATTTATTAACCCTGCCGGTGTGGATTGTTTCGCCGCATACCGAAGAACTGGTGTTCGCTAATACCGTTGCGCGGGAACTGATGCAGGCCCCCTGCTTTTCTCTACTCCGCAAGGGCATATTTTCAACACATGCCCAGAATGATTTAACCATGTATCTCAGCTATTTGAGAAATCATCACGATATTGTGGAAATCCTTACGGTTTACCGCGAAGGTGAGGACGTCGCGATGGCCAGCCGCCTGTCAATCCGAACCCTGCCGGAATCAGGTGATGTTATTCTTTTCGAGGGCATTGAAACACCGACTTCGCAAGGTCTGAAAGCGAGCCGTTCAGCAAATTATCAGCGAAAAAAACAGGGATTTTACGCGCGTTTTTTCCAGACCAACTCAGCCCCAATGTTGCTTATCGATCCGTCCCGCGATGGGCTGATCGTTGATGCAAATCTCAGTGCGCTAAATTTTTATGGCTATAGCCATGATACGATGTGTCAGAAACATACATGGGAAATCAATACGCTGGGTCGTCATATACTCCCGGTGATGCATGAAATCGCCCATCTTCCCGGTGGCCATAAACCTTTGCATTTTGTGCATAAACTGGCAGACGGCACCTCCCGTCACGTACAAACCTATGCTGGTCCAATCGAAATCTACGGTAATAAGCTCATGCTGTGCATTATTCATGATATTACCGAGCAAAAGCGGCTGGAACAGGAGCTTGAGCGTGCGGCCCTGCGTGACGCCTTAACGGGATTGCTTAACCGCCGACATTTTTATCAGGTAACCGAGCCGGAACAGACCCACGCGTTGTCATTGACACAGGATTACAGCCTGCTGTTGATCGACACCGATCGCTTTAAAAGCATTAACGATCTTTTTGGTCATTTAAAAGGTGATGAGGTACTTTGCGCTCTGGCACGCACACTGGAATCTTGTGCGAGAAAGGACGATCTGATTTTTCGCTGGGGAGGTGAAGAATTTGTGCTGCTACTGCCGCGAACCTCGTTGGACACTGCCCTCAATCTCGCAGAAGTGATACGGGCGACGGTGGCCAAAGTGACTCTCCCAGGCCTTCCCCGCTTTACCGTCAGTATTGGTGTAGCACGGCACGAAACAAATGAAAGTATCGATGAGTTATTCAAACGCGTTGACGACGCGTTGTACAAAGCCAAGAACGAAGGCAGGAACAGAGTGTTGGCTGCCTGATGTTTACGTCGTTCAGCGACTACGTTTAGCGTGACGCTCCCAGTTGTCTTGTTTTGCTTGTGCGGTTTTACGCAATGCCACATAACATGCCCCGCTGCCGCCGTGATGCGGCAGTGCGGCGCAGTATGCTTGCACATCGTCAAATTCCGTCAACCAGCGCGCCACGTAGCTGCGAATAATATTGGCATGGGAGTTATCATCACGCCCCTTGCCGTGTATTACCAGCACGTTACGCAATCCTTCTTGCTGCGCCTGCAGAATAAAACTAAAGAGCATCTGACGACATGTTTCAACAGGTTGGCGAATAAGATTGAGGCTTGCCTGCTGCGGGTATTTCCCGTTTCGCAGCTTGTCAGTCACTCCGTTCTGTAAACCTTCGCGACGAAAGTCGAGCGGCACACTTAACGGGACAATATCGAGAAATCCCGTCGAGAGAAAATTATCCAGTTGAAGCGTATCGATACGCGCCGGAGTGCGAAGATTGCGTATGGGCTGCCAGTGTACATCGGCACGGTTTTTCAGCGGTTGAACATCCCCCATAGCGTCAAGAAACAACGATGCATCATCAAGGTTCATGTTTCATCCTCCAGCATATTGCGACGGGCATTATCATAACCGCGCACTATTATACCGACAACTATACCGGTAACGGTTTACGGTTATTTCCAATAATTAACCGGATCCGTTGCGCTGAACCGATCTACTCACGACAAGTTGATATCCGTTTTTAGGGGTATAGCTGCGACGGTCACTGGCGTGATAATGTGTAGCCTCGCCTGAATGCTGTAATGAGAGAAACGGATGCTTAACTTACTGGAAGACACCATCGACACGCCGCTGGGCCCGCTATGGATTATTTGTGATGAACAATTTCGCCTGCGCGCAGTGGAATGGGATCAGCACAGCGATCGCATGGAACAATTGCTTGATATCCATTACCGTACAGAAGGTTATCAGCGCATTACCGCCAAAAATCCAGGTGGATTAAGCGACAAACTCTCTGAGTATTTTGCCGGAAACCTCAGCATCATTGACACGCTGGAAACAGCAACTGCTGGCACGCCTTTCCAGCGTGAAGTCTGGCAAGCATTACGCACTATCCCCTGCGGGCAGGTCATGCACTATGGTCAACTGGCCGAACAGTTAGGACGCCCCGGCGCTGCAAGGGCCGTCGGCGCAGCTAATGGCTCCAATCCAGTAAGCATTGTGGTCCCCTGTCATCGCGTCATTGGGCGCAACGGCACCATGACCGGATATGCCGGCGGCGTACAACGAAAAGAGTGGTTATTGCGCCACGAAGGTTATTTGCTACTCTAGATTCCAGGCAATTAATGCCTTATTCATCACACTTCCGCATAATGCGACCCTAAATTAAGTGTGGTTAATCAAGAGGATACAAACATTCATTCCAGTTATGCCTGAATTATTCTCTATTGGGAGTAGCTCAGGCTTACGTGCTCACCAAAAAGATGTTAAAATTGACAAATATCAATTACGGCTTGAGCAGACCTATGATCCCGGAAAAGCGAATTATACGGCGCATTCAGTCTGGCGGTTGTGCTATCCATTGCCAGGATTGCAGCATCAGCCAGCTTTGCATCCCGTTCACACTTAACGAGCATGAGCTTGACCAGCTCGATAACATCATCGAGCGCAAAAAGCCTATCCAAAAAGGGCAGACGCTCTTTAAAGCAGGTGATGAGCTTAAATCACTCTACGCTATCCGCTCCGGAACGATAAAAAGCTATACCATTACCGAACAAGGCGATGAGCAAATTACCGGTTTCCATCTGGCGGGTGACCTGGTAGGTTTTGACGCCATTGGCAGCGGCCATCACCCGAGCTTTGCTCAGGCGCTGGAAACTTCAATGGTATGCGAAATTCCTTTTGAAACACTGGATGACCTGTCCGGTAAGATGCCGAACCTGCGTCAGCAGATGATGCGTCTGATGAGTGGCGAAATCAAAGGCGACCAGGATATGATCCTGTTGTTGTCGAAGAAAAACGCTGAAGAGCGCCTGGCGGCCTTTATCTACAATCTGTCTCGTCGCTTCGCCCAGCGTGGATTCTCGCCTCGTGAATTCCGCCTGACCATGACCCGTGGTGACATCGGTAACTACCTCGGTCTGACGGTTGAAACCATCAGCCGCCTGCTGGGTCGTTTCCAGAAAAGCGGCATGCTGGCGGTGAAAGGCAAATACATCACTATTGAAAACAGCGACGCGCTGGCGGTTCTTGCCGGCCACACGCGTAACGTTGCGTAACCTTTCCGCAAGCCTCTCTGTTATCCTTCTGTCAAATCATTAAATTTTCCCGATTTATTGATCTGGCAGGAGGTTATTCCCTGTTTCAATCTACATTATTGGGTTACTCTTTTAATTACAAACTGCAGTGACAGTTGTAAGGAGACCCTGTATGGCTATGTATAAAAATATGCTGGTCGTCATCGACCCGAACCAGGACGATCAACCAGCATTACGGCGAGCTGTTTATTTGCATCAACGGATTGGTGGCAAAATTAAAGCCTTTTTGCCGATCTATGACTTTTCCTATGAGATGACTACCCTGCTGTCGCCCGATGAGCGTACGGCAATGCGTCAGGGGGTTATCAGCCAGCGAACTGCATGGATACGTGAACAAGCGAAATACTATATCGAAGCAGGGATCCCTCTGGAGATTAAAGTGGTCTGGCATAACCGACCCTTTGAAGCCATCATCCAGGAAGTCATCAGCGCCAGGCATGACCTGGTCCTCAAGATGGCGCACCAACACGACCGCCTCGAAGCCGTAATATTTACACCAACCGACTGGCATTTATTGCGTAAATGTCCAAGTCCGGTATGGATGGTGAAAGACCAGCCATGGCCTGAAGGGGGTAAAGCACTGGTTGCCGTAAACCTCGCCAGTGAAGAGGCTTATCACAACGCGCTCAATGAAAAACTGGTCAAGGAGACGCTACAGCTTGCAGAACAGGTTAACCATACCGAAGTGCATCTGGTTGGCGCCTACCCTGTCACACCAATCAACATCGCGATTGAACTGCCTGAATTTGATCCCAGCGTTTATAACGACGCAATTCGTGGACAGCACCTGCTGGCCATGAAGGCGCTACGCCAGAAATTCAGTATTGATGAGAAAGTGACGCACGTTGAAAAAGGCTTACCTGAAGAGGTCATTCCTGATTTAGCCGAGCACTTGCAGGCGGGTATTGTGGTATTGGGGACCGTCGGACGTACCGGTATTTCTGCTGCGTTTCTTGGTAATACCGCGGAACAGGTTATCGATCATCTACGCTGTGACCTGCTGGTCATCAAGCCGGATGAATATCAGACACCAGTTGAACTGGACGACGAAGAAGACGATTAACCACACAATGAAATGCCGGATGGCGATATCATCCGGCATTTTAAACGCCTAGTGTTGCTCCTCACCGCCGAGGAAATAGATACCAAGCGGGATAGCCAACAGAATCGTAAACACCATGCTGTAGACACAAATCATTGCAGATTGAATGGCGTACATTGAAGCGGTCCAGTCGGATAGCGGAATGTCATACTGTTCAATAACGCCACCGATCGTCGCTCGCGTCACGACCGACGCTGCGATAATAAACACTCCAAGCAGGCACAACAGAAACTTCCGTCCCTTCGCTGTTTTCAGCTTAGCCATGATCATAGTACTGTCCTTTTGCAGATGAAAACCTTGTCACTTTGCGCTAACAATACCATGACATCAACTGACTGTCTGCTACATAAACCGCATACAGGGTTGACGTCAGCGTTATTTCGCTGAAAATAACGCTGATTGCATTATTTATCTCTCCTTTTGATTAATGATCTGACCTCCTTAACTGGGTAAAATATCTGGGGATTAGGATGTCAGATGATATTTAGCTAACACGGAGTTGCCAGGAAGAATCATGATCGCTGAACTGTTTATGAATAATGCGTTTAATTTGACGGTAATTCTTAGCTGCTGTGCCGCGCTGGTCCTGATGAGCGTCTGGTATCATCGTGGAGAGCGTCGCTGCAAAGGATTCATATTTCATGCCGCACAATTTTTTGTCTATGCCATTATCATTGGGACGTTTGGCAGCATTGCTAATAACGTTATCGAAAGTTACAGCCTGAAATTTATCTCCCCCAGCGTGGTCGACTTTATCTGCACCTCGTTGATTGCGTTGATCCTGACCATCAAACTTTTTCTGGTGATTAATCAGTTTGAAAAGACGCAGATTAATAAAGGCAGAGATATCACCAGCGCGAGGATCCTGTCGCGTATCATCAAGATTACCATCGTGGTTGCCATCATTTTACTGTATGGCGAACACTTCGGTATGAGCTTATCCGGCCTGTTAACCTTTGGCGGTATTGGTGGTATCGCAGTGGGTATGGCGGGGAAAGATATTCTGAGCAACTTTTTCTCAGGCATTATGCTCTATTTCGACAGACCGTTTAGCATAGGCGATTGGATCCGCTCCCCGGACCGCAATATTGAAGGCACGGTGGCAGAAATTGGCTGGCGAATGACTAAAATAAACACCTTCGACCATCGTCCATTGTATGTGCCAAACTCGATTTTCTCCTCCATCAGCGTAGAAAACCCAGGGCGCATGACCAACCGGCGAATTAAAACGGTGATCGGGTTACGATATGAGGATGCCGATAAAGTCGGTGCCGTTGTCGAGTCGGTTAGAGAAATGCTGCAAAACCATCCAGGAATAGACCAGAAACAAACTCTGTTGGTCTATTTTAATGAATTTGCCGATTCATCGTTGAATATCATGGTGTATTGCTTCACGAAAACCACCGTCTGGAAGGAATGGCTCGCGGTACAGCAAGACGTTTATTTAAAGATTATCACGATAGTCCAGGCAAACGGCGCCGACTTTGCGTTCCCCAGCCAGACGCTGTATATGGATAATCCTGAAACATCGCCATCGACACACTAACAAAAGAAAAGACGCGGAAATCCGCGTCTTTTTTGTACTTATTTCAATGAGGCAATATCAATTACAAAGCGGTATTTCACATCGCTTTTCAACATCCGCTGCCAGGCACGATTAATATCCTGAATATCGATCACCTCGACATCGGCGGTAATACCATGCTGACCGCAAAAATCCATCATCTCCTGCGTTTCGGCAATACCGCCGATAACTGAACCCGCCACAGACCTACGCCCAAGGATCAGGGGAACCGTATTCAGCAACGGATCCAACGCACCAAGATAACCAACCAACACCAGCGTACCGCTTAGCGCCAGGGTTGGGATATAAGGGTTCAGGTCATGAACGTAGGGCACAGTATCGATAATCAGATCAAACTGATTCGCTGTCGCTTTCATCTGTTCACTGTCAGTGGAAAGCACAACGTGACTGGCCCCCAAACGTCTGGCATCAGCTTCTTTGCCCGGTGAACGCGTAAACAGCGTAACTTCCGCGCCCAGCGCATTTGCAAGTTTGATTGCCATATGCCCGAGGCCGCCCAGTCCGACAACCGCGACTTTACTGCCCTCACCTACCTGCCAGTGGCGCAAAGGCGACCATGTCGTGATCCCGGCGCAAAGTAGCGGCGCCGCACCGCGTAAATCGATCCCTTCAGGGACCTTCACCACAAACTTTTCAGTAACGACTATTTTGTCAGAATAGCCGCCGAAAGTGGGCAGACCATCATGGCGGTCAATATCGTTATACGTTAGAGTGTTGCCTTCTTCGCAATATTGCTCTAATCCCTGTTCGCAGGCGTTGCAGTGTTGGCATGAATCAACCATGCAACCTACCCCTGCGAGATCGCCCACGTTGAATTTTGTTACCGACTTACCAACATGCACCACGCGGCCAATGATTTCATGCCCAGGTACCATCGGATATTTAGCACCGCCCCAATCGTTGTAGGCGTTATGGATATCCGAGTGGCATACACCGCTGTATAAAATATCGATAACCACATCATCTTCACGCGGATCGCGACGAACAAAATTATGGGGGACTAAATCCTCTTTCACCGCCAGAGCAGCATAACCCTTCACATTCATGACCATTGAGATCTCCTCAGGGATTAGGTGTTACCAGAACCAGCATAGTTCAGGGCAGCAGGTTGTACTCAGCATCGCTAACCGGTTCCAGCCATTCGTTCGACGCGCCAGGGGCCGGGATTTCCACGGCGATATGAGCAAACCAACTATCACGCGCAGCACCGTGCCAGTGTTTCATTCCCGCCGGAATGTGCACGACATCACCGGTTTTCAGCTCACGTGCCGGTTTATTCCACTCCTGATACCAACCTCTGCCACCGGTCACCAGCAATATCTGTCCGCCCTTATGATGAACATGCCAGAAGTTACGACAACCCGGTTCAAATGCGACATTGCCAATTACCACGCCTTCCATGGAGAGCATGGTCAGATAGCTGTCGCCAGTGAAATACTTCGCATACGCTTCATTTTTCTCTCCACGCGGAAAGACGCTGTTACCATCAAATTGTTCGTTCATAATCTCCACGCTGGCGCTGGGCGCGGTATTCAATTGATTTTGCATTTCGACTCTCCAAAACGGTGGCGACATGTGCCACCGGATGCTGAAAACAGTAAAATTATAGAGACTCTACGTGCCGGTGATTAGAGGGAGAAAAAAGGACAAACTTATGAATCGTGCTCATTAATAATGAGGGTACAATTTATCGGCTGGAGATCGCGTAAAGCCTTACGCTACGATTTCAATCAAGTTACCGTCAGGATCATGTATTACCGCTTCGTAATAGCCATCACCTGTGGTGCGCGGGCCAGAGACTAATATCCCTTGTTCTTTTGCACGCTTCGCCATGGCATCAACATTTTCACTACTGCCAACTGAAATGGCGAGATGCACCCATCCGCAACAATTATTGTCAGGTTGCTGCCCGATAAGACCCGGTTTGGTCATTAACTCAATCGCAATTTCCTCGCCAATTTTGACAAAATAAGATTCAAACCCAGGATTGGTTTTGCTGCGGTATTTCTCGTTGATCTTGCCGTCAAAAAACGATACCCAGAAGCGAGCTTGCTGCTCGAGATCCTGTGTCCATAACGCCATATGCGCAATCTTCATAGCGAACCTCTTCCCATTGTATCGAGAATAGTACGGCCCCTGTAAGGGATGTTGACATCGTTAATCATAATGCACGATCATGCACTCTATTGCTCGATGTTTATTTCACCTGGAGTATCTATGCTCGATTACGCCGCATTCCCGGAACAGCGTCAGGCGCTTATCTTTCAGATCCTGCAAGAAAACGGCAGGGTCATTTGTTCTGAACTCGCTAACCGATTAGGCGTTTCTGAACACACAATTCGTCGTGATTTGCATGAATTGAGCAAAGATGGCGTGTGTAAAAAAGTTTATGGTGGCGCGGTCATTACACTCCCTGAATCCGAAGACATCGACGTGCGCAAGAGTATTAATGTAGCCAAAAAGAGCAACATCGCGCAGAGATGTGCCAGGCTGGTCAAATCTGGAAGCTGTATTTTTATCGACACGGGTAGCACCAATCTGGCAATGGCAGAAGCTCTGCCCGCCGAACTGGCGTTAACCGTGGTGACAAATTCGCCGGAGATTGCCGCCGTTTTGCTAAAAAAACCGCTGTTTGAAGTCATTATGCTGGGTGGCGTGGTGCAGAGATCTTCAGGTGGGTGCGTGGGAGCTTCCGCCATCGCACAAGTGCAGGACATTTTATTCGATCAGGGATTTATTGGCGGCTGCGCGATGTCGCCTGAATCCGGCTTAACGGGATTTGATTATGCGGATTGTGAGTTCAAAAAAGCGGTGATAAAACAATGTAATGAAGCTATCGTCGCGCTAACGGCTGAAAAAATCCCAGCCGTCGCCCGATATGTCGTGACCGAAAGCAGCAATATCGATGTGATTGTTGTAGAGGACAACATCAGCAAAGAGTACGCCACAGCGTTCCAGGCGCACGACATTCGAATTTATACCGTCTAACCGCGGTAGGCTCGCTGAAAATTTACTGTGCTAAACGTCGCTCCTGGCGTCAGCGCGGTGATCGCTGACAGATAATCCAGACGGATTTTTTGCTGATTTTCAGATTGCTCCACTACCAGAAATTCTTCTTTTTCCACTGTGGTACACGTCGTCAGCGCTTTAGCATCAAAACATGTGCCATCTGTTAGTTCAATGTGCAACCGATAGTGGTACATGCAGGCGATTTCCAGATAATCATGAAGATCGCAATCTATCGGGTGATACTCTTCGGTCGTTTTCAACACGCTATCTTCCCCAACGTCTTGTATATTCGGGAAATCGCCAACGCAACTTCCCGAACTTTCCAGCTATTTCAACGCTTCAATGGGAGCGCCGAAATTAATATGCAGCACATTGCCGTCAATCACCAGCGCCGGAACAGATTTCACGCCAGCCACTTCAGCCTCAGCAACCCGATCAGGTTGCTCTCCCAGATGAACCACATCTATTTCTACATCCGCAGACAAATGCTGCAGAAGTGTCTGTTCTGCGGAAACACAAACCGGGCAACCTGCATGATAGAAACGAGCTTTAGTCATGATACATCTCCTTTAAATTATAGTATCGATTCGATACCACAATTCATGCTACGCTGCTTTTACCCTTTGTCAATATAGTTTTTAATCGATACTATATACCGAGGAGGATTTGTTATGCCCGACATGTCACTTTTCGATGTACTTGACCGGCTGTCCAGCCTGACAAGGATGTGGTTTCGCCAGCACCCTTTACTGGCGGATCTCCAGCCAGTACAACTTAGCGCGTTAATGTATCTGGCCCGTTGCAACCGTTATTCCAATACGCCTCTTGGCGTGACAGACTACCTTGGTCTCACCAAAGGTACCGTGTCGCAATCGCTGAAGCTTTTGGAAAACAAAGGGTTGATTGTTCGCAAGCCGGATGACCGTGATAAACGTAGCGTCCATCTACACTTAAGTGAGTCGGCCAATACCTTACTGGACGCCCTGCTCCCGCCAACGTTTTTGGTGGTGGGTGAAACGGCGATGGGTGAACGCGCGACTGTACTTAAGGAGCTACTGTTTGAACTGTTACGTGGGATCCAGCGGACCAACAATGTGCCTGGCTTTGGACTTTGCCATAGCTGTCGCTTCCACCAAAAAACGGGTGGTCAGGGATTTTGTAATCTGACGAAAGAGAGATTGAGTGAAGAAGATTCATTGCTGATTTGCCGGGAGCATCAGCCGCCGGAAACATAAAATGGCTGATGCAAAATCACACCAGCCATTATCTCTGTTAGTGCTTAACGATATACATTGTGCGGCTATAGGCCACATCTTCAGGGTTAGTAATCGGATATCCTTTCAACCACGGTTTAATTAAACGCCCGTTGGTATACTGATAAATCGGCGCAATAGGTGCCTGTTCCATCAGAATTTTCTCCGCGGCGTTATAATCGGCATTGCGCGCTTTCTCTGTATTCTCCAGAGTTGCCTGGGTCAACACTTTGTCGTACGCCGGATCATTAAAGCGGGAGATATTGCCCGTATGGGTCGATGTTAATAGCGACAAGAACGTAGAAGGCTCATTGTAGTCACCCACCCATGAGGCGCGGATCACATCAAAATTACCGGTATTACGGCTGTCGATATACGTTTTCCATTCCTGGTTCTGCAGTTTTACGTCAACACCGAGGTTCTTCTTCCACATAGAAGCCACTGCGATAGCAATCTTCTGATGATTTTCTGAGGTGTTGTACAGCAGCGTCAGTTTAAGCGGTTTCTGCGGGCCATAGCCCGCCGCGCGCAGCAGCGTTTTCGCCTGCGCGTTCAGCTCTTCCTGACTCATTTGCTCAAACGGTGAAGGTTCCGGCACAAATCCTGCCGTTACATCCGGCGTAAAATGCCATGCTGGTTTCTCACCGGTACCCAAAACTTTCTCCGCCATCAGACGACGATCGATAGTCATGCTGAGCGCCAGGCGCACGCGTGAGTCGGCAGTCGGTCCCTTCTGGGTATTGAAGGCATAATAATAAGTACCAAGCTGCGGCGGGGTGTAAACCTGACCCGGGATATCCTTCAACAGTTTCTGGTACATATTTTTCGGGAAGGACTCGGTAATATCAATATCACCAGCAAGATAGCGCTTGGTCGCAGCTGATTCCTGGTTGATCGGCAGGAAGGTGACTTTTTGCAGCACTGTTTTGGCGTTGTCCCAATAATGCGTGTTCGGCACCACTTCCAGTTTTTCGTTTACGACGCGATCTTTGAGCACATAGGCGCCGTTACCAATCAGATTGCCTGGTTTGGTCCACTCTTTGCCGCTCTCAACGTTGGCTTTTTGTACCGGATAGAATGCAAAACTCGCCGTCAGATTGGCAAACCAGGGCAGCGGTTTATCCAGTTGAACTTTCAATGTCCGTGCATCGACAGCACTAACGCCAAGTTTATCAGGCGTGGCTTTGCCATCGATAATAGCCTGAGCATTATTAATACCCGCCAGCGCAGCAAACCAGGCAAACGGCGACAGCGTTTTTGGATCAACCAGACGCTGCCAGCTATAGACAAAATCCTGCGCCGTTACCGGCGTACCATCCGCCCATTGCGCATTGTCACGCAGCGTAAACGTCCAGATGCGGTTATCGTTACTCTTCCACTGGGTAGCGACGCCAGGCACGATCTCACCCTTCTCATTCTGGTTGACCAGCCCTTCAAATAGATCACGAATCACCTGTATTTCAGGCAGCCCAACGGCTTTTGCCGGATCAAGCGACGCCGGTTCGTCTTTTATATGACGCACCAGTTCTTGTTTCTCTGCCAGTACCGTTCCGCTGGGAACATCAGCAGCCCAGGATAAAGAAATGCTGCTAACCAACAACGCACAACAGGTTACTGAAACAGAATGCTGCATAAGGTACCCTCAATTCCGGCTACTAAGTGAATGTGTAATTATTTGTATCGCCAGCAGGAAATGCAATTAACTTCCGACAAGAAAGAGATATTACACCTGAAAAGATA
Organism: Citrobacter sp. Cpo142; assembly: GCF_030332425.1. NCBI lineage: Bacteria > Pseudomonadati > Pseudomonadota > Gammaproteobacteria > Enterobacterales > Enterobacteriaceae > Citrobacter > Citrobacter sp. Cpo142. The sequence continues at coordinate 434,031 of NZ_JAOWHW010000109.1, forward strand.
AGTGTGTGAAAACGATTTGATTATCCGTACATTTTGCACAACACTGCGAGTAACAATCCAAGCATTCAGAGATGACTATGACCGTTACCCGTCCCCGTGCCGAGCGCGGCGCATTCCCACCTGGAACCGAACATTACGGACGTTCCTTGTTAGGCGCACCGCTAATCTGGTTTCCTGCACTGGCAGCCGATCGTGAAAGCGGCCTGATACTGGCGGGAACGCACGGCGACGAAAACTCCTCGGTCGTTACCCTTTCCTGCGCATTGCGTACGCTTAACCCTTCCCTGCGTCGCCACCATGTGGTGCTGGCCGTAAACCCTGACGGTTGCCAGCTTGGGCTGCGCGCAAATGCGAACGGCGTCGATCTGAACCGTAATTTTCCCGCCGCAAACTGGAGAGCGGGCGAAACGGTGTATCGCTGGAACAGTAGTGCAGAAGAGCGTGATGTGGTGTTGTTGACCGGCGAAAGTCCGGGTTCGGAACCAGAAACCCAGGCGTTGTGTCAGCTTATTCACCGAACTCATCCCGCCTGGGTAGTCTCTTTCCACGATCCACTGGCCTGTATTGAAGATCCCAGAAGCAGCGAGCTGGGTTCGTGGCTGGCACAGTCGTTTGAATTGCCTCTGGTCACCAGCGTAGGTTATGAAACGCCCGGCTCTTTTGGGAGCTGGTGCGCAGACCTGAATTTACACTGCATAACCGCCGAATTTCCGCCCATTTCATCGGATGAAGCGAGCGAAAAATACCTGCTGGCCATGTCCAATCTGCTGCGCTGGCACCCTAGAGATGGAGCTGCCCGGTCGTAAAATGCAGGGCTGGCTCCGCATCGCTGGCCAGCCAGGTCGGGCCATCAAGATCGGCAAAGTTAACCTGCGGCGTAAGCGGTAACGCCGCACCGATCGCCCGGGAGGTACACAGCATGCAGCCCAGCATCAGCGCAAATCCCTGCTCGCGGGCTTCCGTTGCCAGCGCCAGTGCTTCCGTCAGACCGCCTGTTTTGTCCAGTTTGATATTGACCATTTCATAGCGTCCGTGCAGCGCTTTCAGGCTACTGCGAGTGTGGCAACTTTCATCTGCGCAGATGGGCAGCGGATGCACAAAATTCTCCAGCGCGGCATCATCCTGAGCCGGCAGCGGCTGCTCCAGCATCGCCACCCCTAAATCAGCCAACAGCTGACAGCGTGCCGCAAGGCCTTCTGCCCGCCAGGATTCGTTGGCGTCGACAATAATCGTGGCGTCAGGAACAGCCGCACGAATGGCAACCATCCGCTCACTAATCAAGCGAGCATCCAGTTTAACTTTCAGCAGTCTCGCACCATTTCCCCACAGCGCAGCCGCGCTCGCGGCCATTTGTTCCGGCGAGCCAATCACCACGGTTTGCGCCGTCGTCACCACTTCAGCCAGTTCACTTCCCACCAATTCCGCCAGCGACGTCTGCTGTTGACGCGCACTCAGATCCCACAACGCACAATCTACGGCATTTCGCGCAGCCCCTGCTGGCAGCAGCTTTTGCAGCTCTTCACGCGTCAGTCCGTTTTCCAGTTGTGGCGCAATGCTCATAATTTGCGCCAGGACAGAGGCATCGCTTTCACCGTAGCGCGGGTACGGTGTGCACTCGCCAATACCTGTGACGCCATTTTCTGTCAATTCGACGACAACCACATGCGCTTCGGTCCTGCTCCCACGGGCGATGACAAAGGGAGTGTGCAGCGGCCAGGCTTCCTCATATACCTTAACTGTTCTCATTTGTTTTCCTTAATGCAGTCCCTGAAGCGGATATCCGCAAATAGCGTTTGCCGTGTTAACTGTTGATGGCATAAACTAGCCTCGACGTTAACTATATGTAAACAGGAAGATAACCATGTCACAAACAGTTCATTTCCAGGGCAACCCGGTTGCAGTTGCCGGCTCCATTCCTCAGGCTGGAAGCAAAGCTCAGGCTTTTACCCTTGTGGCTAAAGACCTGTCTGACGTTACGCTGGGCCAGTTTGCAGGCAAGCGCAAAGTGCTGAATATTTTCCCAAGCATCGATACTGGCGTTTGCGCGGCATCGGTACGTAAGTTTAACCAACTGGCGACAGAAATCGACAATACCGTCGTACTGTGTATTTCGGCCGACCTGCCATTCGCCCACTCTCGTTTTTGCGGCGCGGAAGGTCTGAGCAACGTTATCACGCTGTCCACCCTGCGCAACGCAGAATTCCTGAAAAACTACGGTGTTGAAATCGCTGAAGGCCCGCTGAAAGGTCTGGCCGCACGTGCCGTAGTTGTTATCGATGAAAATGACAACGTCGTCTTCAGCCAACTGGTCAATGAAATCACCAACGAACCAGACTACACAGCGGCGCTGGACGTACTGAAAGCGTAAGCTGCGTTTGCATACAAAAATGCCTCCACATGGAGGCATTTTCATTTACGGCATTACTCTTCGCTTTTTTTCTGTTGGCTCAGGCCGTACTCGCGCAATTTATTGGCAATCGCGGTATGCGAAACGCCGAGGCGCTTGGCCAGCTTGCGCGTGCTGGGATAATTCATATACAGCTGCGTCAGCACGGAGCGTTCAAAGCGGCTGGTAATTTCATCCAGCGACCCTTCCATTACCTCTTCTCCGACCGCAACCGTTGCCGCATCATAATCCGGCAGCAAAATATCCTGTGGCCGCAGTTCATAGCCTTCAAGCTGGGTCAGCGCCCGGTAGATAGCATTTTTAAGCTGACGCACGTTGCCCGGCCAACCGTAACGGGTTAACACCGTGCTGAGATCGGCGGACAGCTTCGGACGCGGCACGCCCTGCTCATCGGCAAAACGCGCCACGAACAGTTCGGTGAGCGGCATAATATCTTGTGGGCAATCGCGCAGCGGCGGCAGGTTTAACGTCAGTACATTCAGACGATAATAGAGGTCTTCACGGAAAAGTCCTTTCTGCACCAGCTCCACAAGGTTCTTTTGCGTGGCGCAAATCACACGGACATCAACATGAACTTCGTGATCTTCTCCCACGCGACGGAACGTACCGTCATTGAGAAAACGCAGCAATTTGGTCTGCATACGCGGCGACATTTCGCCAATTTCATCTAACAGAACCGAACCGCCATTCGCCTGCTCAAAGAACCCTTTTTTACCTTCCGGCGCATGGCCAAACAGCTCGCTTTCAACCGCATCTTCAGGGATTGACGCACAGTTCAGCGCCAGATACGGTTTCGACGCACGCGGGCTTGCCAGATGGCAGGCATGAGCAAAGAGATCTTTGCCGGTGCCGGTATTACCAGTAATCAGTAGCGGCGCGCTCAGCGTCGCCAGCTTGCGCGCTTGTTCTACGACGTGTTTCATTTTGGTGCTGACGGCAATAATCTGGCTAAACGCACTGAGATCCTGCGTTGTCATATTTTGCAGCTGACGTCCCATTCGGATGGTGGAGCGCAACATCACCACCGCGCCGGTCAACATCTGCTCCTGATTTTCGCCCTGCAAATGGACGGGCGTAATTTCCATCAGGAAATTCTGCCCGTTAATCACGACATGTTCGCTATGGGAATCCTGCGGATTGCTTTCCAGCCAGCGCTGGAAGTTAAACCCATTGATTAACTGGGCTGCGGTATGGTTGCGCATCCGCTCCTGGGTGTGCGCAAAAAGTTGACAGCTCGCAGGGTTCGCCATCTCAACTTTGCTTTTCATATCAAGAGAAAGGACCGGCTCTGGCAACGCTTCAAGCAGCGCACTTAGTGCCAGATGTTCACGTTCGGAAGGCATCCATGGCACGGTACGCACATCCGTAACCCCTGAAATACGGCGAATTTCAGCCATCAGGCTGCTGAAGTTGGTGAACTCCAGCTCCGCAAAATTAAGGTAAATCCGCCCGATGGGGTCAATTTCGATGCCGCGTAAATCAATGCTTCTCAGCACCAGTAAATCGAGCAATTCGCGGGTCAGACCAAGACGGTCTTCACAAAAGACTTCCAAACGCATAGGAACCTTCATCAGGACAAGGGATTATGTAGTAAATGATAAGACAGTATTTGGTTCGCAGGAAGAACTCTGTCAACAAATATTGACAGCGCGCTGGAAAATTGGGCGCCGGGGCGTAAAGTTATACGATCGGCGCCTGTTTTTTAGCTAACTTTCGCGCGGAGATTTGTTTTTTTGTAAGGTCTCTTTCACCTGACCAATCAGTTGACGGCGAAAATCGCCCAGTCGTGGCTTATCATCATCGATCCACGGCAGCGGTCGGCAAAGTTCCATAGCTTTAATGCCCAGACGCGCCGTTAACAACCCCGCGCCAATGCCCTGTGCGGCACGCGTTGATAAGCGGGCGGCTAAATCCTGCGACATCCAGTCCATCCCTACTTCCCGCACCAGCTCACTGGCCCCGGCAAAAGCGATATTCAGCAGCACCAGGCGGAACAGACGCAGACGGCTGTAATAACCAAGTTCAATGCCATACAGCGATGCAATGCGATTAATCAGCCGTAGATTTCGCCAGGCGATAAACGCCATATCCACCAGCGCCAATGGGCTGACGGCAATCATCAGCGTGGACTCTGCCGCAGAACGGCTAATCTCACGCCGGGCTTGCGCATCCAGTACCGGCTGCACAAGATGGGCATACAGACTGACCACCTCGCGATCGTTCTGCGTTTCATGAATTGAGGCATACCAACGCTGCAATGCTGGATGCGACTGATCGATACCCGCCTGCTGCGCCAGTTTTTCACAAAATGCACGACCTTTTCCGGTTCCATGGCTGTGGAGCAAATCTCGCGCTTCATCACGTTCGTGCGCGCGCTGACGCAATCGCCACAATCTGCGCCACTCGGTCGCCACCGATCCGACACCTGCACCGATAATCAATGCGCCTGCGGCACATCCTCCCAGCGCGACCCAGTCCTGAGTCTGCCAGGCGTTCATGGTCCACTGCACACCCTGAGCAACAACGCTCACGCCAAACAGCGCCAGCCCGCCCATCACCATCTTGCGCCACAGACTGCGTTTGGGGCGTAAGGCCGCATCAATGACGGCCTCCGCCTGACCTTCGTCTTCCAGGGGTTCATCCACTTTCGCCGGAGAAAAAGTCTGCGCCTCCGTTTCGTTGAACATTTGCTGTGCTTTAAACGCCGTGTTTTGTTCCACGTCCAGCGGACCTGAGAAATCGATACGCGGTTTTAACGGCTCGCTCATCGCAATTTATCTCCTATTAAAAACTCCAGCGCGGCATCGAGGCGGATATGTGGTAAGGGTTTATCGACATCCATAACCTGCGGGCGAAACGCCTCAAACTGAAAGCCCTGGCTGTCCCAAAATGCCTGCCCAGGTAAACGCGCGGGCACTTCCCCCGGATAGACTGTCAGCGGTTCGCCATCGCTCAGACGATTACCACGCAACGCCGGGATCTTTTCACCTTTCACATCGATCAAGCCGCTGGTGGTTGCCTGCACCGATGCCAGCCCCAGACAATCCATGCTGATACCTTCGAACGCAGCGTTTTGCCATGCGTCCTGGATCAGCTGCTGCAATAACGACACCATATTGGCGTGCTGATCCACCGTGACGTGGTCGGCTTTGGTGGCGGCAAACAGCAGCTTGTCGATCACTGGAGAAAATAGCCGACGAAACAGCGTACGCTGCCCGTAATGGAAGCTTTGCATCAACTGAGTAAGCGCCAGGCGCATGTCGTTGAACGCCTGTGGCCCGCTGTTGAGCGGCTGCAGGCAATCGACCAGCACAATCTGGCGATCAAAGCGCAGGAAGTGATTCTTATAAAACCCTTTGACGACCTTTTCGCAGTAATAATTGAATCTTTCGCGCAACATGCCCGCGTTGGTGTGTTTGTCAGCCTGCGCCAGCTTTGATTCCCCCCAGGCATCGACATCCGGCCACGGGAAGAATTGCAGCGCAGGCGCGCCCGCCATATCCCCGGGCAGGACAAAACGGCCCGGTTGAATAAAATGTAGGCCCTGCTGTTTACACTGATGCAGATACTCCGTCCAGGCGGCAGCAATTTCCGCCAGACGGTTTTCATCAGCAGGCGCCAACGGATCCAGCCCCTGGCATAACTGCCGCCATTTTGCCGACCATTCGCCCCGCTGCCCCTGCAATAATCCGGTCATTTGCCGCGACCAGCTCAGATAATCCTGGGCAAGCATCGGTAAATCGAGCAGCCACTCCCCCGGATAATCGACGATCTCCAGGTACAGCGTGGAGGTGTCTTTAAAGTGGCGCAGTAAAGAGTCATTGGATTTATAGCGTAGCGCCAGACGTATTTCACTCACGCCGCGCGTAGGGGTCGGCCAGGTCGGCGGAGAGCCGTACAGCTGAGCCAGTCCCTCATCATAGGTAAAGCGCGGAATGCCAAAATCGCGTTGAGGAACCCGTTTCACGCCGAGCAAACGCTCTTCGCGCACGCAGCTGAGCAACGGCAGACGCGCACCGGCATGAATATTGAGTAACTGATTTACCATCGCGGTGATAAACGCAGTCTTACCGCTGCGGCTAAGTCCGGTGACAGCCAGGCGTAAATGCCGGTCTACGCCGCGATTAACCAGCGAATTGAGTTCATTTTTAAGTCGCTTCATCGCCATCCCGTTTTGCTGAAGGAACCGAAGAAATTATAACAAACAGGAAGTAAAGATAGGGGTCAATTCTTACTTATCAACTACCTGAGCTGTATCAGGTGGCATTATTCTTACCACCTGCAGCAGAAGAACTGCGTACGGCTTATTTATTCTCTACTTTAGGAAGCGAGATCTGGTTGATGCCACCTTCATTCGTCACCTGCGTATAGCCCATTTCAGTCAACATATCCTTCGCTTGTCCCGATTGACGCCCGGAGTTGCAGTACAGCTTCACAGTGTCGTTCTTATCAGGAACTTCAGCTGCAATACGTGCCTTCATCTCTTTTAACGGAATATTGACGGCCCCCTGAATATGCTGCTGTTGATACTGTTCAGGAATGCGAACATCGATCCAATGTTCCGCAGCATAAACCGGCATGCCGATGACCAGAGCCAACGCTAATACACCTTTTTTCAACATAATATCTTCCTGACTGATAGTTGGATTTACCTCTACACTATACGCCAGTTCTTAAGAAAATATTGCGACCGCATTATCACCGTCTGCAGGCACGGACGATTGTTCCACAGGTTACCCGTGCTGCAGTTAGCCTGTTGATTTTTCTACCCGCATTTGATGTTCCTACCCAACAATTAGGTGAGCAAAGCTGTAATTTATTATTTAATCTGATGGCAGGTGAGAAAGGATTACAGAATATCACTATAGGAACACAAATATTGCTGACCGACTTCCTGATATAAAACCTGGGTATTAATGCCCTGCGAAATAGATTTTTTAGTTCACCTTCAATACCCGTGGTAACGACCCAAAAGAATTTTGACAGCCCCAAAATTATATTTGTGAGCTGCCGCAAATTAACTGAGGGAATATTGATTAATTGTTGCTTGCTTTTGCTGATTCAAATATCAGGGTTGATTACCTGAATAACGTTTCGACAATTTTGCCGCAGCCCGACTCAACACCGGTTCCAGAACCAACGCCAGCAGCATTTTTAGCGGGCGTCGGGCGACGGACTTCACCGCCCACCCTGCTACACCCGCCGGGCCGTAGCGCAGCGCGGTCAGAAGCACCAGCTTACCTGCTATTTTAAAGCCCGGCTTAACCCTTTGCCCGGCACGTTGCCAGCGATTGTTCATTTCTGTCCTCACAATTGACGGAAGCGACTACGTAAGGAAAAAGTATCGGACGTCACATAACGCTCCATTTCACGTAAACGCTTTTCACTAGCCGCCAGCTCGCGATCGACGGCATCCAACAGCTCACCGCTTGATGGCTGCTGCTCGCCGGAAACCACATTGTCCGGCATCGGATCCAACACAAACGTCAGCACGATGTAGGCGACGAAGGTGAAAAAGGCCAGGCCAAAAAAGACTGACAACACCACCAGGATCCGTACCAGCTTCACAGGCACATCGAGATAATGCGCAATACCTGCGCAAACCCCCTTCACCATGCCCTGCTGCGGAATACGCCACAGTTTTTTGTTCAGGTTAACGCCTCCCATTAGCGGTCCCTCCAGTTTGGATGTTCAGCATCGAGGATGTCTTCCAGCGCCTGAATGCGCTCGCGCATCCGCTGTGCGTCATCGTTGAGTTCAACCAGGCGTTGCTGTTCACTTTGCGACAGTTCGCCACGGCTGGAACGGTTGCTGTAATGCAGCCAGAGCCAAATCGGTAAAACGAACAACACAAAGATGGTTAACGGGATGGCCAGAAATAGCGCGCTCATGAGTACTCCTTACAGGTGATGAGCGGCGGCGCGTTCGGGCGCCGCCAGATGTTATTATTGCTTGTCTTGCTGCATTTTGGCTTTAAGTTGCGCCAGCTGCTCGCTGATTTCATCATCTGCTTTCAGGTCAGCAAATTGCTGATCCAGAGACTTCTGTTTACCGAAGTTATGGCTTTCAGCCTCGGCTTCCATCTGATCGATACGACGCTCGAAAGATTCAAAGCGCGCCATCGCTTCATCGAGTTTACCGCTGTCCAGTTGACGACGAACATCACGCGAAGAACTCGCTGCCTGATGACGCAGCATCAACGCCTGCTGACGAGCACGGGTTTCACTGAGTTTATTTTCCAGCTCACCGATCTCTTTTTTCATACGCGCCAGCGTATCGTCAACCAGCGTCACCTCATGCTCCAGAGAGGCAATTAAATCGGTCAGTTTCTGCTTTTCAATTAACGCAGAACGCGCCAAATCTTCTTTCTCTTTACGCAGCGCAAGTTCTGCTTTTTCTTGCCACTCTGCCTGTTGGGCACTGGCCTGTTCGATACGGCGAGATAATTGTTTCTTTTCTGCCAGCGCACGCGCTGAGTTAGAACGTACCTCAACCAGCGTGTCTTCCATTTCCTGGATCATCAACCGCACCAGTTTCTGCGGATCTTCAGCCTTTTCCAGCAACGCATTAATATTGGCGTTCACGATGTCGGCAAAACGAGAAAAAATACCCATAATGTAATCCTCACTTACTGTTCTGATATCGGGCTATGCCCTGCTGTTTTCATAATGCACTTGGCGTGCCAACTTTTTATGCAATTGATTTTATTGTAATTATATAATTTTACCTGCCAGGCTAATTAGCGTAAATTGGTGAATAACACTAACAAATGGTGAATTTCATCATGGCTGGATACAAAGATAATCTTCTGGGTGAAGCGAACAGCTTTATTGAAGTGCTGGAGCAGGTTTCTCATCTGGCACCGCTGGATAAACCTGTACTGGTTATAGGTGAGCGCGGGACCGGGAAAGAACTTATTGCCAACCGCCTGCACTACCTCTCCACCCGCTGGCAAGGCCCGTTTATTTCGCTTAACTGCGCGGCGCTAAACGAAAATTTGCTTGATTCCGAACTGTTTGGTCACGAAGCGGGCGCCTTTACCGGCGCGCAAAAACGCCATCCGGGACGTTTCGAACGCGCCGACGGCGGTACGCTGTTTCTCGATGAACTGGCGACTGCCCCGATGTTGGTACAGGAAAAATTGCTGCGCGTTATCGAATATGGCGAGCTTGAGCGCGTAGGTGGTAGCCAACCATTACAGGTTAACGTACGACTTGTTTGTGCAACCAATGCCGACTTACCTCGCATGGTTAGCGAAGGCACTTTCCGCGCGGACCTGCTGGATCGCCTGGCCTTTGACGTGGTGCAACTCCCACCGTTACGCGAGCGTCAAAGTGACATTATGTTAATGGCCGAACATTTTGCCATTCAGATGTGCCGCGAGATCGGGTTACCTCTGTTTCCGGGTTTTAGTGCCGAGGCCAGAGAAACGCTTCTCCACTACCGTTGGCCGGGCAATATTCGTGAACTGAAAAACGTCGTGGAGCGATCCGTTTACCGGCATGGAACCAGTGATTACCCGCTGGATGAGATAATCATTGACCCCTTCCGCCGCCACACTACGCAGCCGCAGGCGCCGGAAACTAAACCGATGTCTGTAGGGTTACCGCTGGATCTGCGTGAATTCCAGCAGCAGCAAGAGAAAGACTTTCTACAAACCAGCTTACAGCAGGCAAAATTTAACCAGAAAAAAGCCGCTGAATTACTGGGTCTGACTTACCATCAGCTTCGCGCTTTGCTGAAAAAACACCAGATTTAAAGCACATTTGCAGATGTCATATTGGCGGATTTGACGCATAACCTCATCAGGGTTTACCATGACGCCATTACTGTACAAAAAAACAGGTACAAATATGGCTCTGGCACTCGTTGGCGAAAAAATTGACAGAAACCGTTTCACCGGTGAGAAAATTGAAAACAGTACATTTTTTAACTGTGATTTTTCAGGTGCCGACCTAAGTGGTACTGAATTTATCGGCTGTCAGTTCTATGATCGTGAAAGCCAGAAAGGGTGCAATTTTAGTCGTGCAATGCTGAAAGATGCCATTTTTAAAAGCTGTGATTTATCCATGGCGGATTTTCGCAATGCCAGTGCGCTGGGCATTGAAATTCGCCACTGCCGCGCACAAGGCGCAGATTTCCGCGGCGCAAGCTTTATGAATATGATCACTACACGCACCTGGTTTTGCAGCGCATATATCACTAACACAAATCTAAGCTACGCCAATTTTTCGAAAGTCGTGCTGGAAAAGTGTGAGCTGTGGGAAAACCGTTGGATGGGTGCCCAGGTACTGGGCGCGACGTTCAGTGGTTCAGATCTCTCCGGCGGCGAGTTTTCGACTTTCGACTGGCGAGCAGCAAACTTCACACATTGCGATCTGACCAATTCGGAGTTGGGTGACTTAGATATTCGGGGCGTTGATTTACAAGGCGTTAAGTTGGACAACTACCAGGCATCGTTGCTCATGGAACGTCTTGGCATCGCGATTATTGGCTAGTCTTCAGGGAGCGGTGAATATTCCGCCCCCTGCACTGCTTTTTACCCCTCAGGCATCGCTGAAGAGTGGTGTGTGGAAATTTTCCACTCTTTACCGTCCCATGCATAAGTGAATGTGTAGCGGGCTGAAACCGTTGATTTGTCCGCGAAGGTAAATGTGTAGGTACCGGTGTCTATCGCCTTATTACACCCCAGGCGAATGGTACGCATGTCAATTTTCCCGGTCGGCTTTTTCGCAAGAAAATGCTCGAAATAATCAACACGCTCAGCGTCCGTTAAACGCGCTTTATTGGATACAGTAGGCAGCAATACCGCATCGCTAAGATAATTTTCAGATACCGTCTGCGCGTTACCTGTTTTCAATGACTCGTTCCACTTATCAAATAGCGCTTCGATTTGCGCTTTATTCACCTTCACACAGTCTGGAGTCGACGCAGCAAAAACGGCTCCAGGCAATAGGGCAAGTGAAACAACAAGGCTCAGTAATTTATTCATACAATTCATTCCATTAGAGGTTATATGGCAACAGAAAACTGTTCATAACCAGGATCAAAGCCAAAATGCATTTAATAACCAATGGAAATCATCACCATAAATGGGTGAGAAGATTAAGATGCCATGAAGAAAAAATGGAATTAACATATTGAAATAATTATAGATACTTTAGCTATTACAACTCACATAACGTGTACTACTTCCTGAATGATTATAGTTCAGCATTGATAGTGACACTCTAAATGCTCGCTCCACACTTCGTTATCGATGCCATACTCCATCTTCCGAGTACACACTGATATCAATCAGTAAACAACGACAGGAACGCCCCCACGTTTATAGCAAGTCAGATGGGCCATGAAAATGCTAAGATAGTTAACAGAGAAGATTCAAAGTAGATAGCAGGTATGAATTTTGACCATGTCGCGGTGTTGAACTCGCGCTTATCGAGCCTGTTACTCCCAAAAACAAACGGTAATGGCAAATGTCATTAAGTATTAGTAAGATAGCCTCTTTATATAATCCATTAAAATTATGCGCCTGGTTTTATCATCTCTGATCGTGATGGCTGGATTTCTGAGTGGTCAGGCTGCTGCTGCGCCTGAGCAAGCTCCGCACGCTGATATCCGTGACAGTGGGTTTGTCTATTGCGTCAGCGGGCAGGTCAATACGTTCAACCCACAAAAAACGAGCAGCGGTCTCATCGTCGACACGTTAGCGGCCCAATTGTATGACCGACTGCTTGATGTAGATCCCTACACCTATCGGCTGGTGCCTGAGCTGGCTGAAAGCTGGGAAGTGCTGGATAACGGCGCAACCTACCGCTTCCATCTGCGTCGTGACGTTCAGTTTCAGAAGACTGCCTGGTTCACCCCCACCCGCAAACTAAATGCGGACGATGTGGTGTTTACCTTCGAGCGCATCTTTGATCGCCACCATCCGTGGCACAATGTGAACGGTAGCAGTTTCCCCTACTTCGACAGCCTGCAGTTTGCCGATAACGTCCAAAGCGTGCGCAAACTGGACAACAACACCGTTGAATTCCGCTTAACGCAACCGGATGCCTCCTTTATGTGGCACCTTGCCACACACTATGCCTCCGTAATGTCGGCCGAATATGCCGCTAATCTGGCAAAACAGGATCGCCAGGAGTTGCTCGACAGACAACCCGTCGGCACAGGCCCGTACCAGCTTTCGGAGAATCGTGCCGGCCAATATATTCGGTTGCAGCGACATGAAAAATTCTGGCGTGGTACCCCCCTGATGCCGCAGGTCGTAGTGGATCTCGGCTCTGGTGGAACCGGACGCTTATCGAAATTACTCACTGGCGAGTGCGACGTCCTGGCCTGGCCTGCCGCCAGCCAGCTCAGCATATTGCGTGATGACCCTCGCCTGCGTCTGACGCTGCGCCCGGGGATGAACATTGCCTATCTGGCGTTCAACACCAATAAACCGCCGTTGAATAACCCTGCCGTGCGGCATGCGCTGGCGCTGGCCATTAACAACCAGCGCTTAATGCAGTCTATCTACTACGGGACGGCAGAAACCGCGGCATCTATTTTGCCTCGCGCCTCGTGGGCTTATGATAACGAAGCTAAAATTACAGAATACAACCCGGCAAAATCGCGCGAGCAGCTAAAAGCGCTGGGGCTGGAGAATCTGACATTACAACTTTGGGTCCCTACCAGCTCTCAGGCCTGGAACCCCAGTCCGCTGAAAACCGCCGAGTTGATTCAGGCAGATATGGCTCAGGTGGGTGTGAAAGTGAAGATCATCCCTGTAGAAGGTCGTTTTCAGGAGGCGAGATTAATGGATATGAACCATGATCTGACGTTATCCGGCTGGGCGACGGACAGTAACGATCCTGACAGTTTTTTCCGGCCGTTGCTCAGCTGTGCCGCCATCAATTCGCAGACCAACTTTGCCCACTGGTGTAATCCGCAGTTTGACAGCATTCTGCGCAAGGCCCTCTCTTCGCAGCAGCTTTCATCGCGAATAGATGCCTACGACGAAGCGCAAAATATTCTTGCACAAGAGTTACCTATTCTGCCGTTGGCCTCTTCACTGCGTCTACAGGCTTATCGCTACGACATCAAAGGATTGGTGCTCAGTCCATTCGGTAATGCCTCTTTTGCCGGCGTGTCCAGGGAAAAGAAAGATGAGGTGAAAAAACCATGATTATCTTCACCTTGCGTCGATTTTTATTGCTACTGGTAACCCTGTTCTTCCTGACCTTTATTGGCTTCAGCCTGAGCTACTTCACGCCTCATGCGCCGTTGCAGGGTGCATCGCTGTGGAACGCCTGGGTATTCTGGTTCAATGGTCTCATCCACTGGGATTTCGGCGTATCCAGTATTAACGGTCAGTTGATCTCAGAGCAGCTGAAAGAGGTGTTCCCGGCCACAATGGAACTGTGCATTCTTGCCTTTGGTTTTGCACTAATGGTTGGGATCCCCGTTGGTATGCTGGCCGGTATCACGCGGAACAAATGGCAGGACCGCTGCATCAGCGCATTGGCTCTGATGGGGTTTTCTATCCCCGTTTTTTGGCTGGCGCTGCTGCTAACATTGCTCTTTTCACTGACCCTCGGCTGGTTACCCGTTTCCGGGCGTTTTGATCTTCTCTACGAGGTGAAACCTGTTACCGGTTTTGCCATTATTGATGCGTGGATCTCCGACTCGCCCTGGCGCGATGAAATGCTGGTCAGCGCTATCCGTCATATGGTGCTCCCGGTGCTGACGCTCTCCGTTGCGCCCACCACCGAAGTCATCCGCCTGATGCGTATCAGCACCATTGAGGTCTTTGACCAGAACTACGTCAAAGCGGCGGCCACACGCGGTTTGTCACGATTAACGATTCTGCGTCGTCACGTCCTGCACAACGCCCTTCCGCCGGTGATCCCGCGTCTGGGCTTACAGTTTTCCACCATGCTGACGCTGGCGATGATCACCGAGATGGTCTTTAGCTGGCCAGGTCTTGGCCGTTGGCTGATTAACGCGATTCGCCAGCAGGATTACGCGGCGATTTCAGCGGGCGTGATGGTGATTGGTTCCCTGGTTATCATCGTTAACGTCATCTCTGATATTTTGGGTGCTATGGCTAACCCTCTGAAACATAAGGAATGGTATGCCTTACGATAGCGTCTATAGCGAAAAACGCCCGCCGGGTACGTTGCGCACCGCATGGCGCAATTTCTATGGTGATGCGACTGCGATGATCGGCCTGTACGGCTGTGCGGGACTGGCTATTCTGTGTATTTTTGGTGGTTGGTTTGCCCCTTACGGCATCGATCAGCAATTTCTCGGCTATCAGCTTTTACCGCCGTCATGGTCGCGCTATGGCGAAGTCTCATTCTTCCTCGGGACTGACGATCTGGGACGTGACGTTTTAAGTCGTCTGCTCAGCGGTGCGGCCCCGACCGTTGGCGGCGCGTTTGTCGTCACTCTTGCCGCCACGCTGTGTGGCCTGGTATTGGGCGTAGTTGCCGGTGCGACGCACGGCTTGCGCTCTGCGGTGCTGAACCACATTCTGGACACCCTGCTGTCGATCCCTTCTCTGCTGCTGGCGATTATTGTGGTGGCCTTTGCCGGGCCGCACCTGACACACGCCATGTTTGCCGTCTGGCTGGCGCTGCTGCCGCGCATGGTGCGCTCCGTTTACAGCATGGTGCATGACGAGCTGGAGAAAGAGTACGTCATTGCCGCTCGCCTGGACGGTGCAACCACACTGAATATTCTGTGGTTCGCCGTTCTGCCCAATATTACCGCTGGCCTTATTACTGAAATCACCCGCGCACTGTCGATGGCGATTCTGGATATCGCCGCGCTGGGTTTTCTCGACCTTGGCGCACAGCTGCCGTCCCCGGAATGGGGAGCCATGCTCGGCGACGCGCTGGAGCTGATTTATGTCGCACCTTGGACGGTGATGCTGCCAGGCGCGGCAATTATGATAAGCGTGTTGCTGGTTAACCTACTGGGTGACGGCGTGCGCCGCGCAATTATTGCGGGGGTGGAGTAATGCCATTACTGGATATCCGCAACCTAACCATTGAATTCAGGACCGGTGACGACTGGGTAAAGGCTGTTGATCGTGTCAGCATGACATTGAATGAGGGTGAAATCCGCGGGCTGGTCGGCGAATCTGGCTCCGGCAAGAGTCTGATCGCTAAGGCCATTTGCGGTGTCGCTAAAGATAACTGGCGCGTAACCGCAGACCGTATGCGTTTTGATGATATCGATCTGCTACGCCTTTCCGCGCGTGAACGACGCAAACTGGTCGGTCATAACGTCTCCATGATCTTTCAGGAGCCGCAGTCATGTCTCGATCCGTCCGAGCGTATTGGACGTCAACTGATGCAAAATATTCCGGCATGGACCTACAAAGGTCGCTGGTGGCAGCGCATCGGTTGGCGCAAACGCCGTGCGATTGAACTCTTGCACCGCGTCGGGATAAAAGACCATAAAGATGCCATGCGCAGCTTCCCATATGAGCTGACCGATGGCGAATGCCAGAAGGTCATGATCGCTATTGCATTAGCTAATCAGCCGCGTTTGCTGATTGCCGATGAACCAACGAACGCGATGGAGCCAACCACCCAGGCGCAAATTTTCCGTCTGCTAACCCGTCTGAATCAAAACAGCAATACCACCATTTTGTTGATAAGCCATGACCTGCAAATGCTCAGCCAGTGGGCTGACAAAATCAACGTGATGTACTGCGGACAAACGGTCGAAACCGCGCCAAGTAAAGATTTGGTCACCATTCCACATCATCCTTATACTCAAGCGTTGATTCGCGCTATTCCTGATTTTGGTAGCGCAATGCCGCACAAAAGCCGCCTGAATACCATGCCAGGAGCTATTCCATTGCTGGAACAATTACCCATCGGCTGTCGTCTGGGGCCACGCTGCCCTTATGCACAACGCGAATGTATTGAAACCCCAAGACTGACCGGAGCAAAGAATCATCTCTACGCCTGTCATTTCCCGCTGAACATGGAGAGAGAGTGAGATGGTAGAAACCCTGCTCGAAGTTCGTAATCTGAGCAAAACCTTTCGCTACCGGACAGGTTTATTTCGCCGCCAGACCGTTGAGGCCGTTAAGCCCCTGAGTTTCACCCTGCGCGAACGTCAGACGCTCGCCGTCATTGGTGAAAACGGCTCGGGGAAATCTACGCTGGCAAAAATGTTGGCGGGTATGATTGAACCCACCAGCGGTGAGCTGCTGATTGACGATCATCCGTTAAAATATGGCGATTATTCATTTCGTAGTCAGCGGATCCGTATGATTTTCCAGGATCCGTCAACATCGCTTAATCCTCGGCAACGTATCTCGCAGATCCTCGATTTTCCGCTACGTCTGAATACCGACCTCGAGCCTGAGCAGCGTCGTAAACAGATCGTGGAGACCATGCGCATGGTCGGATTGCTGCCCGATCACGTAAGCTATTACCCACATATGTTGGCCCCAGGGCAAAAACAGCGTCTGGGCCTTGCCCGCGCGCTCATTTTACGCCCCAAAGTCATTATCGCCGACGAAGCCCTGGCCTCTCTGGACATGTCGATGCGTTCGCAGCTCATCAATCTGATGCTGGAATTGCAGGAAAAACAGGGGATTTCGTATATCTATGTGACCCAACATATTGGCATGATGAAGCACATCAGCGATCAGGTATTAGTCATGCATCAGGGCGAAGTGGTAGAACGCGGCAGTACAGCGGATGTTCTGGCGTCCCCTCTTCATGAGCTTACCCGCCGCCTGATTGCAGGTCATTTCGGCGAAGCGCTTACCGCTGATGCCTGGCGAAAAGATCGTTAACAAACGGCTGCCCTCCTCAACCGGGGGGCATTCTGCCATCAGTGACACAATGTGGGTAAGAGCAGCGTATCAACTTCGGTAAACGCGACTGACGGGTAAAGGGCACCACCTTGCATTGCCCAGACACCTGCGGTACTGGCCTCGTCGATAAGTCGTACTGTTTCTACTCCCTTCACCACAACACGGTCGCAATATTCCCTGATATTTTTGATCAGCACCGGGAACATCGGTTTTTCTACCTGTTCCAGGAAGAAACCGCGATCCAGTTTCACAACGTCAAAATGACCGCAAACCAGCGGACTGGCCCCTACGCTGCCGGAGCCAAGATCGCCCAACCACAATGCGTTTGGGCCGTCGCGAAGTGAATTAATCAGCAGATTATTCAGGCACATGGTATTCGACAGAAAACGTTCTGAAAGTTCCAGTGCAATAAATGGTAGAGCATGTAAGGCCGACTTGATGGCTGGATCACCAATCGCCAGCAGTGCCATTTCGTCAATGAGGTTCAGGGTGCAAATAAGGCTGTTGTGCTCAAACCAGTCACGCTTTTCGGCAATTAATCGAATTTGCTCGAGCATGAAATTACGCTTTTGTTCGCTATCCCACGCTGAAATGATGAAATCTGGATGCAACGGGTGAACCGTATCTGAAGTAAACCGGGCGTTAATCTCCACACCCAGTAATTTATCTGTTGTGTCTCTCATCGGTTCCGCGATGAAATGATAGTGCATAAGACCACTCCAATTGATCATAACATCCTGATAATGCACTTCCAATCACAATCAATCAATAATATCGATCAATGATTCGATATTGATCGATAAAAACAATATATCATAACAAGCTGAATATTGTCACATTTATTGTTTTAAGAAAGTTCCTACCTTGCTATGTTTATTAACATCAGCTAGCAATGAAATAATACCATTTCAATGCCTTTGAAACCTCGTATTTTCTCTGATTCACCGACGTTAGATGCCTGAACGAAGCACAAGCGGAGGGGGATGATATACTCCTCACATGTAATGACGTGACAGGTCACGTGAGGCGGATAACCATTCTCCAGGGAAAAAGCGTGGGATATAATTTCAGGCCAATTTCGAGTGTGTTTAATGCGTCAATCATAACTCATTGATTGATATAAGATAAGTGTTAGCCAAAAGGATTAAAGCCATGGGTTTTTTATCAGGTAAGCGCATTCTGGTGACAGGCCTTGCCAGTAAATTGTCTATCGCATGGGGAATCGCTCAGGCGATGCATCGCGAAGGTGCCGAACTGGCGTTCACCTACCAGAACGACAAGCTGAAAGGTCGTGTGGAAGAATTTGCAGCGCAATTAGGCTCCAACATTGTTTTGCAGTGTGATGTGGCTGAAGATGCCAGCATTGACGCCATGTTTGCTGAACTGAGCAAAGCCTGGCCGAAATTCGACGGTTTCGTACACTCCATCGGCTTCGCACCTGCTGACCAACTGGATGGCGATTATGTGAACGCAGTTACCCGCGAAGGATTTAAAATTGCGCATGACATTAGCGCTTATAGCTTTGTTGCGATGGCAAAAGCATGTCGTTCCATGCTAAACCCTGGCTCTGCGCTACTGACGTTGTCCTATCTGGGCGCAGAGCGTGCAATCCCTAACTATAACGTGATGGGCCTGGCGAAAGCCTCATTGGAAGCAAACGTCCGTTATATGGCTAACGCAATGGGGCCTGAAGGCGTACGCGTAAACGCAATTTCCGCAGGTCCAATCCGCACCCTCGCCGCTTCCGGTATCAAAGATTTCCGTAAAATGCTGGCCCATTGCGAAGCTGTTACGCCGATTCGCCGCACTGTTACCATTGAAGATGTGGGCAACTCTGCGGCATTCCTGTGTTCCGATCTTTCTGCCGGTATCTCTGGTGAAGTCGTACACGTTGACGGTGGTTTCAGCATCGCTGCAATGAATGAACTAGAACTGAAATAATCTTCCACTGTTCTCTGGGCGGCCCGCTGTCGCCCATGATGCTCGTTTTTAATTCCCCTCTACCCTGTCCCATATATGCTTTTCTGATATTTATTATCACGTAACAATCTTTCATCCCCTCTTCTGCTTACGTCAGGATATTGCAGCGCAAACGATCCGGCGAGTGGTATGACGACGTGTCCGGGTCGCCACTTTTTAGACCAAGGACCGCCCATGGAACAACGCCGAATTGAAGGCAAAAGCCACTGGTATCATGAGACGCAATCCAGCAT
Organism: Citrobacter sp. Cpo142; assembly: GCF_030332425.1. NCBI lineage: Bacteria > Pseudomonadati > Pseudomonadota > Gammaproteobacteria > Enterobacterales > Enterobacteriaceae > Citrobacter > Citrobacter sp. Cpo142. The sequence continues at coordinate 453,481 of NZ_JAOWHW010000109.1, forward strand.
GTATCCACAAGATGTTCTGCCGCTGGTGCCGGAAGCCGCTCATGTCGACGACTGCTTTTTACTGGATCTGGCGATATCTGATGACGCCCTTTTACCTTTTCAATCCTGGTTAATCCCTGCCCGTAAACTTGCACAGATTCTCTTCCCGACCCACGTAAACCAGAGTCAGATGCACACATTCAGCGCCTATGAACGGATGAGTACGGCGTTAACCGTCGCTCAGGTATATGGCGTCCAGCGATTATGTAATCACTATGCCGCGCGTCTAACACCGCTTCCTGGGCCGGACTCCTCGCGGGAAAGTAACCATCGACTGGCGCAAATCACCCAATATGCTCGTCAACTTGCCAGCTCTCCTGCCGTGATAGGCGCGCGCGATCGCCAGCATCTGGATGCTGTCGGGCTAACCACCAGCGATAGCATTCTGATGAATCAAATTATCGGATTCGTCGGTTTTCAGGCCCGTATCGTGGCCCTGTTTCAGGCCTGGTGTGGACATCCGGTGCGCCGAATTCCGGGTCTCGATATACAACAATTCGCTCACGCTGCGCCATTTAATGCAACAAACACAACCTGGCACGCTGCGCCATTCCCGATAGAAAAACATCTTAATCATGATGAGTCGATAGACAGACGTTATCCCGAGGAACTGCAAGCGTTACTGCCATTACTGATACATTCCCCCGTCATTTTGGATTTACTCGGGTCGCTCATTTCCAGCACGCAACGTAGCGGGATACCGGTACAGGCATTTTCATTGGCGACGCTGATGACTTCACGGATTAATGGCAGCGTGGCCTGTTTTAATGAACATGCGTATTCAGCTCATGAATTAACCGAGGCCATTACCGTTCTTCGCCAGGATGAACGTGAATTACAACGTTGGGAACAACGACATCCGGTTGAGCGCGTTACCCTACAGGCGGTACAATGGCTGACCCGGGCGCCCGACCGCTTTAGCACCGCACTGTTAACGCCTTTGTTCGATCAGGGAATCTCTTCAGAGCAGGCCATTAACCTGCTAGCCTGGAGTGGATTGTGCGGATGGTTGAATCGCTTGAAAATCGCGCTGGGCGACACTGATTAACCGATCCACTTACTGAAAGAGCGCTTGCTGCCACTGGCAGAATCGCGTAAAACTGTCAGCCGCTCTTTTAGCCACGAAAATAGACAATTATGCTTCAGGACAACCCGCTGCTAGCGCAGCTTAAACAGCAACTACATTCCCAGACGCCACGTGCTGAAGGGGTGGTAAAAGCCACGGAAAAAGGCTTTGGCTTCCTGGAAGTCGATGCACAAAAAAGCTATTTCATTCCACCGCCGCAGATGAAAAAAGTGATGCATGGCGACCGTATTGTTGCGGTTATCCATACAGAAAAAGATCGTGAGTCTGCTGAGCCGGAAGAACTGATCGAACCCTTCCTGACGCGCTTCGTGGGTAAAGTTCAGGGCAAAAATGACCGTCTGTCCATTGTGCCGGATCATCCGTTACTGAAAGATGCTATTCCTTGTCGTGCAGCCCGCGGCGTTGAACATGAATTTAAAGAAGGCGACTGGGCTGTTGCAGAAATGCGCCGCCATCCGCTGAAAGGCGATCGCACCTTCTACGCCGAGTTAACCCAATTTATCACTTTTGCTGATGACCACTTTGTCCCGTGGTGGGTCACACTGGCACGCCATAATCTGGAAAAAGAAGCCCCAGACGGTGTAGCAACCGAAATGCTGGACGAAGGCCTGGTTCGTGAAGATTTAACCGCCCTCAATTTCGTCACCATCGACAGCGCCAGCACCGAAGATATGGACGATGCGCTGTATGCTGAAGAACAAGCTGACGGCACACTACAATTAACCGTCGCCATTGCCGACCCAACAGCCTGGATTGCAGAAGGCAGCAAGCTGGATAAAACGGCAAAAATTCGCGCGTTCACCAATTATTTACCGGGGTTCAATATCCCGATGTTACCACGTGAATTGTCTGACGATCTCTGCTCTCTGCGCGCGAACGAAGTGCGCCCGGTTTTAGCTTGTCGTATGAGCATTACTGCCGATGGCACGATTGAAGACAACATCACCTTCTTCGCCGCAACCATCGAATCTAAAGCGAAGCTGGCCTATGACAATGTTTCCGACTGGCTGGAAGGTACAGGCGAGTGGCAACCAGAAAACGACGCGATTGCGGAACAAATCCGTCTGCTGCATCGTATTTGCCTGAGCCGAGGAGAGTGGCGTCATAACCACGCGCTGGTCTTTAAAGATCGCCCGGATTACCGTTTCGTTCTCGGTGAAAAAGGTGAAGTACTGGACATCGTCGCTGAGCCACGCCGCATCGCAAACCGTATCGTGGAAGAATCCATGATTGCGGCAAATATTTGCGCCGCCCGTGTGCTTCGCGACAAGCTGGGCTTCGGTATTTATAACGTCCATATGGGATTCGACCCGGCCAACGCCGACGCTCTGGCCGCGCTGCTGAAAACCCACGGTATGCACGTCGATGCCGAAGAAGTACTGACACTGGAAGGTTTCTGCAAACTGCGCCGCGAACTGGATGCACAGCCATCCGGTTTCCTCGACAGCCGAATTCGCCGCTTCCAGTCTTACGCTGAAATTAGTATTGAGCCAGGTCCACACTTTGGGTTGGGTCTGGAGGCATATGCCACCTGGACTTCCCCAATCCGTAAGTATGGCGATATGATCAACCACCGTCTGCTTAAGGCCGTCATCAAAGGCGAAACCGTCGCCCGACCTCAGGATGATACCACCGTGCAGATGGCAGAACGTCGTCGCCTGAACCGGATGGCTGAGCGTGATGTGGGTGACTGGCTATACGCCCGTTTCCTGAGTGATAAAGCCGGAACCGACACCCGCTTTGCGGCCGAGATCATCGACGTCAGCCGCGGCGGCATGCGCGTGCGTTTAGTTGATAATGGCGCTGTTGCCTTTATTCCGGCCCCCTTCCTGCACGCCGTGCGTGACGAACTGGTCTGCAGCCAGGAAAGTGGTACCGTACAAATCAAAGGTGAAGTGGTTTACAAAGTCACAGATGTGATTGACGTAACTATCGCCGAAGTTCGTATGGAAACCCGGAGCGTTATCGCGCGTCCAGCAGCGTAAACTGACAAATCCAACGACCTTTCTCTTTTTTGAAAGGTCGTTTTCTTTTTTTACCGACCAAATTTCAACCACACACTACACTTCTCTCATCCAGTCAAAATTTTTTTTACTATTTTTCAGTTCCGCTGGCTTTGCTTTTTATGGATTCTGGATTACATATAAATATATAAATAAAACAATACGTTCAGCCATAATCACCCTGAATGAATCATGGCTACCCTTACTTTTGAGGCTTTATGCGCTTTAAACGGGATAGTACACATCATGAAAGACGTCCGGGAGCTGGTTACGTTGTATAGCTATGTGGGCACTCATAACCCCTACTGGCGTTTGTCAGAGGATTGCAACATCCTGCATTTCTCTATTGATGAAACAGCAGAAGCTGAGCAGACCATCGAATTATCACCCGAACAGGCGGACCGCATTCGCGAGATGACGGTAATTACGTCAAGCCTGTTGATGACGTTACCCATTGAAAATGACGATATTCCGGTACATTTGGTCGGGCGGAAAATCAATAAGCGCGAATGGGCCGGTAGCGCATCAGCCTGGGATGACACCCCTTCCGTCGCACGCGACCTGGCTCAAGGTCTCTCTTTTGCCGAACAGGTGGTTTCAGAAGCCAATTCCGTTATTGTCATTCTTGACCGAATGGGCAACATTCAGCGTTTTAACCGTTTGTGCGAAGAGTACACCGGACTCAGAGAACGTGAAGTCATTGGCCAAAGCGTATTCACACTGTTTATGAGTCGACGTGAAGCCGCAGCCTCCAGACGTAACATCGAGGTCTTTTTTCGCGAAGGCAACTCATATGAGGTCGAACGTTGGGTGAAGACCTGCAAAGGTCAGCGCCTGTTTCTTTTTCGCAATAAGTTTGTACATAACGGTAGCGGCAAGAACGAAATATTTCTGATCTGTTCCGGCACCGATATCACTGAAGAACGCCGCGCGCAGGAACGCCTGCGGATGTTGGCTAATACCGACTCCATCACCGGATTACCGAACCGTAACGCCATTCATGAGCTGATAAGCGACGCGATTGAGAACGCAGGTGATACTCAGGTTGGGATTGTATATCTCGATCTTGATAACTTCAAAAAGGTGAACGATGCCTACGGGCATATGTTTGGCGATCAGCTATTACAGAGTGTGTCGCTTGCAATCCTCAGTTGCCTTGACGACAACCAGCTATTGGCTCGGTTTGGCGGTGATGAATTTATCGTCCTTGCCACCGAAACATCCCAGAGCACACTGGAGGCTACCGCATCGCGCATTCTGACACGCCTGCGTCAACCCTTTCGCATTGGCCTGATTGAAGTCTATACAGGCTGCTCTATTGGTATTTCCCTCGCTCCACAGCATGGTCAGGACTGCGAAAGCGTCATTCGTAACGCCGATACGGCCATGTACACCGCGAAAGAAGGCGGCCGCGGACAGTTTTGTGTTTTCTCTCCGGAAATGAATCAGCGGGTTTTTGAATACCTGTGGCTGGATACTAACCTGCGCAAGGCACTGGAAAACGATCAACTGGTTATCCATTATCAGCCAAAGATAACCTGGCGAGGCGAAGTGCGCAGCCTGGAGGCGCTGGTACGCTGGCAGTCTCCGGAACGCGGCCTCATTCCACCACTGGAATTTATCTCCTACGCCGAAGAATCAGGGCTTATTGTTCCGCTGGGGCGCTGGGTTATTCTGGACGTTGTGCGTCAGGTTGCAAAATGGCGCGCCAAGGGAATCAATCTGCGCGTGGCGGTAAACGTTTCTGCCCGCCAACTCGCCGATCAGACGCTATTTACCGATCTCAAACAGGTGCTTCATGAACTCGACTTTGAATATTGCCCCATTGATGTCGAGTTAACGGAAAGCAGTTTGATTGAAAATGAACAGTTGGCACTGTCCGTCATTCAGCAGTTTAGCCAGTTGGGAGCGCAAATCCATTTGGATGATTTTGGTACCGGATATTCGTCACTGTCTCAACTGGCACGCTTCCCGCTTGATGCAATTAAACTGGATCAAACCTTTGTCAGGGATGTACACAAACAACCTATTTCGCAGTCGCTGGTACGTGCCATTGTTGCGGTCGCACAGGCACTCAATCTGCAGGTCATCGCCGAAGGTGTTGAAAGCGCGAAAGAGGATGCGTTTTTAACCAAAAATGGTGTCAACGAGCGTCAGGGTTTTTTGTTTGCCAAACCAATGCCTGCAGTTGCATTTGAACGTTGGTATCGACGGCACCTGAATAAAAAAACACGCTAATGCAGTGGGATCAAACGTTGAAAATAGCCATAAATGGACATTACCTAACGATCCTATCTGCATGTAATCACAGAATATATAATATTCTTCTATCATTGAAGTTAATACTATTTTTCCCTTCTCTTTTGCCATGAAATTCTGCATCATGAAATTCAAACTCTATTGCCATTAGGATGATAACCATGTCTGATATCGACGCTCAGCGTCTGGCCGAACGCATTGATACCGTGCTGGATATCCTCGTTGCAGGTGATTACCACTCAGCCATCCACAATCTCGAAATTCTGAAGGCTGAGCTGCTAGACACGGCCAAAGAAGATGCCGAGTCTTTGCCCAAAAAGCACAAGGCTCCCTGGGAGATCTGATGACATTAACCCTTTAATGTCGCTGCTATCAGCAAACTGCATATGAGGCAGTTTCCGTTTAATTTCCGATACGATATCGCAATAAAATTAATATTATGAATTCCCGACAACAATCTATTTTGCAGATGGTGACTGATAAAGGTCAGATGAGCGTTGCCGAACTGGCAAAAATCACCGGTGTCTCAGAAGTGACGATTCGACAGGATCTGAACACACTGGAAAAACAGAGTTATTTACGCCGTGCGCACGGTTTTGCTGTTTCATTGAACAGCGATGATGTGGAAACGCGCATGATGACTAATTTTACGCTGAAGCGTGAGCTGGCCGAATTCGCCGCATCGCTGGTAAGCCCAGGCGAGTCCGTATTCATTGAAAACGGCAGCAGCAATGCGCTCTTGGCCAGAACGCTGGCGGAGCAAAAAGATGTCACCATCATTACCGTCAGCAGCTATATAGCCCATCTGCTGAAAGAAACCCCCTGCGAAGTGATTCTCCTTGGCGGCATCTATCAGAAAAAAAGCGAAAGCATGGTGGGGCCCTTAACTCGCCAGTTTATCCAGCAGGTACACTTCAGCAAGGCCTTTATCGGCATTGATGGCTGGCAGGCTGACACCGGCTTCACCGGACGCGACATGATGCGTTCTGATGTGGTTAACGCGGTGCTGGAAAAAGGTGCAGAAGTTATTGTGCTTACTGACAGCTCAAAATTCGAAGCCATTCACCCTTACACGCTGGGTCCATTAGAGCGATTCAGCCGCGTAGTCACGGATTCCAGACTCAGCGCCAGCGTACAAATGCAGCTTGAGCACTCGGGTTTAACCGTCAATATCATTGATGCGCACGCATAAAATCTTCAGCAGATGATTTGTCAGTCGGCAAATCATCTCCTCTCTGAGAGTTATCTGACAGTCCAATTAAGACTTTTTACCTGTCGTTAACAGGATTAAGTCGTAAAATTAATGTTAGCGATATAACAGGAACGAACCTCCAATCTCAGGATAGTGTTTGTCATGCCTTCGCTAAACGGTTTCACGGAAATATCTTCGTTAGCCTAAATTTAGCGCTATTCTTAAAGAACACTGGATTCCGTGAATCAATAATTCAGGAGAAAGTATTATGTTAGTAACGAGCAAAAAAATGACCGCTGCCATTTTGGCGATTACTCTGGCAATGTCGCTGAGTGCCTGCTCTAACTGGTCCAAACGTGACCGTAACACCGCAATTGGTGCTGGTGCTGGTGCAATCGGTGGTGCAGTCCTGACTGACGGCAGCACGCTGGGCACGCTGGGTGGTGCTGCAGTAGGTGGTATTATTGGCCACCAGGTGGGTAAATAATTTACGGTTAAACGGCTCGATATAATAATACGTTTACTTTTTCAGGTCTGTATTATTAAAAAGCCACGGAAAAATTCCGTGGCTTTTTTTATTAACCGCCAGCCAATTTAACTTTCATTCCTTTGGCTTCCAGCAGCGATTTAATCAGGTCGCGTTTATCACCCTGTATCTCAATCACGCCATCCTTCACTGCCCCACCGCAACCACATTTTTTCTTCAGTTCCGCAGCTAATTTGGTCAGTTCAGCATCGTCCTGATCTATTCCAGTAATCAGGCACACACCCTTACCTTTGCGGCCACTGGTCTGTCGCTGGATACGGACAATGCCATCGCCTTTGGGACGCTCTGGGACGGCTTTTGGTTCATCAATACGCCCGGTGTCAGTTGAGTAGACCAGACGAGAATTTGAGTCGTTCATTTACGCACCTCGTTTCAGGGAGGCATTGATCATCTTCAGCGTCTGAGCCGGCTCTGCCGACTGTGTGACCGGACGACCAATAACCATATAATCGACGCCAGCTGACTGTGCCTGTTCCGGCGTCATAATACGACGCTGGTCGCCTGCCTCGCTGCCTTCAGGACGAATACCGGGCGTTACCAGTTTAAATGCCTGGCCAAATGCCTGCTTGAATCGCACTGCTTCCTGCGCGGAGCATACGACGCCATCCAAACCACAATGTTGGGTTAAGCGCGCCAGCCTTTCCGCATGCTCCGCAGGTGACAACGTCACGCCAAGGTCGGCAAGATCGCTGGCTTCCATACTGGTCAGAACTGTTACTGCAATCAGCAACGGCGCATCCTTGCCAAAAGGCACCAGGGCTTCACGTGCGGCGGTCATCATACGCGCCCCACCAGAAGCATGAACGTTAACCATCCATACGCCAAGCTCAGCCGCCGCCGCAACGGCATGCGCGGTAGTATTGGGAATATCATGAAATTTCAAATCAAGAAAAACGTCAAAGCCACGCTGTTGTAAATCGCGAACCAACTGAGGTCCAAAAAGCGTGAACATCTCTTTGCCCACTTTCAAACGGCAATCACAAGGATCAATTCTGTCGACAAAAGCTAATGCTTTATCACGATTGGAATAATCGAGAGCGACAACGACAGGAGAATCAGTAACAGCACGAGAAGAAGATGAAGCAGTAAACGTCATGACCAGACCTTCCTGAGGATGGGCGCCATCGGCGGCGCAAAATGGGTAAACGGCGTGCATTCTACCTGCGGCAATAGAAAATTAACAGGCGCGATTACATTTCTGCCAGGCAAATTTGGCAACGGAGGTTGAGGAAGGATCTGTTATAGATCATTAGTATGTTGTAACTAAAGTGAGGTTTTTTAAAAATTACAGCCCATCAAGTCCGCGAATAGGCTTAATGGTTGACCATGAGCGACAGGATGGGCAGTGCCAGTACAGTGTATATGCGGTAAATCCGCACTTCTGGCAACGATACCGAGGCTTGCTGCGCACCTGCTCCCCGACCATATCGCGCAGAACCATCAGGCTCTCTTTCGCGCGCCCTTCTTCTGCTTCGTTAAGATGGTAATCCATCAACTTGTGGAACACGCGCATCGTAGGATGGCGTTGTAGCTGGCGGGTAATATAAACCTGAGCGGTATCAGTCCCCTCACGCGCTTCAAGAATATCGGCCAGCATCAGCTCGGCGGCGGCGCCAGTATTCTCCTCAACAGCCCGACGTAAAAACTCGGCCCACTCATCGTTTTTCCCCAGATGCTGGTAGCAGCTTTGCAGCATTTCCAGCGTTTCGCTGACCAGTTCTTTATCCTGAGAAATCACGCGTTGTAGACATTCGACGGCCTTCGCGTAATCGCCTTTCACCATGTACACACGGCCCATCATGATGGAAACACGGGCACTGTTTTTGTCTGCCGCAGCCCCTTTTTTCAACAGCGTCATGGCGCGATCCATATCGTCGCTACCCATCTGCTGTAAGGCCAGTTCGCAGTAGAAGTGAGCTATCTCAATACGCTGTTTATCTTTACCGAGCTTCACCAGGCGTTCTGCGACATCAATCGCTTTCTGCCATTCGCTGGTCGCCTGATAAATTTGCAGCAGTTGCTGTAATGCACCGACGCGAAAATCTGTTTCATCGGTAAGCTGATTAAACATGTCTTCCGCGCGGTCGTACAGACCTGCGGCCATGTAGTCGCGCCCCAGCTGTTGTACGGCCAACAAACGCTGCTCGTAGGTCAGCGAAGCACTTTCCATTAACGTTTGATGGATGCGGATTGCGCGGTCGACTTCACCGCGCGAGCGAAACAGGTTTCCGAGGGTGAGATGAGCCTCAACGGTGCCCGTATCCTCTTTTAGCATATCGAGGAACAGATCCACCGCTTTGTCTTGTTGGTTGCTCAGGAGGAAGTTAACCCCGGCGACATAGTCACGGGAAAGACGGTTAGCTTCATCCTGCTTGGTTTGTTGCGCACTTCTGCGACCCATATACCACCCATAGGCAGCGGCTACAGGCAAAAGCAGAAACAACAACTCCAACATAAATAATTATTCCTTCACAACCGACGAATCGGCAGAAACCGCAACGTCGGTCGCAGGCGTAAGCTGGTTTTCCAGTCGTTTGATTTTACGTTCGGCGCGCGCAAGAGACACACGAACCTTCAGCCAGAAAAGGCCGCAAATTAACCAACCAATCGCAAAACCTGCGGCAAACAATACAGCAAGCAGCGTAGAGATACGATACTCACCCTGAGCCAGCAGGTAATTAAACGTAACCTGTTGATCGTTTTGCGCACCTAATGTCACCGAAATAACAAAAATCGCCAACACCAGTAAGAAAATGAGTAAATATTTCACATTACTTCCCGTTATGTGGTTTGAGCGAATAAATCGTGTACAACTTACCGCGTTGAGCCCTTTAAATTACCATTTTCACAACGAGTGCGAAACGGAAAAGCGCTTTCCCCTTTCTGATTTAAGGGCAAAATTCGAAAAATCAATCATGGCTAACTTTCTTGTTCACGCTGAGCGATTTCTTTTTCCTCCTGCACAGGCGGCGTTAATGGTCCGCATACCCGCTGCGCAAGCCATGTCGCCAGTGTTACCAGCAACCATGAAATCAGCGTTGCAACGACCAAATCACGGGGCCAGTGCATGCCTAATAGCAAGCGACTGCCCATAACACCCGTAGCCCAGATAAGTAAAAACACAATCGTCAGCGTACGTCGGCGTGGCCATAACAGCCCTACGGCCAGTAAAGCCCAACTGGCGGCAAACATCGTATGCCCTGACGGAAAGGCAAACCCTGTTTCTTTTTGCCAGTGCTTACGTAGAAACGTCGGAATATCCTGTTGTTCGGCCAATTGCTCTTTAACTAAGTGACCACGATCTTTACGTTTTAAAGTGTAGAACTCATCAACAGGGATATGGTGCGTTTTTTCCAGCCACACGACAAAGGGCCGAGGTTCCTGCACCCTGTCTTTAACCCAGGACTTTACGCCCTGACCGACTAAAATTGCCGCAGCCAGGATCGCAAACAGCATTACCGCAGCTTTCAGACGAAAACGCAGACACCACAGAAACCATGCGCAGAGAACAACGTGAGTGATAATGCCCCACGGCTGCGTCACCGTTTCCGTTATCCAGTACAGAGATTTTAGCCACCAAACGTTATGTCCCGGCTGCCAGCTCCAGCCCGATACCCATACGGCAGCCGGCATAATAAGTAGCAGCCCGGCCCCGACCGCAGTGCGCTTTGCAATTGACAGCATTGCCTCTCCTTTCGTCGATAAGTCTCACAATCATAACTGAAAAAAGCGCATGCCGGGGAAATTGACAATTTTGTGCCATTCCAAAAGCGAATCCGTTGTCGCGATTAGGTGAACATCGTTGCCTTATGGCAAAATAGTGCAATATAGAACAGAAGCCAACAGGCGACGGCACGACAGTGCCAGCATAATCTGGAGAATTACATGCAGCTTAAACGTGTGGCAGAAGCCAAACTGCCAACCCCCTGGGGTGATTTCCTGATGGTGGGATTTGAAGAACTGGCAACCGGACACGATCACGTCGCACTGGTTTTTGGCGATATCACAGGCCAAACGCCTGTCCTGGCGCGTGTCCACTCCGAATGTCTGACTGGCGATGCATTGTTTAGCCTGCGTTGCGATTGCGGCTTCCAGCTCGAAGCGGCTCTCACCCATATTGCTGAAGAAGGGCGCGGTATCCTGCTTTATCATCGTCAGGAAGGACGCAATATCGGTCTGCTCAATAAAATCCGCGCCTACGCGTTGCAGGACCAGGGTTATGATACCGTTGAAGCTAATCATCAGTTGGGCTTTGCGGCAGATGAGCGTGATTTCACGCTGTGTGCGGATATGTTCAAGCTGCTTGGTGTGGACGAAGTTCGTTTGCTGACCAATAACCCGAAAAAAGTGGAAATTCTGACCGAAGCGGGAATCAATATTGTTGAACGCGTGCCGCTGATTGTGGGTCGTAACCCGAACAATGAACATTACCTGGACACCAAAGCCGCCAAGATGGGACATTTGCTGGGCAAGTAATAGTTGTTACCGCCGATAAAAAAGCCTGCTCTCGCAGGCTTTTTACATTCTAGCTCAACATATTACGAATCACGTAGTGCAGAATGCCATCGTTTTGGTAGTAGGTTAGCTCCGTTGCGGTATCGATACGGCAGCGGCATAAAACCACGTCTTTACGTCCATCCGAGCGAACCATACTCACCGGCACTGTTGCACCCGGTTTGATGTTTTGCAGATCCGTAATATCGATCGCTTCCTCACCGGTTAGTCCCAGCGTTTTACGCGTGACGCCCTGTGGGAATTCCAGCGGCAAAATCCCCATACCAATCAGGTTAGAACGGTGAATTCGCTCAAAGGACTCTGCGATAACCACGCGAACCCCCAGTAAGCGCGGGCCTTTTGCCGCCCAGTCGCGACTGGAGCCAGAGCCATACTCTTTCCCGGCAATAACCGCCAGGGGGATATTCTCCTGTTGATATTGCATAGCCGCATCATAGATAGCCACTACCTCAGTTCCCGGCAAATGACGCGTCATCCCACCTTCAACGCCGGGCACCATCTCATTGCGAATACGAATATTGGCAAAGGTACCGCGCATCATTACTTCATGATTCCCGCGCCGTGAACCGTAGGAGTTAAAATCTTTACGCTCCACGCCGTGGCTTTGCAGATAACGACCTGCCGGGCTATCCGGCTTGATACTGCCGGCAGGAGAAATATGGTCGGTGGTGACGGAATCTCCAAGCATAGCCAGAATACGCGCGCCGTGAATGTCCTTGACTGGATCCGGCGTAGCCTGCATGCCATCGAAAAATGGCGACAAGCGGATATAAGTTGAGTCAGACTGCCAGCCATAGGTATCAGCCCGATCAACCTGGATTGCTTTCCATTCCGGCGTGCCCTCAAAGACTTCAGCGTACTCCTTATGGAACATGGCGGTAGAAACCTGCTCCACGGCACGTGCAATTTCCTGAGCCGTCGGCCAGATATCTTTCAGATATACGGGATCGCCCTTTCTGTCATGCCCTAACGGATCTTTCGTCAGATTGATGTTCATATTCCCCGCCAGCGCGTAGGCCACCACCAGCGGCGGAGATGCCAACCAGTTGGTCTTCACGAGCGGATGGATACGCCCCTCAAAGTTTCGGTTGCCGGAAAGCACGGCGCCAACGGTAAGATCGCCTTTTTTGATAGCTGTCTCGATAGGATCGGGTAACGGACCCGAGTTACCAATACAGGTGGTACAGCCGTAGCCCACTAGGTTAAATCCCAGCTCATCAAGATACGGCGTGAACCCAGCCTGCGCCAGATAGTCAGACACCACCTTCGATCCTGGCGCCAGCGAGGCTTTCACCCACGGCTGACGTTTCAGACCAAGCGTCACTGCTTTTTTCGCCAGCAGACCCGCTGCCATCAATACGCTTGGGTTAGAGGTGTTGGTACAGGAAGTGATCGCAGCAATAACCACCGCACCATCCGGCAGCTTGTACTGATGACCGTTCATTGTATAGTCCACTGGCTGACGATCTTTCAGCGAGCTATTTACTTCGAGTTCATTACTCGCCGAAAACGCTTTCGGGACATCAGCCAGTGCTACCCGATCCTGCGGACGCTTCGGTCCGGCAAGGCTAGCTTCCACACTGCCCATATCCAGCTCCAGTGAACTGGTAAATACGGGTTCATCCCCTGGATTACGCCACATTCCCTGCGCTTTGGCATAGGCGCTGACCAACTCAACCTGCTCCTCACTGCGTCCACTCAGACGCATATATTCAAGAGTGATGTCATCGATCGGGAAGAAACCGCAGGTTGCGCCGTATTCCGGTGACATGTTAGCAATGGTTGCCCGATCGGCCAGCGGTAAGGTGTCCAGGCCATCACCGTAGAATTCAACGAATTTACCGACCACGCCGTGCTTACGCAGCATCTGGGTGACGGTTAAAACCAGGTCGGTAGCGGTGATGCCTTCCCGCAGTTTGCCCACCAGTTTGAAGCCCACAACATCCGGGATAAGCATAGAAACCGGTTGTCCCAGCATTGCTGCTTCAGCCTCAATGCCTCCAACGCCCCATCCCAGCACACCGAGACCATTAATCATTGTCGTATGGGAATCGGTTCCGACCAACGTGTCAGGGTAAGCCACCCACTCACCGTCTTGCAACTCGCTCCAGACGGCTTTGCCAAGGTATTCAAGGTTAACCTGGTGGCAAATCCCCGTTCCCGGCGGTACAACGCTGAAGCGACTAAATGCCTGCTGTCCCCATTTCAGGAACACATAACGCTCATGGTTACGTTCCATTTCCAGGCGAACGTTTTCTTCGAAAGCATCATCATCACCAAAACGGTCCACCGTTACCGAATGGTCAATGACAAGGTCCACTGGCGAAAGCGGATTCACTTTTGCCGTATCTCCTCCCAGACGTTTCACCGCTTCACGCATAGCGGCAAGATCGACCACCGCCGGCACGCCGGTAAAATCCTGCATCAGAACACGAGCGGGTCGATAGGCAATTTCACGATCGGCATGGGCGGTCTTCAGCCAATGCGCGAGCGCATGAATATCATCTTCGGTAACGGAATTACCATCCTGCCAACGAAGCAGGTTTTCCAGCAACACTTTCAGCGATTTGGGTAGTCGGGTGATATCACCCAGTGATTTAGCGGCCAGAGGTAAACTGTAGTAGCGGTAGGTTTTATCTTTAACCTGCAATGTGTCCTTACTGGCTTCTCGTAGGGTCGACGACATAGCTCCTCCTTAAATGACAGGGTTGGATCCCCTGATTTCCTCAGGGTTAGTATTAAAGATAACACAAACAAAATGTAACGCTTTGATAACAACTCAAATTGATAAAAGTAGCGCGCGATACAAAAGCGCGAAGTGAGGTCAATGGTGAGGAGGAAGGTCTAGCCGTGTAGATTAATAGGATGGATATTCAGCAGGCAATAGCGCAATCGATAATACGTTGATTAGGTGGCTGATGGTGAATACATGGGATAAACGATTCGATATTTAAGACCACGAGGTAATCGTTATTATTATAAAATACGTACGAACTATTGTTTCTGTTCATCATCATCCGTTAACAGATCAATAAACGCCCGTTGTTCAGGAGAAAGTTTCCAGGATTCGGGTATCTTCGGCCCCTTCTCGGCGACGGTTTTGCTCTCGTGTTCATGTTCATGTTCATGTTCATGAGACGCTGGCGTCATAGTAGAGTGCTGCTTCGGTGCGGACATACTTACCCCCACACGTTCCAGGCCACGAGCGCGACAATAATCCAGAATACGGCAGAGCCAAGAAACACGGCGAACCAGGCTTTACGTTTCATCGCGGGATTCCGGCGTGCTGGCTGGTTTCCTGAAGGCATCGCTAACCTCATACTATCGAAATCACTTATCATTTAGGCACCAAACAATTGGTACAATTAATCATCAGATAGGAGGAATCCTAATAAAAAAGGTGAGAAAAAGCCAGTTAATTTTCGGACTCGATCTGATGAATAAATCAATTGTTTGATCAGTTATGAATATTTGAGAGTGATTTTTGGCAAGCTGACTAATTTGAAACTACTTTAGAGAACTTTTTCCATAAATAATATATGGTTAATATATGTGGTGAGAAATAATGAATAAATTCAAACTCTCCCGTCGGTATCGCTTTATGCTTATGGATACCGACGAGGTTATGGCCGTTATTATTTCTCAGGCAATTTAATATCTTTAAACATGGCTTCAATATCATCGTTGGAACGCAGTGCCACCGCCGTGTCCACCACATCACGCGTCAGATGCGGCGCGAAACGTTGAATGAAATCATACATGTAACTACGTAAGAAGGTGCTGCGACGAAAACCAATTTTGGTGGTGCTATGGCTGAAAATATCATGCGCATCCACACGTACCAGGTCAGGATCGGAAACAGGATCAACCGCCATACTGGCAATCACACCCACGCCGAGCCCCAGACGAACATAGGTTTTAATGACATCAGCATCGGTCGCGGTAAAGACAATACGCGGCTCCAGACCCGCACGGTTAAACGCGGTGTCCAGCTCCGAACGTCCGGTAAATCCAAAGGTGTAGGTGACAAGCGGATACTGCGCCAGTTCCTCAATAGAAACCGAGGATTTGCCCGCCAACGGATGATCCGGCGTGACGACAATCGAACGGTTCCAGTGATAGCAAGGTAGCATCACCAGGTCGTCATACAGGTGCAAGGCTTCCGTCGCGATAGCAAAATCCGCATTCCCTTTCGAGACGGCTTCGGCAATTTGCGTTGGCGATCCCTGGTGCATATGCAATGAAACACGAGGATAACGCTCAATAAAACCTTTAATCACGTTCGGTAATGCGTAACGTGCCTGAGTATGCGTGGTGGCGATATACAGCGAACCTTTGTCCGGCCAGGTATGTTCACCAGCAACAGACTTAATGGCGTCCACCTTAGACAGAACTTCGCGCGCAATACGGATGACTTCCTGCCCCGCTGGCGTAACCTGGGTCAGATGCTTACCGCTACGGGCGAAAATCTGGATGCCAAGTTCATCTTCCAGCATACGAACTTGCTTACTGATACCGGGCTGAGAGGTATAAAGCCCTTCCGCCGTTGAGGAGACATTAAGGTTGTGATTCACCACCTCAACAATGTAGCGAAGCTGCTGTAATTTCATGTTATGCCATCCCGATTCGGGCCATCAAATCATCGTTCCAGTGCAGGCTCGTGGGCACTGCTAATACGATTTAATAATAAAAAGACTGTTAACTATAACCACTATATCATTTATATGTACGCTGTATAGGTATGACAAAAAATAATATGCCAGAAACAAAAAGGGCCGCTTACGCGACCCTTTGAGGAGAAATTCAGCCGAAACGCGGTTATTTCTTCCCTTCTACCCATTTACCGTCAACGAAGAACGCGGACCAGCCAGTCGCCTTACCGTCTTTCTCAGCAGCAACGTATTGCTGCTTGGTTTTACGGCTGAAACGAACCATAGACTTGTTACCATCCGGGTCAGTTTGCGGCGCATCTGCCAGATAACGCAGTTTTTCCGGCAGGCGATCCCGGAAGCGATACAACTCTTCCACCAACGGCGCACGAGTCTCACGTGATTTCGGGAACGTATTGGCCGCCAGGAAGATACCTGCAGCACCATCACGTAACACGAAATACGCGTCAGATTTTTCACACGGCAGTTCCGGCAGCGGAACCGGATCTTCTTTCGGCGGAGCAACTTCACCGTTACGCAGGATCTTACGGGTGTTTTTACACTCGTCGTTGGTACACGCCATGTACTTGCCGAAACGTCCCATTTTCAGGTGCATTTCAGAACCACATTTTTCGCACTCTACGATAGGACCATCATAACCCTTGATACGGAATTCACCCTCTTCGATCTCGTAGCCATCGCAAGTTGGGTTATTACCACACACATGCAATTTACGCTTAGGATCGATGAGATAGCTGTCCATTGCCGTACCGCACTTCTGGCAGCGGCGTTTGGCGCGCAATGCGTTCGTTTCCGCGTCGTCGCCTTCCAGCACGTTCAATACTTCGTTTTCCGGCACCAGGTTAATGGTGGTTTTACAACGCTCTTTCGGGGAAAGTGCGTAGCCAGAGCAACCAAGGAAAACGCCGGTACTGGCGGTACGAATACCCATCTTGCGTCCGCAGGTCGGGCAATCAATGCTGGTCAGTACCATCTGGTTCGGACGCATACCGCCCTCTTCAGGATCTTTCTCGGCTTTATCTAACTGCTGAGTAAAATCAGTGAAGAAGTTGTCGAGTACGCCCTTCCATTCGGCTTCGTGATTCGCCACCTGGTCGAGGCTGTCTTCCATCTGCGCGGTAAAATCGTAGTTCATCAGCTCGCGGAAGTTTTCTTCCAGACGATCGGTGACGATTTCACCCATTTTTTCAGCGTAGAAGCGACGGTTTTCAACGCGAACATAACCGCGATCCTGAATCGTAGAGATGATCGACGCATAGGTGGATGGACGACCAATGCCACGCTTTTCAAGCTCTTTAACCAGCGAAGCTTCACTGAAGCGTGCTGGCGGCTTGGTGAAGTGCTGCGCAGGTGTCAGCTCGATAAGCGTCAAGGTATCGCCTTTGTCCACCGCCGGTAGGATGCGATCTTCATCGCCCTTACGCAGCGCGGGCATCACTTTGGTCCAACCATCGAAGCGCAGAATACGACCGCGCGCTTTCAGACGGAAATCACCCGCCCCCACGGTCAGGGTGGTAGAGTCATATTTCGCTGGCGTCATCTGACAAGCTACAAACTGGCGCCAGATCAGCTGATACAGTTTTTGCGCATCGGCCTCCATATCTTTCAGCGATTCCGCCAGTACGGCGACATCGGAAGGACGGATAGCTTCGTGTGCTTCCTGCGAGTTCTCTTTGCTGGCGTACTGGTTCGCGCTCTCCGGCAAATATTTTTTGCCAAAATTATCACTGATGTAATCGCGAACCATGGTGACAGCATCCTGGCTCAGGTTGGTTGAGTCAGTACGCATGTAAGTGATGTAACCCGCTTCATACAAGCGCTGCGCCATCATCATGGTTTTCTTCACACCAAAGCCCAGACGCGTGCTGGCGGCCTGCTGCAGCGTGGAAGTGATGAACGGCGCGCCCGGCTTGCTGCTGGTCGGTTTATCTTCACGTTCCAGGACGCTATAGCGCGCTTTTTCCAACAGGCTAACAGCGGCAAGCGTTTGTTCCCGATTTACAGGACGGAACGGTTTATCATTTTGATGCGTCACCTCAAGCGGCAACGCGTCGCCGCCCGGCGTGGTCGTGTTAGCATCAATTTCCCAGAACTCTTCTGGAACAAATGCTTTGATTTCGCGTTCACGCTCAACCACCAGACGCACAGCCACAGACTGTACGCGACCGGCAGACAGACCACGCGCAATTTTTTTCCACAGCAGTGGCGACACCATATAGCCCACAACACGGTCCATAAAGCGGCGCGCCTGTTGCGCATTAACACGATCGATGTTCAACTCGCCCGGTTTTTCAAACGCCTGGCGAATAGCATTTTTGGTAATTTCGTTAAACACCACGCGGCTGTAGCGGGTGTCGTCGCCACCGATGACTTCCCGCAGGTGCCATGCAATGGCTTCCCCTTCGCGGTCAAGGTCGGTTGCGAGATAGATGTGGTCGGCTTTTTCAGCCAGTTGCTTCAGTTCAGAAACAACTTTCTCTTTACCAGGCAGCACTTCATAGCGCGCATCCCAGTTGTGCCACGGGTCAACACCCATACGGTTGACGAGAGCGCCACGTTCATCCTTTTTGGGCTTTTTAGCCGTTTTGGTGGAGGTTGAGTCGGCGCTCTTTTTAGTTGCTGAGCCACTGGTCGGCAAATCACGGATATGACCGACGCTGGATTTCACCACGTAGTCATTACCCAGATACTTGTTGATCGTTTTGGCTTTTGCCGGGGACTCAACGATGACAAGAGCTTTACCCATATTCACCTTTACCTAATTTGATTCTTCCAGAATGCGTCGCACGTTGATTCACCTTCCACTGGCGACGAGACATCGATATGGTCTCTGCGTCGGCGGATATCAACCCCTTAAACTGATTTGCGCTTGTAATGTAACTCTCATGTAACTGAGTTAACAGGCTTTTTTGCTCACAAACGCTCTAGCACGACGAAGTATTGGTCGAATGTCAAGCAAATCTGTTGCCAGATTGACGAAAGCGTCACACTGTACCTGATAAAATGCGTTACGCAACTTTATTAGCATGCAAAAACAAATCTCGCCAGTTGTAACACTGTCGTAAAACCTTCATTTATGTCAGGGAATATTTGCCCATAAGGCGGGCTCAGCGTAGACTAATGTCCTTGTTTAAGGAGTAAATCATGCATAAAGACACTCAACCCATCGATCGCGAAACACTGCTGATTGAAGCCAACAAAATCATTCGTGAGCATGAGGACACGCTGGCTGGGATTGTCGCCACCGGCGTTACGCAGCGAAACGGCGTGCTGGTTTTCAGCGGAGATTACTTTTTAGACGAGCAAGGGCTACCAACGCCCAAAAGTACGGCTGTGTTTAATATGTTTAAACACCTGGCGCACGTACTTTCTGAAAAGTATCACTTGATCGATTAATACGAGAAATAATTTGCCGGATGGCAGCAACGCCTTATCCAGCCTACATTGATGCATATTTGTAGGCCGGATAGGATATGTGAGCAGCGCTATCCGGCAATGACAATTTTACATCAGTGGCTTCTGCCCCCGCTGCCACCAGCGCATCAGCAAACGATCGGCGCTCTCCGCCGCACTACCGGTAAAACGATCCATCAGCTTTTTACGCTGCAGATAGCGAACGTTCAACACTTCACGACCTTCCATCAGCCCGAGGATCACCTCATCGCTGGTATTGATCTCATCCACCAGCCCATTTGCCAGCGCCTGTTGACCAAACCAGTGTTCACCCGTGGCAACCTGCTCAATGTCCAGAGTCGGACGCATGCGATGCACAAAATCTTTAAATAGATGATGCGTTTCGTTCAGATCTTCGCGGAATTTCTGCCGTCCTTCTTCCGTATTTTCACCGAGTAAGGTCAGCGTACGCTTGTACTGTCCGGCGGTGTGCAGTTCGATATCAATATCTTTCCCTTTCAGGAAGCGGTTAAAGTTCGGGATCTGCGCCACCACGCCAATTGAGCCGACGATAGCAAACGGCGCCGAGACAATTTTATCCGCCACACAGGCCATCATATATCCGCCGCTCGCAGCGACTTTATCTACCGTAACGGTCAGCGGGATCTGCTTATCGCGCAGACGTTGCAATTGCGATGCAGCCAGGCCATAGCCATGTACCACACCACCCGGGCTTTCCAGACGAACCACCACCTGATCCTGAGGTTTAACAACCGCCAGCACCGCCGTCACCTCTTCGCGTAATGCGCTGACCTCATGGGCATCCATACTGCCTTTAAAATCAAGCACCCATACACGAGGTTTATCAGATGACGTGCTGTCACCCAGTTTCGCTTTTGCCTTGGCGGCCTTCGCCTCCAGCTTCTGTTTCTTTTTCTGCGCCTTATGCCAGAATTTTTGCTGATGCCCATCCAATAAGGCTAGCGACAAGTCTTCCTTCATCTCTTTATATTGATCGCTGAGGTTAATAACCCGCAATTCCCCACGCTGACGTTTGCGTTGTGTCGCGTTTACGATCAGCATCACCACCACTGCAATAGCCACCACGACAGTGACAATTTTTGCCAAAAACAGCCCATATTCAGACAACAATTCCACAAGACCCACCTTGGTTAAACAACGCGACTTCCGCTCAGTGTACAACAGGCGTGTCACCTCGTCTTGCTTCATACATCCAGTGCTGAATCAGTAAAAAGCATGACAAAGCGTTCATTTTGCGGTGTTATTGCCTTTGGCTGATTGAAAAAGAACAGGGTTTAAGGCATAAAGCCCAAAAGTTATTGCGAACGAGATGGCCAGGGCGTCGCCGAGGAGTAGCCGTGCATTACCAACCTAAACAAGACCTTTTACAGGGCCGCATTATTCTTGTCACCGGTGCCAGCGATGGTATCGGACGCGAAGCCGCGCAGACCTATGCACGCTATGGCGCGACCGTTATCCTGCTTGGGCGTAACGAAGAAAAACTGCGTCAGGTTGCCCGCACTATCGCCGATGAAAACGGAACACAACCACAGTGGTTTACACTGGATTTACTGACCTGTACCTCTGAAGAATGTCACCAGCTTGCGCAGCGCATTGCCGCACATTTCCCGCGTCTGGATGGCGTACTGCATAACGCCGGATTACTCGGCGATATTTGTCCAATGAGCGAGCAAAACCCGCAGGTCTGGCAGGATGTGATGCAGGTGAATGTGAATGCCACTTTTATGCTAACTCAGGCATTGCTGCCGTTGTTACTCAAATCCGATGCCGGATCGCTGGTCTTTACCTCTTCCAGCGTCGGTCGCCAGGGACGCGCCAATTGGGGGGCATATGCCACCTCAAAATTTGCTACCGAAGGGATGATGCAGGTGCTGGCTGATGAGTATCAAAACCGTCATCTGCGCGTAAACTGTATCAATCCTGGTGGAACACGTACTGGCATGCGAGCCAGCGCATTCCCCACGGAAGATCCACAAAAATTGAAAACCCCCGCCGATATTATGCCGCTCTACCTGTGGCTGATGGGCGATGACAGCCGCCGTAAAACCGGTATGACTTTTGACGCCCAGCCGGGCCGTAAACCAGGAATTGCCCAATGAGTGAAGAACGCTATCAGCAACGTCAACAGCGCGTAAAAGATCGGGTTGACGCACGCGTTGCCGCAGCGAAGGACGAGCGCGGGATCATCATCGTGTTCACCGGAAATGGTAAGGGTAAAACCACCGCCGCATTCGGTACCGCCACGCGCGCGGTGGGCCACGGTAAAAAAGTCGGCGTCGTACAATTTATTAAAGGTACGTGGCCAAACGGAGAACGTAACTTACTTGAACCCCACGGCGTAGAGTTTCAGGTTATGGCAACAGGATTTACCTGGGAAACGCAAAACCGTGAGTCCGACACCGCGGCCTGTATGGCCGTGTGGGAACACGGCAAGCGGATGCTGGCCGACGATGAACTGGATATGGTGGTGCTGGACGAGCTGACCTATATGGTGGCATACGACTATCTGCCGCTTGAAGAGGTCATCACTGCCCTAAATGCGCGCCCTGCCCATCAAACGGTGATTATCACCGGCCGTGGATGTCATCGCGATATTCTGGAGTTAGCGGATACGGTCAGCGAGCTGCGCCCGGTCAAGCATGCGTTTGAAGCGGGCGTGAAGGCCCAGATAGGGATCGATTACTGACACCAGGCCGGATAAGGCGCTTGCGCCGCATCCGGCTCCACGCTAACGTCTGATAGCGCTTTGCTTATCAGGCCTGGTCATGATTAACCGTTGTTGCTACGACCACCCGGACGACGGCTGCTACCGACCTGTGAGTGGCGCTTCACCGCACGACGGATCTGATTTGCCTTCATGCGACGACGATCTTTCTCGACGGCAACTTTAGAAGTCGTTTCCGGCTTCAGCTCCACCAGTTCACGCAGATAGTTGGTCTGCGCGAGGTCAAGCTCCGTCCAGCCACCACGCGGCAGACCTTTCGGCAGCGGGATATCACCGTAACGAACACGAATAAGACGGCTTACCTGTACACCTACAGCTTCCCACAGGCGACGGACTTCACGGTTACGCCCTTCGGTCAACGTAACGTTATACCACTGGTTAATCCCTTCACCACCGCTGAACTTGATCGTTTTAAATGCCGCCGGACCATCTTCCAGCTGCACGCCACGACTCAGGTCGCGCAGTTTTGCATCATCAACCTGACCAAACACACGTACCGCATATTCACGTTCAACTTCGCGGCTTGGGTGCATCAGACGGTTAGCCAGTTCACCATCGGTGGTAAACAGCAGTAAACCGCAGGTATTCACGTCCAGGCGCCCTACGGCAATCCAGCGCGCATCACGCAGTTTTGGTAAACGATCGAACACGGTCGGACGACCTTCCGGGTCGTTACGGGTACACAGTTCGCCTTCTGGCTTGTAATAGGCCAGAACGCGGCAGATTTGCTCCGCAGACTCTTTAACCGAAATCAGATGGCCGTCGATACGGATTTTCAGACCCGGAGTGACTTCAACGCGATCGCCGAGCGTGGCAATTTTGCCATCAACGCTCACGCGACCCGCGGCAATAATAGATTCGATTTCACGGCGAGAACCGTGGCCAGCGCGCGCCAGCACTTTTTGTAACTTTTCGCTCATAGAGCTTCCTTTAGATGTCGCCTTCACAGGCGTCGAACAGGAGAATCAACGGCGCCAGTCAGCGCCATTTTAAGGCCGCGTAGTATAGCGGTTCGCGCCCTTATAAGAAAGGTTTAACGTCACCGACGCCTTCACGCAACACCACCGGAGAATCGTCGGTTAAATCGATGACCGTGGTCGGCTGCTGGCCGAGATAGCCGCCGTGGATAATCAAATCCACCAGTTTTTCCAGGCGGTCTTTAATTTCTTCCGGATCTGACTCGGTAAATTCACTGCCAGGCAACATCAGCGATGTAGAGAGCATCGGTTCGCCCAGCGCTTCAAGCAGCGCCAGCGCTATCGGATTCGAAGGCACACGCAGGCCAATGGTCTTTCGTTTTTCCTGCAACAAACGGCGCGGAACTTCTTTCGTCCCTTTCAGGATGAAGGTGTAGTTGCCCGGCGTGTTGTTTTTAATTAAACGAAAGGCCACGTTGTCGACAAACGAATAGGTCGACAGTTCAGACAAGTCACGGCACATCAGCGTAAAGTTGTGCCCGTCCGGCAGGTGACGGATGCGGCAAATGCGCTCCATTGCGCCTTTATCTTCAATTTTGCAGCCCAACGCATAGCCGGAATCGGTTGGATAGACGATCACCCCACCTTTACGCACGATTTCAACGGCCTGATTGATCAGTCGCTGCTGCGGGTTTTCGGGATGAATATAAAAAAACTGGCTCATACTTTCCTCTCTGTGATCTCGGGCTGCTCCCAAAGTTGCCAGACGCCTTCTACGCCTGCGGGCAACCAAAGTTTACGCCCCAACTCAATCCATGGGCAGGGTAGATGAAAATCGGACCCTTGCGATGCCCACAGTTGATGCGAACGCGCAAGCGTCGCCAGATGGGTGCGTTCATTGGGAGACTGCTGGCACTGTGCTACTTCCATCGCGTCGCCGCGATGTTCAGCAAAATGCGCAACCAGTCTTTTCAGCCACTTAGCGCTAAGATCGTACCGCCCAGGATGAGCCAGAACAGCCTTACCGCCAGAATGATGAATGACATCAATAGCTTGTTCTATTGTACACCACTGTGGCGGAACGTAACC
This sequence comes from Citrobacter sp. Cpo142, assembly GCF_030332425.1. NCBI lineage: Bacteria > Pseudomonadati > Pseudomonadota > Gammaproteobacteria > Enterobacterales > Enterobacteriaceae > Citrobacter > Citrobacter sp. Cpo142. The sequence continues at coordinate 477,959 of NZ_JAOWHW010000109.1, forward strand.
GGTTTTCCCACGGGCAAGATATTTTTTAAAGACATCCGCCATGGTTGTGGCTTTTCCGCATTCCATCAGGAAACGCGCAAAATGGCCCCGCGTAACCGCGCCGCCATCAGCCAGACGTAACGCCCCTTCCAACGCGCCGGGGATATGCGCTTTGTCGAGTCGTTCGGCAATCAGGCGCGCACGCTGCTGACGACGTTCCGTTTGTTGCGCCAGAAATTCGCACATCATTGGATGGTCGATATCGATGTTCAGACCCACTATATGGATCTCATGGTTTTCCCAAACCGTTGATATCTCGACGCCAGGGATCAAATTTAACGCTAAACCCGAACGTGAAATTTCTTCTCTTGCCGCCGCAATGCCCGCCGTGGTGTCATGATCGGTGATCGCCAGTGTACCGACTCGCATCTCTACCGCACGGTGTACTAAGGCTTCTGGCGTTAACCGCCCATCGGAGGCTGTAGTATGACTGTGCAGGTCATAAATCACTGCGTAATTCGTGTCGCTCAAGGCGGCTCCCGTTTCAATAAATGTCGTAACACGCTCATCATAGCGGTTTCGACAAATATACTGAAATCAGGTGTTGACTTTACTCCATCGAACTAGTTAACTAGTACGCAAGTTCACATGAAGAAGGTATCTGAGATGAAAGCAACATTTGTTCTGCACGGTTGGTGGCGCACTTCCTGATTTCGGGCAGTGTCTTACGTCTGCAATATGCAACCAGATACCCGGCCCGCCAAATGAGCGGGCTTTTTTTTGAACAAAATTAATGAGAATAACGATGCAAACTCAAAAACCGACACTCGAACTGCTTGCCTGCGATGCCGCCTACCGTGAGAATCCGACAGCGCTGTTTCATCAGGTGTGTGGCGCACGTCCGGCAACGCTGCTGCTGGAATCTGCAGATATCGACAGCAAAGACGATCTGAAGAGCCTGCTGCTGGTCGATAGCGCATTACGCATTACCGCTCTCGGTGACACCGTCACCATTCAGGTATTATCCGCAAACGGCGCATCGCTGCTGCCCCTACTGGATGCAGCCCTGCCCGCTGGCGTTGAGAATGAAAAACAGCCGAATGGTCGTCATCTGCGATTCCCCGCTGTCAGCCCGCTGCTGGATGAAGACGCCCGCTTATGTTCTCTTTCCGTATTTGACGCTTTCCGCTTACTGCAGGAGCTGGTGAATGTTCCTGTACAAGAACGTGAAGCGATGTTCTTCGGCGGTCTGTTTTCCTACGACCTGGTTGCCGGTTTTGAAGATTTACCTCAGCTTGAAGCGGGCAACCGTTGCCCTGACTACTGCTTCTATCTGGCAGAAACGCTGATGGTTATCGACCACCAGAAAAAAAGCACTCGTATTCAGGCCAGTGTTTTTACCCCCAATGATGCGGAAAAACAGCGTCTTAACGCTCGTCTGGCGCAGTTGAGCCAGCAGCTTACCGAGCCTGCGCCGCCATTGCCCGTCACTGAAGTCCCGCAGATGCGCTGCGAGTGCAATCAGAGCGATGAAGAGTTTGGCGCCGTAGTTCGTGGCATGCAAAAAGCGATTCGCGCGGGCGAAATTTTCCAGGTGGTGCCATCCCGCCGTTTCTCGCTGCCCTGCCCATCTCCGCTGGCGGCCTACTATGTGCTGAAGAAAAGTAACCCCAGCCCATACATGTTTTTCATGCAGGACAACGATTTCACGCTGTTTGGCGCCTCCCCGGAAAGCTCGCTGAAATACGATGCCACCAGCCGCCAGATTGAGATCTACCCGATTGCTGGCACTCGCCCGCGCGGTCGTCGTGCGGACGGTTCGCTTGACCGCGACCTCGACAGCCGTATCGAGCTGGAGATGCGAACCGACCATAAAGAGCTTTCTGAGCACCTGATGCTGGTTGACCTGGCGCGTAACGACCTGGCGCGTATCTGTACGCCGGGCAGTCGCTACGTTGCTGATCTCACCAAAGTCGATCGTTACTCCTTCGTTATGCACCTGGTTTCGCGCGTGGTTGGTGAACTGCGTAGCGATCTGGATGTGCTGCACGCTTACCGCGCCTGTATGAATATGGGCACGTTAAGCGGAGCGCCAAAAGTTCGCGCCATGCAGCTTATCGCCGAGGCAGAGGGTCGTCGCCGTGGCAGCTACGGCGGTGCGGTAGGTTACTTCACGGCGCATGGCGATCTGGATACCTGTATTGTCATTCGCTCCGCCCTCGTGGAAGACGGTATTGCCACCGTACAAGCCGGTGCCGGGATTGTTCTGGATTCTGTACCGCAGTCTGAAGCCGATGAAACCCGTAATAAAGCGCGCGCGGTTCTGCGTGCTATCGCCACCGCGCACCACGCACAGGAGACCTTCTAATGGCTGACATTCTGCTGCTCGATAATATCGACTCTTTTACCTATAACCTGGCGGATCAGCTGCGTACTAATGGTCACAACGTGGTGATTTACCGCAACCATATTCCGGCCCAGACGTTGATTGACCGCTTAGCAACGATGAAAAATCCGGTGCTGATGCTCTCTCCAGGCCCAGGTGCGCCAAGCGAAGCAGGTTGCATGCCGGAGCTATTAACCCGTTTGCGCGGCAAGCTGCCAATCATCGGTATTTGTCTGGGACACCAGGCCATTGTTGAAGCCTATGGTGGATATGTGGGTCAGGCCGGAGAGATCCTGCACGGCAAAGCGTCCAGCATTGAACACGACGGTCAGGCGATGTTTGCCGGTCTGGCGAATCCGCTGCCGGTGGCACGCTATCATTCACTGGTTGGCAGCAACGTTCCTGCTGGATTGACCATTAACGCCCACTTTAACGGCATGGTGATGGCGGTACGTCACGATACCGATCGCGTCTGCGGCTTCCAGTTCCATCCGGAATCCATTCTGACTACCCAGGGCGCACGTTTGCTGGAACAAACGCTGGCCTGGGCGCAACAGAAGCTTGAACAAACCAATACGCTGCAACCTATTCTGGAGAAACTGTATCAGGCCCAAACGCTGTCCCAGCAGGAAAGCCACCAGCTGTTCTCTGCCGTGGTACGCGGTGAACTGAAACCGGAACAACTGGCTGCGGCGCTGGTAAGCATGAAAATTCGTGGCGAACACCCGAATGAAATTGCCGGTGCGGCAACCGCGCTGCTGGAAAACGCAGCCCCGTTCCCGCGCCCTGATTATCTGTTTGCCGATATTGTCGGTACCGGCGGTGACGGCAGCAACAGTATCAATATTTCTACCGCCAGCGCCTTTGTTGCGGCGGCTTGCGGACTGAAAGTGGCCAAACACGGCAACCGCAGCGTCTCCAGCAAGTCTGGCTCTTCGGATCTGTTAGCGGCATTTGGCATCAATCTGGATATGAACGCCGATAAATCCCGTCAGGCGCTTGACGACCTCGGCGTGTGCTTTCTGTTTGCGCCGAAATATCACACCGGTTTTCGCCATGCCATGCCGGTACGCCAGCAGTTGAAAACCCGCACGCTGTTTAACGTGCTCGGCCCGTTGATTAACCCGGCGCATCCGCCGCTGGCGCTGATCGGCGTTTACAGCCCGGAACTGGTGCTACCCATTGCCGAGACGCTGCGCGTGCTGGGATATCAACGAGCAGCCGTGGTTCACAGTGGTGGCATGGACGAAGTTTCGCTGCATGCGCCGACCATTGTGGCAGAGCTGCACGATGGGGAAATCAAGAGTTATCAACTGACGGCAGAAGCCTTTGGTCTGACGCCTTACCACCAGGAACAGCTGGCTGGCGGCACGCCGGAAGAAAACCGTGACATTCTTAGTCGCTTGTTACAAGGTAAAGGTGAAGCCGCTCATGAGGCTGCTGTTGCCGCAAATGTCGCCATGTTAATGCGCCTGCACGGTGAAGAAGATTTAAAAGCCAATGCGCAAACCGTGATTAATGTACTGCGTAGCGGTGCGGCCTATGACCGCGTCACTGCACTGGCAGCAAGAGGGTAAATGATGCAAACCGTTTTAGCGAAAATTGTCGCAGACAAGGCGATTTGGGTAGAAGCCCGCAAACAGCAACAACCGCTGGCCAGCTTTCAAAATGATGTTCAGCCTGGCTCACGTGATTTCTACGATGCGCTGCAAGGTGCGCGCACCGCCTTTATTCTGGAGTGCAAAAAGGCATCTCCATCAAAAGGCGTGATCCGTGATGATTTCGACCCGGCACAAATTGCTGGCGTCTATAAACATTATGCTTCCGCGATCTCTGTACTGACCGATGAGAAGTATTTCCAGGGGAGCTTTGATTTCCTGCCCATCGTCAGCCGCATCGCACCGCAGCCGATTCTGTGCAAGGACTTTATTATCGATCCTTACCAGATTTACCTGGCACGTTTCTACCAGGCGGACGCCTGTTTATTGATGCTGTCGGTGCTCGATGATGAGCAATATCGTCAACTCGCCGCCGTCGCCCACAGTCTGAAAATGGGCGTACTGACCGAAGTCAGCAACGAAGAAGAGCTGGAGCGTGCTATCGCACTGGGCGCCAAAGTCGTTGGTATCAACAACCGTGATTTACGCGACCTGTCGATTGATCTGAATCGTACCCGTCAACTGGCGCCGCGACTGGGTCACGGTGTTACCGTCATCAGCGAGTCCGGGATCAACACCTATGGTCAGGTGCGCGAGCTCAGCCACTTCGCCAACGGTTTTCTGATTGGCTCCGCGCTGATGTCGCATGATGATCTGCACGCCGCCGTGCGTCGCGTACTGCTCGGCGAGAATAAAGTCTGCGGTTTAACCCGGGCTCAGGATGCAAATGCGGCATACGAAGCGGGTGCCATTTACGGCGGCGTGATTTTTGTCCCCACATCACCGCGCGCGGTCAACGTTGAACAAGCGCGAGAGGTCATGACCGGCGCGCCGCTGCAATACGTCGGGGTGTTTCGCAACTCAGATATTACCGACGTGAGCGCAACAGCGGCGGAACTGGGACTAACTGCCGTGCAACTGCACGGTAACGAAGACCAGTCCTACGTTGACGCCCTGCGCGAGGTACTGCCCGCACAGGTACAAATCTGGAAGGCGCTCAGCATCAGCGAGACTTTGCCAGCCCGTGATTATCAGCATGTCGATAAATACGTCTTCGACAACGGCCAGGGCGGCAGCGGTCAACGCTTTGACTGGTCACTTTTAGGCGGACAATCGCTGGATAACGTTTTACTGGCTGGCGGACTCGGCGCAGATAACTGCGTTGACGCGGCAAAAACCGGCTGTGCCGGTCTCGATTTCAATTCTGGCGTAGAGTCACAGCCGGGCATCAAAGATGCACGTCTTCTGGCTTCGGTCTTTCAGACGCTGCGCGCATATTAAGGAAAAGGACATGACAACATTACTCAATCCGTACTTTGGTGAATTTGGCGGTATGTATGTGCCACAGATTCTGATGCCTGCCCTGCGCCAGCTGGAAGAAGCTTTTGTCAGCGCACAAAAGGATCCTGAATTTCAGGCGCAGTTTACAGACCTGCTGAAAAACTATGCAGGTCGCCCAACCGCACTGACCAAGTGCCAGAACATTACTCAAGGCACCAACACAACGCTGTATCTCAAGCGTGAAGATTTACTGCACGGCGGCGCGCACAAAACCAACCAGGTGCTGGGTCAGGCGTTGCTGGCGAAGCGCATGGGTAAAACGGAAATTATCGCCGAAACTGGCGCGGGCCAGCACGGGGTTGCATCTGCTCTCGCCAGCGCATTGCTGGGTCTGAAATGCCGTATTTATATGGGTGCGAAAGATGTTGAACGTCAGTCGCCTAACGTTTTCCGTATGCGTTTGATGGGCGCTGAAGTTATCCCCGTTCACAGCGGTTCCGCAACGCTGAAAGATGCCTGTAACGAAGCGCTTCGCGACTGGTCTGGCAGCTACGATACCGCGCACTACATGCTCGGTACGGCGGCTGGTCCGCACCCCTTCCCGACCATTGTGCGTGAGTTCCAGCGCATGATCGGTGAAGAAACCAAGGCGCAGATTCTGGAAAAAGAAGGCCGTCTGCCGGACGCCGTTATCGCCTGCGTGGGCGGCGGTTCTAACGCCATCGGTATGTTCGCCGATTTTATTAATGAAACCAGCGTAGGTCTGATTGGCGTAGAGCCGGGCGGTCACGGAATTGAGTCTGGAGAGCACGGCGCACCGTTGAAGCATGGTCGTGTCGGGATTTACTTCGGCATGAAGTCCCCGATGATGCAGACCGAAGAAGGACAGATCGAAGAGTCTTACTCTATTTCTGCAGGGCTGGACTTCCCATCGGTTGGGCCACAGCACGCGTACCTGAACAGCATTGGCCGCGCAGATTATGTTTCAATCACCGATGATGAAGCACTGGAAGCCTTCAAAACGCTGTGTCTGCACGAGGGAATTATTCCGGCACTGGAGTCCTCCCATGCCCTGGCGCACGCGTTGAAAATGATGCGTGAAAATCCGGAAAAAGAGCAGTTACTGGTGGTTAATCTCTCCGGTCGCGGCGACAAAGACATTTTCACCGTACACGATATTCTGAAAGCGCGAGGGGAAATCTGATGGAACGTTACAAAAACCTGTTTGCACAGCTGAAGGACCGCAAAGAAGGCGCTTTTGTCCCCTTCGTAACCCTGGGCGATCCGTCTGTTGAGCAGTCACTGAAAATCATTGATACGCTGATTGAAGCCGGTGCCGACGCGCTTGAGCTCGGCATTCCTTTCTCCGATCCGCTGGCAGACGGTCCGACCATACAGGAAGCCACCCTGCGAGCGTTTGCCGCCGGCGTCACACCGTCGCAATGCTTTGAAATGCTGGCGCTGATTCGCCAGAAGCATCCGACGATTCCCATTGGGTTGCTGATGTATGCCAACCTGGTCTTCAGCAAGGGCATTGACGAGTTTTACGCCCAGTGCGAAAAAGTGGGTGTGGATTCTGTGTTGGTAGCCGATGTGCCTGTTGAGGAGTCTGCCCCGTTCAGAACTGCAGCGCTCCGCCACAACATCGCACCGATTTTCATCTGCCCGCCGAACGCTGATGAAGAACTGCTACGCCAGATTGCCTCTTATGGCCGTGGCTACACTTATCTGCTTTCACGTGCAGGTGTGACCGGTGCAGAAAATCGTGCGGCATTACCGCTGCATCATCTGGTTGAAAAGCTGAAACAATATGATGCTCCGCCTTCTTTACAGGGCTTTGGTATTTCTGCGCCTGAACAGGTCGCTGGTGCTATTGAAGCCGGTGCTGCCGGTGCAATTTCCGGCTCGGCAATTGTGAAGATCATTGAGAAAAATGTTGCGGCACCGGATCAGATGCTGACTGAACTGAAAGCGTTTGTCAGCGCAATGAAAGCCGCCACCCAGCAGTAAGTTAAATCAACCGCCAGTGACAGCTGGCGGTTTCACCCTTCTTTCGTGTGCTTCATTCTATACATAGCGCTATCCGCATTCTGAATGGCCACATCCAGTTCATCGTTCACCTCTGCAATTCCCCACGATACTGACAATGGCACGGTATGGCCGTCCACAACGAACACATGACTGGTCACCTGCCCGCTAATACGTTGCGCGATTGCTATAGCGTCAGTTGCCTGTGATCGAAACAGCAGGATCATAAATTCATCCCCGCCGGTACGAATCACAATATCGTGGCTGGTGCGGGTGTTTGACAGCATCCTGTTGGCGATAATTTGCAGCGCGCGATCGCCTGCCGCGTGGCCCCAGGTATCATTGACGGCCTTGAATTTATTGCAGTCCAGTAGCACCACCGAACAGTGTGATAAATCCCGACGCTTGATAATGTCGAGTATTCGGCGGTTAAAACAGCCGGTCAGCGTATCGATATAAACCTTGAGGTCGCTTTCATTCAGCCATGATTTGAGTGAGAAACTGATCATGATGAAAAAGAACGGCGCCAACAGAATCACGATCCCAGCATGTGTGTCGCGTACCATAAAACGACCTAATGATAGCGAATAGTGCAGTGCATATTTCTCCGAAAAATTGCGCACCATAAAGCGGGATTGACTTGTACATTTGCCGGATAAACAGAGACTCTCATGGTTTGTTAAATTCACCAACTCCACGTTCAGCTCCGGTGGAATTTGGTTGTCAAATGCATGGGCTAACGCTTCCTGCAATTCGGGCTTTGAATGGTCATAGACCAGATAGGCTACGATTTGGTCTGATATCTCTTTGCCAGACAGATCGTAGATATAACTCACCACGCTGTAAGCTTTTTCACCGGTAATTTTATCGGTATAAAAATTCGTCGAACTAAGGGCTTTGTTTTTGACGTTTTTTTGCAGTAATCGGGTATAGAAATCGACGGGCGGGTAGAAAAATTGAGTGATATCCCGCGCCATTTCAGAATTTGAGAAACTGAAATTGCGTGAATCGGAAGCCATAAACCAGTAAAAATAATCTGAATTTTTGGCGATGATATAACGATGTGCATCGAAGCTGCCCGGGTTTAGCTCATTGACCATACCGCGAATAAATTCAGCCGCCGTATACATACACAGCGCGTTGTGACTGGTTTGCTGGGCAACCATTGTCCCCGTCGCCGAATGCAGTCGCTTTGGATCGGCGTTAATTCCCCATTCATCCTCATCCCGGAGAACAAATTTTGAAATATCGCCGCATTGTTCCCCCGTTTTGATATGGTGATAACGCTCACCAATCGCATCGGCGATCAGCTCGTTATCGTTAAAAATGTCCATCATGCGCGCTTGCAGGCGGTTGACACCTTCGCTGGCAGCGGCCATTCGCTGTTCATAAATAATAAACAGAAACAACGAAGTAAATATCAACGTAATGAGCCCTGATACCAGCAGTGCCTGCCTGTTTCTGAGCTTATCCTGCACAATCTTCACGAGTCCACCCTGATAGTTAACAGTATTGCCAAATCGGTTACCCGTTTATGTTGTTGCATAACAGCGTTGTACGTTGATAGAGAATGTTTGCCACTCCGAAGCAGGTAAGTTGATGTAGCCCGCAGTCGCGCGCTTAGGTTACATATTTATACAATAAAATCACATATTTGTTAACATAAACGCAAACTAATCATCACCTTCGATAGGATATCCTGCCCGCCGGATGGCCTCGCGGCAGTCGTTTACGCCTGCGGCATAGCCCGCCTCAATCTCACAAACCGGACTTGCGCTGCAATAAGGTAGTGTAACCGGAGTCGCAATAATTTTCTCCAGCGCCTCAATTTTATCCATGTAAAGCAATAACTCACGTGCAGCACTCACGGCAAATGCTGCCGTTTGATCTTCGGAGAACGGTTCCAGAAGTGTGATTTTTTGCTGTAGCAGATGGCGGGTCAACATCATCATCAATACCCTCAAAGTTGGTTTGCTTAAAGAGTAGCACTACATCAAAGGGGAGAAAGGCTCGATGTTTTCCCCAGAATTTTAAATAAAGAACAAGGGGAATGTTTCCTGGTTGCTAACCACTGTCAGGCATGCCCGGAATCTATACAGTTCAGTCATCCTGGTTGTGCAACTATTAATTAAGTTGACTTCAAAAAGTCCCTTGCGAGACACTGGTTTAAAGCATACCAAATATGGGTGAACTTGTTGAGACATCTGTTGATTAAATTAGTTGTGTTAAGCGTTGGATTTTTAAGCGCTGGGGACATACTGGCAAATACTCCGGAACAGGTAGTCACCGCTTTCCAGAGGGATTATAAATATTGGAATGACCAGTCATTCCTGAGAAATCAGAACGATGGAAAGCAAGAAGTTATGCTCCAGGCCCAGAAGAGTTGGAATGAGCTTTTGAAAAAATATACAAAACCTGGTTTTCAGGGCGAGCCTATAGCTTTTGGTTCTGAGTCTAGTCATGACCCTGAGCAAGAGAAGATCATATCGGTTCAGATTACTGAAAAAATAGCGGTCGTAACGACCAAATTATCAAGGCAGTATTATTCACCTATTTATGAATATCAATTGTCCAAAGAAAATGATACCTGGTATCTATCTCAGATCTTTTTAGTTGATGACGATGGAAAATATCCGAGTTTGTAATAACAGTGTACTTGTACTCATTGTTTCCATACTGCCTGAGACTGTCAATCGCTGGACGACTCTGAGCGTGAAGCGGACCAGACTATCTGATGAAAAGTCTGATGAAAAGCTTCACTCATACTGTCGGGACAGCGATAAGCGAGGAACTCACGTTGTGCTTGCATCAGGATGACCTGGAATGATGGAGTTAACATCTCAATTGTTCATAGCAGCGCTGAGTGGATTCAGGATATCGCGGGGCGTATTGGACGTATAACGTTTATCGCGTACCTAAGAAGTTAAGGCCAGAGATTTTAATTATTACATTTTCTTTTTTAAGATAGTGGTTTTTATCTATTTTTTAGAATAAACATATCTGGCCAGATATTCTTCTTCATAACAACCCGATGAGTTAAAAAAATCTGCCATAATGACAGATTCTTTTAATCTATCATTAGAGATTTGCAACGTTATGATATACTTTTTGAACATCATCGTCATCTTCAAGGGCATCAACAAGCCCTGCAAAGACTTCTAAATCTTCTGGTGAAAGTTCAATTTCTGATTGAGCAATCATCTCTAATTCTGTGGTAGTGAATTCAGTAATCCCTGCGGCTTTTAAAGCTGCAATGCCTTTGTGAAGATCTGTAGATTCCGTATAAATAACGATGTTTCCTTCTTCTTCGGTTACATCACGAACATCTACTTCAGCATTAAGCAAAATTTCAAAAATGTGGTCAGGATCTGTCCCTTCAAATACAATCACTCCGGTATTGTCAAACATATAGCTGACAGAACCAGCCGCTCCGATATTCCCGCCTTTTTTATTAAAAATTGAGCGGACATTAGCAATCGTACGGTTAACATTTGAAGTCAATGTTTCAGCGATAATCAGTGAGCCACTGGGACCAAAGCCTTCATAACGCCCTTGCACGAACGTTTCATCGCTGCCGCCTTTGGCTTTATCAATAGCTTTATCAATAACGTGTTTTGGAACCTGCGCTTGTTTAGCACGTTCAATAACGAATTTTAAAGATGTATTTAATTCTGGGTCTGGTTCGCCTTGTTTAGCAGCAGCATAAATTTCTACACCGAATTTTGCATATACATTAGACGTTGCTCCGTCTTTAGCTGTTTTTTTAGCAACAATATTTGCCCACTTACGTCCCACTGGAATGATCTCCTCAAAAATTCATTTACATAGCCGACAGGTAAATAACCTAGCATTACATTATATCATGACGTATAAATCCTCGTCCATGAAAAATAAAATATCCAAATTTTACGATATGTTACTTTAATTTTATCAATAGTTAACATTTTGGATAAATTATCCCCTGACTATCTTCAGGTTTTTTGTGCGTAATAAATGAACCGCACCAATAATGCATAAAAGAAGAGAAACAAAAGTGATATTCCAGATAAACACACTTGCTATTAAAGTTAGCTCAGTACTGCTTATAGCGAGGTATCGACACACAAATTTAGTCAGGCCAGAGGCGCAAAATAATGGCCGTTCAAGACAACGACACGTGTGGAAAAGAATGGAAAAACTGGCCATTTGATGACCAGTTTTGCAGGGGGTTTGCAGAAAAACTTAAAAACGATAACCCGCAGAGAACATAAACACCCACGGATCAAGGCGTACGCTGTCTCGCTGCTGTACACCGCCCATTTTATAGCTTGCGGTGGTGTCGATATCCATGTACCACACCGACATGTTAATCAGCCAGTCACGGTTAATCAGATAGTCCATACCAACTTGCCCTGCTGCGCCCCAGGAATCTTTCAGACTCAGGTCCGATAACCCCGCTTCTTTACCGTTGTCGTTAAAGCCTTCATCGAAGAAGGTCGTGTAGTTCACCCCAACACCTACGTACGGACGCAGTTTACTGCTGGAGTCACCGAAGTACCACTGCGCCATTAACGTCGGCGGTAAATGATGTACGGTGGCAATATCACCCGTTGCAGCAGTGCCGATTTTATGGCGGAACGGCGTAGCTGCCAGTAATTCAACACCGATATTGTCGGTTGCCATGTAGGTAAATGTCAGACCCAACTGCGTGTTATTGCTGACATCAAAGCCACCTAAGCTGCCCAGCGTACCACCTGCACCTTCCGTCGGCCTGACGGTGGCAGAACCTGCACGAATAAAGAACTCTCCAGCTTCATGCGCAAATGCGTTACCAGAGAGAAGAGTTGTTAAAGCCAATGCTGCAACTGTTAATTTTTTCATGTCCGCTCCATCGTTATGGTTATAAAAGCGGAACGAATATACCCACATTGGAGTAATAAGTGATCTAACATGGATCACATTGACTTTGATAATTTAACATTTATTGATCCAGATTAAGTTAGAACTTGCATTCAAAATCCTGGTTAAATTAATTCAGATCAATTTTGATATATTTTCAATGTGCAAGTACCTCCAGCTCATTGCTGATGGGTGATGGATATCTGCTCGTGATGCGCAGATAACAAACAGCGTTCATGCACGACGCTGAAGTCATAGCTAAAAATTACTGCAGCTTTACAAAGATATGCTTTTCCATACATCGCGCGATGCTGCCACTGTAGAGTTATCCAGGGTACAATTGCCCGCAAATGAACACCTGCAAAACTCAAGGAGAGTGCATGTCTATCACGGCGAAGTCCGTTTACCGTGACACGGGAAACTTTTTCCGTAATCAATTCATTACCATCTTGCTGGTATCGTTGTTGTGCGCGTTTATCACAGTGGTGTTAGGGCATGCCTTTTCCCCCACTGACGCACAAATTGCGCAACTCAGTGAAGGCGATCAGTTAACCAGCAGCGTGGGGCTGTTCGATCTGGTGCAAAACATGACCCCGGAGCAACAGCAAATTTTGCTACGCGCTTCCGCGGCGTCGACGTTTTCCGGTCTGATTGGTAATGCCATCCTCGCCGGGGGTGTCATCCTGATGATTCAGCTGATTTCAGCAGGTCATCGGGTCAGCGCATTACGTGCCATCGGCGCCAGTGCGCCAGTGTTACCGAAGCTGTTTATTCTGATTTTTCTGACTACTCTGCTGGTGCAAATCGGTATTATGCTGGTTGTTGTACCCGGTATTCTGCTGGCGATCCTGCTGGCACTCGCCCCTGTGATGTTGGTACAGGACAAAATGGGTGTCTTTGCCGCGATGCGCAACAGTATGCGTCTGGCGTGGTCGAATATGCGACTGGTTGCGCCGGCAGTGATCGGTTGGTTGCTGGCAAAAACGCTGCTGTTGCTTTTTGCGCCAAGTTTTGCAGTACTTACGCCGAATGTAGGCGCGGTATTGGCGAATACGCTGAGCAATATGATCTCCGCCGTGTTGCTGATCTATTTGTTCCGCCTGTACATGCTGATTCGCCAATAAACCCTGAACGCATTCCGGGCTTGTACCCGGTGCTTTTGATGACGGAATCGAAGAATGAAGCAGTTTCTTGATTTTTTACCGCTGGTTGTCTTTTTTGCTTTTTATAAGCTTTATGACATCTATGCTGCGACCTCGGCGCTGATTGTCGCGACGGCTGTAGTGTTGATTTACAGCTGGGTTCGCTATCGCAAGGTCGAGAAGATGGCGTTAATCACCTTTGTCCTGGTGGCCGTATTTGGTGGCCTGACTATTTTTTTCCACAACGATGAATTCATTAAGTGGAAAGTAACGGTGATTTACGGGCTGTTTGCTGGTGCTCTGTTGGTTAGCCAGTGGGTAATGAAAAAGCCGCTAATTCAGCGCATGTTAGGTAAAGAGCTGACCCTGCCGCAGCCGGTGTGGTCGAAACTTAATTTAGCCTGGGCCGTCTTTTTCATCCTGTGTGGTCTGGCGAATATCTATATTGCATTTTGGCTACCGCAGAACATTTGGGTCAACTTCAAAGTGTTCGGCCTGACCGCCCTGACTTTATTCTTTACGCTGCTGAGTGGGGTATATATTTACCGTCATCTGCCGCAAGAAGATAAATCGTAATACATGCTCGCCAGATCTGCGGATCTGGCGAATTTTTATCCCTTCGCGTTCCATAGAGCTGACAACCTGACTTACATCTGCTCTGCACGCCGCATCCCCTCTGTTCTCAACGCACAAATTCTAGTAGCATCGCGCCTGTAATCTTTCTCTATAGTCGGTTCTACAATGACAACAACGAATAACACTCCCCAGGGTGAACTGGTTTTACGCACTCTGGCCATGCCTGCCGATACCAACGCGAACGGTGATATTTTTGGCGGCTGGCTGATGTCACAAATGGATATAGGTGGCGCGATTCAGGCCAAAGAGATCGCACATGGTCGTGTGGTAACGGTGCGGGTTGAAGGAATGAGCTTTTTGCGGCCGGTCGCCGTAGGTGATGTAGTGTGTTGTTACGCGCGCTGTGTGAAACGCGGGACAACCTCAATCAGCATCAATATTGAAGTTTGGGTGAAGAAAGTCGCTTCTGAACCTATTGGGCAGCGCTATAAAGCCACCGAAGCTCTGTTTATCTACGTTGCCGTTGATAAAGACGGGAAACCGCGTCCAATTCCCACGTTGGCCTGATAGCACACGTCAGTAATGCTATCCGGCAATGATCACTCTTGATCATTGCCGGACGGCCTGATGCTTACTCGATTTGCGTTGTGCCGTTTAATTTGAAAACAATATTCACCACGAGTCCGGAACCGGGTTTACCTGCCTCATAACGCCATCTACGCATCGCATTTTTCACTTCACGCTCAAACATATTGGCAGGCTGTGCAGACAGGATCTCCACATTTTCAACCCGACCATCCGGCGTTACGTTAAATTTGACCTTTACCCGTCCTTCAATGCGCAGCGCCTGAGCTCGCGCCGGATACTGAGGCTGATTACGGCTTAAAGCGCGTGGACCTGATGGCGCACTGACCACCGGTTTGCTGGTAGTTGCCGGCGCGGTATTGGTCATTGTGCGAGTAGGTGCCGTATTTTCCAGTGGGGAGGCCGGGCGCGGTTCTGCTGGTTTAACATCGCGTTTCGGCTGCTCTTCCACCTTTTTCACCGGTTTTGGCTTCGGTTTAGGCTTGGGCTTCGGTTTTTCAATCACCACCGGTGCCTCTTTTGGTGGCTCTGGAATCGGTTCTGGTTCCGGTTCAGGCTCGACAACGGGTTCCGGCGGCGGCTGAACGGCCTGAGGCGGTTCAAGGTCGGCAGGCGCGACCATCGTGACAGAGATCGGCTGCGCTGGCGCAGGCAGTTCAATAACCTGATGTACCGAGGTATACAGCAAACCAGCCACTACGGCACCATGAATGCCGACAGATAGTAAAGTTGGCCAGGGAAAGCGACGAGGTAAATCAAGGGTCATTGAAGTCATAATCGTTTCAGTAAAAAAACCAGGCCCTGATTTTAAATGCAAATAGCAATCATATTCAATAAGCCCGTGGCGGTAACTGACATTTAAAACGCGATTTTATGATAAAAAACCGCTTTCAGAGTATGGCCTTAACATATCAGTTATCTTTCCGTTGCAGTTGTTAGGCCTTTCCAATAACGTTATTAACGACTTTTACCGTTCAAGGAGCTCTACCCGTGCTGTATGTTATTTACGCTCAAGATATCGCAGACTCTCTCGAAAAACGTCTCTCCGTGCGCCCTGCTCATCTGGCTCGCCTGCAACTCCTTCATGACGAAGGTCGTTTGCTCACGGCGGGCCCCATGCCAGCGGTCGATAGTAACGATCCCGGTGCGGCGGGTTTTACCGGCTCGACGGTGATTGCCGAATTTGAATCTTTGGAGGCGGCACAGGCGTGGGCGGAAGCCGATCCGTATGTGGCGGCGGGCGTGTATGCGCAGGTTTCAGTAAAACCTTACAAAAAGGTTTTTTGAATTTAAATAACTCACTTTAAATTCAAACACATAAGAACAAAATCCCATCCAAAATTAAAATTAAGGGCGCATTTAGGTACACATTGACCTACGCGTCCTCTCTTTTAGTTACCGCCTATACTTTCAGTCTGACATATGACTGGAGGTTTCTATGTGTGGACGCTTTGCACAGTCAATGACGCGTGAAGATTATCTTGCTTTGCTCGCTGATGAATCAGAACGCGATATTCCATACGATCCAGAACCCATCGGAAGATTCAACGTAGCGCCAGGGACAAAGGTTCTGCTTCTGAGCGAACGTGATGAGCAGTTGCATCTTGATCCAGTTATCTGGGGATACGCCCCCGGTTGGTGGGATAAACCGCCGCTGATTAACGCACGTTCTGAAACTGCGGCCACCAGCAGAATGTTTAAACCACTCTGGCAGCATGGCCGCGCAATTTGCTTTGCTGATGGATGGTTTGAGTGGAAAAAAGAAGGCGATAAGAAACAACCTTACTTTATTCACCGGGCAGACGGTCAGCCGATTTTTATGGCGGCGATCGGCAGCACACCATTCGAACGTGGAGATGAAGCAGAAGGTTTCCTGATAGTGACAGCTGCTGCCGACAAAGGGCTGGTAGATATACACGACAGGCGGCCTCTGGTACTTTCACCAGAAGCCGCTCGCGAATGGATGAGGCAGGACATTGGAGGGAAAGATGCTGCGGAAATTGCTGCCGACGGTTCCGTGTCGGCTGAAAAATTTATATGGCATGCCGTTACACGTGCCGTCGGGAATGTTAAGAATCAAGGACCAGAGTTAATAGAAACTATGCGTTAATGTATGATGCGGCAGGGAAAAACGTCTGCTTTGAGCAAGAAGCGGAAGTTAGGGATCCATGTTTACATCGATGTGTTCTGAATCATATGGAACAGATCACCTGACGTTCTTGTTTTTCGGTTAGTGTGATTTATTTCTCTAAATATTCAATACGATAGCTGTATGCAAATCTATAAATAGCAATTGGTTTAATTTATGTTGTATTTCAGTTTGTAGAATAGAGACTAACCAAATACATAAGGATTGTTCTTTACATGAAAACATTAGTAATTGCCACCACCATTTTAATTGGTACTTTTCTAAGCGGTTGCTCTGTGCAAAATGATAAAACACAGTTTCAAGGCCTGGGTCTGACATATCAGTCCGATGTCAAAAAACTGGATAATGGGAACTACCTCACTGAGGTAGAAGCTGCTCCTGCTGCAGGTCGTATACGAGGCGCTATTGGCACTGCAACAAAAAAGGCTTCTGATTTCTGTAGGGTACAAAATAAATCTATGAAAGAAGTCAGAACTGATATTGATACACACTTACTTGTTAATGGCGTTGCTCGCCTGACGTTTAAATGCGTTTAAATATTCCTACGGTTTATGATTTTTCATAAAACTAAGGTGGCTGTTGTGAAATATGTTCTCTCTGCGCATATTCTTACGGCCACTAGGTGATAATATAGTTATCCCCTAAAAACGTCCCTTTCCCTGTTGGAGATATTCCGATATTTGAATCGCCACGGATAATCTAGACACTTCCGAGCCGTTGATAATACAGGTTTTCATATTCAGCCGGTGGCATCTGATCA